>NZ_JBVVPN010000023.1:58933-123456 GCF_055811035.1 Bradyrhizobium sp. MI1.10
TTTTTTTGGGGGGGCGGCGGGCGGGGGGGGGGGGGGGGCGGGCGGGGGGGCCGCGGCGCCCCCCCCCCCCCCCCCGGCGGGGGGGCCCCCCCCCCCCCCCCCCCCCCCCCCCCCCCACCTCTCCCCGCAAAGAGCGGGGAGAGGTTAAGGGCGCTCGCGGCGTCCCGTTGAAGTTCGATGGGCCCATGAAGTGAGGGACACACTGCTCGTGCACTCCCTCGCCCCGTTCTTACGGGGAGAGGGTGGGGTGAGGGGCTCTCTCCGCGAACTCGCTTTTAGACGCGTTCGATCTGGCACCGCCAAAACTATTGTGGCATAGACCATCGCGCATCACGGGTGGGGCGCTCTCTCTGCTCGCATCACATTCATCGCCGGAGATATTCATGCGCCGTTCACTCCTCCTCGCCGGGCTTGCCGTTGCGAGCTTCGTTGCCTCCGTTGCGGGCGCCAGCGCGCAGTCCCGGATGGTGCAGGTGGGCGTGCTCGAATGCCGCGGCGGCGCCAGCGTAGGCTTCATCGTGGGATCGGTAACCAATCTCGGCTGCGTGCTGCGCGTCGATGGTTTGCCGGACGACCGTTACGTCGCGACGATCCGCAAGGTGGGCCTCGACCTCGGCATCACCCAGGAAACGGCACTCGCCTGGGGCGTGTTCGCGCCGGTGAACCGGCTCGGCCCGGGCGACCTCGCCGGCACCTACGCCGGTGCGCAGGGCAGCGCATCGGTCGGCGTCGGCCTCGGCGGCAACGTGCTGGTCGGCGGCTCCAATAATTCGATCGCGCTCCAGCCACTCAGCGTGCAGGGCCAGGTCGGCCTCAACGTCGCCGCCGGCCTCGAGAGTCTGGAACTCCACCCGGGCCGTTGACAACTCCCGTGTGCGAATCGCGTCGCTCCGACGCGATTCCGGCAACGACGCACCGCAGCGACGTTTGATGCTTGCCAAATCTCGGGGACGGGCAGAGCATCGGCGTTTGCCGACCCAATCATGGGCCGAGCTCCACACCAAGGAGGCGGCGAATGGGACAAGACGTCAGAAGTCCCCGAGGTCCACGGTGCATCGCGCTGGTGGGCCCTTTCCAAAGCGGTAAAACCACACTTCTCGAAGCCATCCTGGCGCGAACCGGCGCAATCCCGCGCGCCGGCAGCGTCGACGCCGGAACCTCCGTCGGCGACGCCGCGCCAGAGGCCCGTCATCACAAGATGACCGTCGGGCTGACTGCCGTCACCACGAGTTTCATGGGCGACAGCTACACCTTCCTCGATTGTCCCGGTTCCGTCGAATTTGCCCACGACATGCGCGCCGCGCTGCCCGCGGTCGATGCCGCAATCGTGGTCTGCGAAGCCGACGAGAAGAAGCTGCCGCAGCTTCAGATCATTCTGCGCGAGCTGGAAGAACTGAAGATCCCGCGTTTCCTGTTCCTCAACAAGATCGACCGCGCCAACAAGCGCATCCGCGAGACGCTCGAGATACTCCAGCCCGCCTCGCGCGTGCCGCTGGTGCTGCGCCAGATCCCGATCTGGAAGGACGAGCTGATCGAGGGCTTCGTCGATCTCGCGCTGGAGCGTGCGTTCATTTACCGCGAGCACAAGGCCTCCGAAGTCGTCGCGCTCCAAGGCGGCGATCTCGATCGCGAGAAGGAGGCCCGCTTCTCGATGCTGGAGAAGCTCGCCGATCATGACGATGCGCTGATGGAGCAGCTGCTCGAGGACATCCAGCCGCCGCGCGACGCCGTGTTCGACGATCTCGCGCGCGAATTGCGCGACGGGCTGATCTGCCCCGTGCTGCTGGGCGCCGCCGCACGCGAAAACGGCGTGCTGCGTTTGATGAAAGCGCTGCGCCACGAGGCGCCCGGTATCGCGGAGACCGCAAAGCGTCTCGGCGTTCCCGAGACCAGAGACGTCCTCGGCTTCGTCTTCAAGACTCTGCATTCGCAGCACGGCGGCAAGCTCTCGCTGACGCGGATGCTCGCGGGCCATCTCGACGACGGTGCTACGCTGCAATCCTCCTCCGGCGGGGTCAGCCGCATCTCCGGCATCCTCGCCGTCACCGGGGCCTACGACACCAAGCGTGCCGCGGCGGAAGCCGGCGACACGGTGGCGCTCGCTAAGCTCGACCCGATCAAGACCGGCGACACGGTTTCGAACGGCAAGACCCCGCCGGCAGCGCTTGCCGCCAGCGAGCCCACTCCGCCGGTGCTCGCGATCTCGGTTGCGGCCACCGACCGCAAGGACGATGTCAAGCTCGGCCAGGCGCTGATGCGGCTGCACGAGGAGGATCCCTCGCTCGTCTTCGTGATGAACGCCCAGACCCACGACACCGTGCTGTGGGGTCAGGGCGAGATGCACTTGCGCGTCGCGAGCGAGCGGCTGCGCGATCGTTTCGGCGTCAAGGTCGCCTCGCATCCGCCTGCGATCGGCTATCAGGAAACCATCCGCAAGCCGATCGTCCAGCGCGGCCGCCACAAGAAACAGTCCGGCGGGCATGGCCAGTTCGGTGACGTCGTGCTCGACATCAGGCCGCTGCCGCGCGGCGAGGGCTTCAAGTTCGCCGAGAAGGTGGTCGGCGGCGCGGTGCCGCGCAACTACATCGGCGCGGTGGAAGAGGGCGTCGTCGACGGGCTCGCCCGCGGCCCGCTCGGTTTCCCGGTCACCGATTTGCAGGTGACGCTGACCGACGGCTCCTATCACAGCGTCGATTCCTCCGACCTCGCCTTCCGCACGGCGGCGCGGGTCGGGCTCACCGAGGGCCTGCCGCAATGCCAGTCGGTGCTGCTGGAGCCGATCCACGTGGTCGAGATCGTCTGCCCGACCGACGCCACCGCCAAGATCAACGCAATCCTATCGGCACGGCGCGGCCAGATCCTCGGCTTCGACACCCGCGACGGCTGGAGCGGATGGGACTGCGTCCGCGCCATGATGCCGGAAGCCGAGATCGGCGAGTTGATCGTCGAACTGCGCTCGGCCACGGCAGGCGCCGGCAGCTTCACCCGCCAGTTCGACCACATGGCCGAAGTCACGGGGCGCGCCGCCGACCAGATCATCGCCGCGCATCAACACGCGGCGTGATCGGTCTGCCGAAGTAAGGGACGCATCACTCTCTCGCACCCTCTGCCCGTCCTTTACGGGGAGAGGGTGGGGTGAGGGGCTGCCTCCGCGAGTGCGATCTAAATCGTAGACTTGACCAGTCGGATGGACATTCGCCGGTAGCGCCACCGTGGCCTGCCCCTCATCCGGATCGCACCGGACGATGCTTCGCATCGCCGGGGCGATCCGACCTCTCCCCGCGAAAAGGCGGGGAGAGGTTAAGGGCTTGCGCACGGCCTTGAATGATGTATTTTACATCATTGTACATGCTTCAGATATTACTTATAAAGGCTGAAACGTGAGGCCAAGGTGATCACGTCGTTCCAGATGCGGGCAGCGCGCGCGCTGCTCGGCATTGACCAGAGGGCCTTGGCGGAGCTCGCAGGCGTTTCGCTGCCGACCATTCAGCGGATGGAGGCGAGCACCGGCAACGTCCGCGGCGTGGTCGAGACCTTGATGAAGGTGGTCGAAGCCTTTGATCGGGCCGGCGTCGAGCTGATCGGCGAACAGGTGCGCAGCGAAGGCGGCGGACGCGGCGTTCGGCTCAAGGAGCCGGGGCCGCCGCGTCGGGTGGGAGCATGATCCCGCAATGATCATGCTCGGAAGCAGTCTTGACTAACGCACCGTCGCGCCCCGATACGCGGCCGCACGATGCATCGGAGCGTTGTGGGCAGCGGAGCATTTTGCTGAAATGAGCATCACTGGCGAACACGCAGGCAAGCTGCACCAGCTTCGTCGGCCGACCTTTACCGAACTCTATTTGCCAAAGCTCGTCACCGTATGGCGCGAGGGCTACGGCCTAGCGGATTTCCGCGCTGATGTGTTCGCGGGCCTCACGGTCGCGATCGTCGCGCTGCCGCTGTCGATGGCCATCGCGATCGCCTCGGGCGTGACGCCGGACCGCGGACTCTACACCGCCGTCGTCGGCGGCTTCATTGCCTCACTGCTCGGCGGCAGCCGATTCCAGATCGGCGGTCCCGCCGGCGCCTTCATTGTGCTGGTTGCGGCGACCGCCGACCGTCACGGGGTTGATGGCGTGATCCTGGCCACGCTGATGGCGGGCCTGTTCCTGATCGCTGCGGGCTTCCTGCGGGTCGGCACTTATATCAAGTTCATTCCGTATCCTGTGACGGTCGGCTTCACGGCCGGCATCGCCGTCATCATCTTCGCCAGCCAGCTGCGCGATCTCGGCGGGATCACGCTCCTCGCGAAGGAGCCGAGCGAGTTCGTTCCGAAACTGGTCGCGCTCGCCGGGGGCCTGCACACCGTCAATCCGTCGGCCGTCGCGGTCGCGATCGTCAGCATTGCCATCATCGCGGGCCTGCGACGCTGGCTGCCGTCCTGGCCGGGTATCCTGATCGCGGTCGTGCTCGCGGCGGTCGCATGTGCCGTGCTGTCGCTGCCGGTCGAGACCGTCGGCTCGCGCTTCGGCGGCATTCCGCGCGAACTGCCCTCGCCGGCCTTGCCTGCGTTCTCGCTCGCGAAGGCGACCGCCGTGCTGCCGGATGCGATCTCCTTCGCGCTGCTCGCCGCCATCGAATCGCTGCTGTCGGCGGTGGTGGCCGACGGCATGACCGGGCGCCGTCACCGCTCCAATTGCGAGCTGGTGGCGCAAGGCGCCGCCAATGTCGGCGCGGCGCTGTTCGGCGGCATCTGCGTCACCGGGCTGATCGCGCGCACCGCGACCAACATCCGCGCCGGCGCGCGGGGGCCGCTCGCGGGCATGCTGCATTCGGTCTTCCTGCTGCTGTTCATGCTGATCGCAGCGCCGCTCGCGAGCTACATCCCGCTGGCCGCGCTCGCCGCTGTGCTCGTCGTGGTGGCCTGGACCATGGCGGAGAAGCACGAATTCGCGACGCTGCTGCGCTCGTCATGGGGCGATGCCGTCGTGCTGCTCGCAACCTTCCTGCTCACCATCTTCCGCGATCTGACCGAAGGCATTTTGGTCGGCTTCGCGCTTGGCGCGGTCCTGTTCATCCATCGCATGGCGGAAATGACCGGCATCGAGGAACGTTCGCCGCTGGTGGCCGCCGATCGTCCCGACGACGATAATGGCGGGCGCGTGCCCTACGACCCCGCCCTCGCGGTCGATCGCGACGTGCTGGTCTATCGCATCACCGGCGCATTCTTTTTCGGTGCAGCCTCGGCGATCGGCGGCGTGCTCGACGGCATCGCCGACAAGCGCAAGGGATTCGTGGTCGATTTCGCCGCGGTGCCGTTCCTGGATTCGACCGCGGCCAACGTGCTCGGCCGCGTCGCCGCCAAGGCCCACCGCCAGGGCATCCGGCTGTTCATCACGGGGGCATCGCCAACGGTTCGCCGCGCGCTGCTCACCCATGGCGTCACGCCGCCACGCGCCCGCTATCGCGAGACCATCGCGCGTGCGGTCGCCGACATCAAGGGCGGCGCGGCGCACCCCGCGGCCGGTGAGGCGGGCACGACCTGACGCCGAGCCTCTCCCGAGACGCCCGCGCGCTTGACAGGGCCTGCGGGACGCGAAATGGATCGCCTCCGAAACGAACCCAGGGGAGGACGACCGTGACCAAGGCTCCCGCAGCCTGTCTGATCGGATGGCCGGCTGCGCATTCGCGCTCGCCGCTGATCCATCGTTACTGGCTGCGCACGCTCGGGATCGAGGGCGGCTATGTCATCGAGGCGGTTCCACCCGATAATTTGCGCGACTTCGTGCTGCGGCTGTCGCTGCGCGGCTTCGTCGGCGCCAACGTCACCATCCCGCACAAGGAGGGCGTGCTTGAGCTCTCGACGCCCGATGCCCGCGCGCGGGCGGTCGGTGCGGCCAACACGCTGTGGTTTGCGGACGGCGAGCTGCGCTCGACCAACACCGACGTCGAGGGCTTTATCGGCAATCTCGATGCCAGCGCGCCCGGCTGGGACGCAGCCGAAGAGGCGCTGGTGCTCGGCGCCGGCGGCTCCTCGCGCGCCATCGTGTTCGGGTTGCTCGAACGCGGCATCAGCCGCGTGCATCTCGCCAACCGCACCATCGCCCGGGCCGAGATGCTTGCACGCGAGTTCGGGCCGAAGGTGCATCCTGTTGCCTGGGACGGGATCGATGACATCCTGTCGCGTGCAAGACTTCTCGTGAACACGACCTCGCTCGGCATGCACGGTCAGCCTTCACTCGACCTTGACGTGGCGCGCCTGCCGGATGGCGCCGTGATCGCCGATCTCGTCTATGTCCCGCTGGCGACGCCGCTGCTCGCGGCCGCAAAGGCGCGCGGGCTGAAGACCGCCGACGGGCTCGGCATGCTGCTGCATCAGGCGGTCCGCGGCTTCGAGCTGTGGTTCGGCCAGCGGCCGCAGGTCACGGCCGAGCTGCGTGCGCTGGTCGAGGCCGATCTCACAAAGACTTGAGAGAATAGCGCGTAACCTCCGGAGTTCTATGTCCGTAAGGGGACAATAGGGACAATCGGAGACCGTCATGTCTGTTCAACGTGCAACTTTCACACGTCCGCTCATTGCCGTCGCGATGGTGGCCGTCTCGACCCTCTCGGCACTTGCGCAAAGGGCGCCGGTGCCGACGCGCGTCCGCGGCACGATCGAAAGCGTCAATGGCGACACGATGCAGGTCAAGGCGCGCAGCGGCGAGGATGTCAAGCTGCACATCGCCTCCGACGTGAACGTGTCAGGCATTACCAGGATTTCACTTGCCGACATCAAGCCCGGCTCCTTCGTCGGCGCCACCACCGTGCCGGGACCGGACGGCGGCGCGAACGCGGTCGAGGTCCACGTGTTTCCGGAGAGCATGCGCGGCACCGGCGAGGGCTCGCGACCTTATGACCTCAAGCCCAACTCCAGCATGACCAATGCGACCGTGTCGGAGAGCGTGGTCGGCAATGACGGCCATACGCTGCTGGTCAAGTACAAGGACGGCGAGAAGAAGGTGTTCGTCGCCGACAATACGCCGGTGGTGACCTTCGTGCCCGGCGACAAATCCGATCTGAAGGCCGGCGCCAAGGTGATCGCCTTCATGAAGCAGCTGCCGGACGGCTCGTTCGAAACCAACCGCGTCAGCGTCGGCCGCGACGGCCTGACGCCGCCAATGTAAATGGAGACTAACAACATGTCGAAGAGAAGCTGGATATCACGCGTCGGCGCGGCCGCATTCGCCGCCTGCATCGTCACGTCATCCGCCCTGGCGCAGCAGACGCCGACGGTCCGGATCCGCGGCACCATCGAGAGCGTCGACGGCAACACGCTCGGCATCAAGACCCGCGAAGGCAGCGACGTGAAGGTGCGCATGACCGACAACGTCGCCGTCTTCGCGGTGGTGAAGACGTCGTTGTCGGAGATCAAGGACGGCTCCTATATCGGCGTCACCGGCCTGCCCGAGCCCGACGGCACCCAGAAGGCGATCGCGGTGCACATCTTCCCCGAAAACCAGCGCGGCGCGGCCGAAGGTTTTCGTCCCTGGGACGCGCGCGCCAACTCGACCATGACCAACGCCACCGTGGCGCAGACGGTGAAGGGCACCGATGGCCAGAACATCACGGTCAAGTACAAGGACGGCGAGAAGAAAGTCGTGGTGCCTCCGGACACGCCGATCGTCACCTTCGTCGCCAGCGACAAATCCGAGCTCAAGCCCGGCGCCAAGCTGATCATTTTCGGCGCGGTGAAGAAGGACGATGGTTCGCTGGAAGCCAACCGGGTGAACGTCGGTCGCGATGGGGTGACGCCGCCGATGTGAGGAGCGCGCCAAGCGGAGATTTGTAGGGTGGGTTAGGCGAAGCCGTAACCCACCATGCTTCCGCAAATGCGGACCGAAGTTGGTGGGTTACGCTCAGCGACCGCGCTTCGCGCAGCCGCAGAGCTAACCCACCCTACAGCACTGCCGCTGCGGTTCACATCGCAATGATATGTTCGTCGATCTCGTCAATCCTGTTGACGCCGCACAGGCCCATGGTGGTGAGCAGCTCCTTCTGGATGATGTCGATCGCCTTGGCGACGCCGGCCTGGCCGCCGGCGCCCAGGCCATAGGCGTAAGCGCGGCCGATCATGCAGGACTTTGCGCCGAGCGCGAGCGCGCGCATCACGTCTTGACCGGAGCGGATGCCGCCGTCGAACATGATCTCCATCCTGTCACCGACCGCCTCGGCGATCTCGGGCAGCACCTCGATCGATGACGGCGCGCCGTCGAGCTGACGGCCGCCGTGGTTCGATACGACGAGAGCCTGCGCGCCGGTCTTGGCGGCTTCCTCCGCGTCCTCGACGTCCAGAATGCCCTTGATGATCAGCTTGCCCGGCCAGATGCTGCGGACCCACTCGACGTCCTTCCAGTTCAACGACGTGTCGAACTGCGACGCCGTCCACTCGGCGAGGCGATTGAGATCCCCGGTGTTCTTCACATGTCCGGCGATGTTACCGAAGGTGCGGCGCTTGCCCCGGAGCACGCCCGACACCCAGGTCGGCTTGGTGGCAAAGTCGATCAGCTTCGAGAGCGACCATTCCGGCGGAACCGTCATGCCGTTCTTGATGTCGGCGTGGCGCTGGCCGATGACCTGGAGATCGACTGTCAGCACCAGCGCGGAGCATTTCGCCGCGATCGCGCGCTGGATCAGTTCCTTGATGAAGCCGCGGTCCTTCATCACGTAGAGCTGGAACCAGAACGGCTTCTCGACACTGGCCGCGATGTCTTCGATCGAGCAGATCGACATCGTCGACTGCGTGAACGGGATACCGGCGGCTTGCGCGGCGCGGCAGGCATGGATCTCGCCATCGCCATGCTGCATGCCGAGCAGGCCTACCGGCGCGAGTATCAGCGGCATGGTCGAGGGCTCGCCGAGGATCGTGGTCGCGGTGTCGCGTTTGGAGACGTCGACCAGGATGCGCTGGCGGAACTTGATGGCCTGCATGTCATCGCGGTTGGCGCGCAGCGTTTCCTCGGCGTAGGAGCCGCGGTCGCAATAATCGAAAAACGCCTTCGGCACGCGGCGCTGATGCAGTGTGCGAAGATCGTCGATACAGGTGATGTGCTTCATGAACGTTTCCCCGGCCCGTCTTCTATCAAGAGTCTTGTACTGGAAGACTCTTGCATCGGAAGATCGAGGGGTCATCTAGCATGGTTGGATGCACAGCCAAATCGTTTGAAAATCTTTTGGAGGAGGGCGCCATGACCAGGCCGCACACCGGACCGACGCCGGAGGAGATCAAGGAGAAGCATGATCTCGAGGAGGCGCTGGAAGAAGGTCTGGAAGAGACCTTTCCGGGCTCCGATCCCGTCAATGTCACCCAGCCGGCGCCGAGCCGCGGGGACGGCCATGTGAAGCGCTCGGACTAGGCGCGGTTCCGCCCTGTTCCGGCGTCCTCACCGGAAATATAACGTTAACAAGGCGTTATCGGGGCCGGGGTACGTCCGGTTCCGTAATGATTCATCATATTTTTTGAAGCCAAGTTAGCCGCGATGGCTTTATAAGACCTCAGCAAATCAGGGATGCGGGTCCCGCCAGGGCACCCGCAGGTTGTCTTGGGATCCCTGGTTGTCGCGTGGGGGACGATATGAGCCGCAAATATTTCGGGACGGACGGGATCCGGGGCCGCGCCAACGGGCTGATCACGCCGGAGCTCGCGCTCAAGGTCGGCCAAGCCGCAGGCCTGGCGTTTCAGCGCGGTGACCACCGCCACAGGGTCGTGATCGGCAAGGACACCCGCTTGTCCGGCTACATGATCGAATACGCCATGGTTGCGGGCTTCACCTCGGTCGGCATGGATGTGCTGCTGGTCGGCCCGATGCCGACACCGGCGGTCGCGATGCTGACCAAGTCGATGCGCGCCGATCTCGGCGTGATGATCTCCGCGTCGCACAACCTGTTCGAGGACAACGGCATCAAGCTGTTCGGCCCGCAGGGCTTCAAGCTCTCCGACGACGTCGAGAAGCAGATCGAGCAGCTGCTCGACGAGCCCATCGACAAGCGTCTTGCCCAGAGCGCCAGCCTCGGCCGCGCCCGCCGCATCGATGGCGTGCATGATCGCTACATCGAATTCGCCAAGCGCACGCTGCCGCGCGATCTGTCGCTCGACGGCCTGCGCGTCGTGGTCGATTGCGCCAACGGCGCCGCCTACAAGGTGGTACCGGAAGCGCTGTGGGAGCTGGGCGCCGACGTGATTGCGATCGGAGTCGAGCCCGACGGCTTCAACATCAACAAGGAATGCGGCTCCACCTCGCCGGAAGCGCTGTCGAAGAAGGTGCGCGAGATGCGCGCCGACATCGGCATCGCGCTCGACGGTGACGCCGATCGCGTCATCCTGGTCGACGAGCGCGGCCACATCGTCGATGGCGACCAGCTGCTCGCGGTGATCGCGCAGAGCTGGAAGGAAGACGGCCGGCTGTCGCGATCGGGCATCGTCGCCACCGTGATGTCGAACCTCGGGCTCGAGCGCTTCCTCAATGCGCAGGGGCTCGATCTCGTGCGCACGCCGGTCGGCGATCGCTACGTGCTCGAGCAGATGCTGAACGGCGGCTACAATCTCGGCGGCGAGCAGTCCGGCCACATCATCCTGTCCGACTACGCCACCACCGGCGACGGCTTCGTGGCCGCATTGCAGGTGCTTGCCGTGGTGCAGAAGCTGCGCCGGCCGGTGTCGGAAGTCTGCCACCGCTTCGATCCGCTGCCGCAGATTCTGAAGAACGTCCGTCACAAGGGCGGCAAGCCGCTCGACAATTCCGACGTCAAATCGGCGATCTCCGACGGCGAGCAGCGGCTCAACGGCCACGGCCGCCTGCTGATCCGCTCCTCCGGCACCGAGCCGGTGATCCGCGTCATGGGCGAGGGCGAGGATCGCATCCTGGTCGAGGACGTCGTCGACACCATCGTTTCCGCACTCGGGCAGGCCGCGGCCTGAGGCGCATCGCGAAGCACGATCGTAGCCCGGATGGAGCGCAGCGAAATCCGGGATTCGTGCAACGGGCGAACGGCCCCGGATTGCGCTGCGCTCCATCCGGGCTACGAACTCCCTCAGGCGGGAAGAGCGAAGCGCATCCCAGCCATCGACGATTGGCGGTGGATCGCTCGCCGCGCGCAGCGTAACTAGCTTGTCGCGGCAATCTGCCGCGCCGGCCGGGATGCTCCATTGAACAAGCCAGTCGTCGTCTCAGAGGAAGCGCTGACCGAGCCCGTCATCGTCAGCGACGTCGCGCCCGCCGCCAAAAGTGCCGCAGGGCCGGCCTATGTCGTACTTGCCGGCATCAGCTTCTCGCACTTTCTCAACGACACCATGCAGTCGCTGATCGCTTCCGTGTATCCGATCCTGAAGGACACCTACGCACTCGACTTCGCGCAGATCGGCATGATCACGCTGGCCTTCCAGTTCACGGCCTCGCTGCTCCAGCCGGTGGTCGGCCACTACACCGACAAGAAGGCGCAGCCCTATTCGCTGTCGATCGGCATGGCCTCGACCTTCTTCGGTCTGTTGCTGCTCAGTGCCGCCCACCAATATCTCGTCATCCTCGTCGCCGCCGCGCTGGTCGGCCTCGGCTCGGCGGTGTTTCACCCGGAATCGGCGCGCATCGCGCGGCTCGCCTCCGGCGGCCGCTACGGTTTTGCGCAATCGGTGTTCCAGCTCGGCGGCAGTTTTGGCACCTCGATGGGACCGGTGCTCGCCGCGCTCATCGTCGTGCCGTTCGGGCAGGGCAGCATCGCCTGGTTCTCCTCGATCGCCTTCCTCGCGATCCTCATCCTCTGGCGCATCGGCCGCTGGTACGAACCGCAGATCAAGGCGAAGAAGACCGCGGTCGCTCAAGCCCATCCCGACGCGCCGAGCTCGCGTCGCGTCGTCGTTGCGCTCCTCGTGCTGGTCGCGCTGCTGTTCTCGAAACAGCTCTACGTCTCGAGCCTGTCGAGCTACTACATCTTTTATCTGATCGACCGCTTCGGCGTGTCGACGCAAGCCGCGCAGATGTATCTCTTCATTTTCCTCGCCGCGAACGCGGTCGGCGCTTTTCTCGGTGGTCCCCTGGGCGATCGCTTCGGCCGCAAGATCGTGATCTGGATCTCGATCCTGGGGGCGCTGCCGTTCACGCTGGCGCTGCCCTATGCCGGGCTCTATGCGAGCGCGGTGCTATCAGTGATCATCGGCCTGATCATCTCCTCGACGACGTCATCGATCATCGTGTTCGCGCAGGAGCTGGTGCCGCATCGCTTCGGCATGATCTCCGGCGTGTTCTTCGGTGTCGCCTTCGGCATCGGCGGCTTGGGCGCCGCCGTGCTCGGCAAGCTCGCCGACCACACCTCGATCGCGTTCGTCTACCAGGTCTGCGCTTACCTCCCGGCGATCGGCCTGCTTGCGGTGTTCCTGCCCAAGCTGCCGCGGCACGCCCGTTAACATATCCTGTCTTGCTGCAACGCGGCTTCATACATCGTTAGGAAATGCGGCCACGGCGTCGTATTTGCGCTGCATTTTTGCAACGCTCGCGCCGCACGCGCGTGTGCAGTTAGAAAAAATCAACCTTAAAAATTAGGGTTAAGTGGCGCTTAAACATTTGCTGGCATCGTCCGGGCCGTGAGTTTCCAGAACGTGAGGCGCCGTATTTGCCTCACCGGCCAAAAGGACGAAGCCAATGCGTAGCGTTAAGTCTCTCCTTGCCGCGGGTGCGGCAACCCTGATCTCATCGATGGCGTTCGCCGCCGACATGCCGATCGCGGCGCCCCCTCCGATGTACGCGCCCCCGGCTCCGCCCGCCGATTTCGGTGGCTGGTATCTGCGCGGCGACGTCGGCTTCAGCAATCAGAAGACAAGCGATCTCCACTACGGTCGCGAGTCCGCCTATTCGCAGCTCACCTCGTTCAATCAGCAGGCGTCGTTCGACACGGCCGGCATCTTTGGGCTCGGCGCGGGTTACCGGTTCAACAATTGGTTCCGCGCGGACGTGACCGGGCAGTATCGCGGCAATTCGAATTTCAAGGGAACGGATCGTTTCACCGGAACCGCGGGCGGCGTGCCCTACAGCGGGATCGACAATTACAGTGCATCCAAGTCCGAATGGCTGGTGTTGGCGAACGCGTATGTCGACCTGGGCACCTGGTGGTGCATCACGCCGTTCATCGGCGCGGGCGTTGGCGGCGCACGCGTCTCCATCTCGAACTTCACCGACACCGGCATCAACGATCTTGCGTTCTCGACCGCGAGCTTCTCGAGCGCACCGACCGGTTCGAAGTGGAACTTGGCGTGGGCTGCCCACGCGGGTCTCGCATACAAGGTCAATCCCAACCTCGTCCTCGAACTTGCCTATAGCTATGTCGATATGGGTGAGGGGCAAACCGGTGTTTTGTCGACCTACACCGGGGGAACCACGGGCAACGTCTTCAAGTTCAAGGACATCACCTCGCACGACCTGAAGCTCGGCGTGCGCTGGAATCTCGACAGCCCGCCGGCCTACATGCCGCCGCTCGTCACCAAGGGCTGATCGTCAGCCTGATCGGTTAGGATTTCTTAACGGCGCGGGATCATCCCGCGCCGTTTTGCTTTGCGTATTTTTCATGGCGAACGGCGACGAAAGGCTCCGACGCAACCATTGGTTAAGGTTAACGAGCCATGATCACGAGCGAAAGTTCGAGTTCGATGGAGCGTTCGATGCGTAGGCTTTTGTTGGCGGCGGCGATGTTGGGGACGATCTCTGCGGCGCACGCGGCTGATCTCTCTGACCTGCCGATCCTGCGCGGCGGCTTCACAGACGGCTTGAGCAACTCCAACGTCAACTGGCAAGGAAGCTATATCGGCGCCCAGGGAAGCTACGGGACATCCGATATGAATTTCACCGGTTCTACTAGAACTGTTGCGGCTGCCTTGCTTGCCAATACTTCGATCGAAGCCGGTGGACAGGTATCGAGCTGGCCAGTGGGCGGCGGCAAGGTGTCATCACATGGTCATGGCTATGGCGCCTTCGCCGGTTACAACGGGCAATGGGACGATGTCGTGCTCGGCGTCGAGGTCAATTACATACATGGCAAGTTCGGCGGCTCGGCGACCGGCACCATGGGGCGCTCCTTTGTCGATCCTCTGAGTTTTCTGGACGACATCACGTACAAAAGCACGAGCTCGATAGCGATCTCCGATATGGGAACGCTCCGCATTCGCGGCGGCTACGCCGTCGGCTCTTTCTTGCCTTATCTGTTCGGAGGCATTGCACTTGGGCAAGCCAACATCACCAAGACTGCCGAGATCACCGGGACTCAGTTCAACCAGTCGGCGCCCTTTCAAACAATCAATGTCAATCTGTCCGCCACAGATGGTCTCTATAGTCACCTGATCTATGGCTACTCCACCGGTATTGGTGTCGATGCGATGCTGTGTGCAGGCCTGTTTCTGCGGGCGGAGTGGGAATACGTTCGCTTCACGTCATCGGTCGACACCAGCATCAATACCGTCCGCGCCGGTCTCGGCTACAAGTTCTGACGCGCGTGCGCGCCGCCGATTGACAGGCCGCCTCCGTCCTGATGCTCTGTCGCCGAACGCGGGGGCAGCGATGCGGATCTACGGCGATACCAATTCCGGCAATTGTCTGAAGGTGAAGTGGGTCTGCGATAAGCTCGCGCTGCCCTATCAGTGGATCGAGATCGACACTCGCAAGGGCGAAAGCCGCACGCCGCAATTCCTGAGGATGAATGGCGCCGGCCAGGTGCCGACGGTGGCCTTCGACGAAGGTCGCACGCTGGCGCAATCCAATGCCATCATCCGCTATCTCGCGCGCGACAGTGCGCTCATTCCGCGCGATGCCTTCACTGCCGCGAAGATGGACGAATGGCTGTTCTGGGAACAATACAGCCACGAGCCCTATATCGCGGTGTGCCGCTTCCAGCTCGTCTATCTCGGCAGGGACGCCTCCGAGCTCGACCCTGAAAAGGTCAAGCGCGGCTATGCGGCGCTCGATCGCATGGAGCAGCATCTGGCGGCAAGCCGCTTCTTCGCCGGCGATGCAGTTTCGCTCGCCGACGTCTCGCTGCTTGCCTATACGCGCGTCGCGCATGAAGGCGGCTTCGATCTCGGTCGTTATGCCGCCATCCGCCGCTGGATCGGCGAAGCCGAGACCTTTCTCGGGCTTCCCAAGGTGCGTTAGGCGCGCTGAGGCAGGAGTAACTCAATGAACACCGAATCCGTTTCCATTCGTCCCGCGCGCCGTGAGGATGTTGCTGCGATCGTGGCGATGCTCGCCGACGATCATCTCGGGAGCGCACGCGAGCGCGTGGAAGACCCGTTGCCTGCGTCCTATTACGAGGCATTCGCGCGGATCGAGCGCGATCAAAATATCCAGCTCGTAGTTGCCGAGAGCGAGGGCAGGGTGGTCGGCTGCCTGCAGCTCGCGATCCTGCCGGGTCTCAGCTCGCAAGGCGGCTTGCGCGGTTTGCTCGAAGACGTCCGCGTTGCTTCCGATTGCCGCAGCCGCGGCATCGGCGAGCAATTGGCGCAATGGGCGATGACGGAAGCGAAAGCGCGCGGCTGCAATCTCGTCGAACTGCTGACGCATCAGACGCGAACAGATGCGCAGCGCTTCTACAAGCGGCTTGGGTTCACGGCGAGTCACGTCGGCATGACTGTCCGCTTTTGACGCAGCACGCCAATGAGCGTTGCGCGATCAGTGAAATCGGATCGCGCATACGTTCATGTTAAGAGCTGATAAACTACCCGTTCGACGTTCACGTGGAACCAGGAACGAACGGTGCTACGCGAGCGTCTGAAACCGGGCTCGGTCGGTTCGGGGATTTCGATGACAAGCTATTCGATGATCAAGGTCGGCAACGACTACGTCGTGCAGGCCAATGACAAATGCATTTTGAAAGTCGGCAGCCGGCGCCGCGCCGCGCAATTGATCAACGATGCCACGGACTTGTTGAACGCGCTGGCCGTGGTCGAATCCCCTAAAATCGCACCGGAGGCGCCATCATTCGCGCGTGAGGTCCCGGAACTTCCTTGACTGGTCTTCCCGATTCCCGTATCAGCCGCGGCGGGACACCTCCCCCCAACGGGAGGCTTACTATCTGGAAGGGTAGACGATGACTGTAGCGAAGCCCGCTTCGCGGCCGAACGTGCCGCATTTTTCCTCCGGCCCCTGCGCCAAGCGCCCCGGATGGAATGCCCAAAACCTCAAGGACGCAGCGCTCGGCCGTTCGCATCGCGCGAAGGTCGGCAAGACCAAGCTCAAGCTCGCGATCGATTTGACGCGCGAGGTGCTCGAAGTGCCCGCCGATTATCGCATCGGCATCGTGCCGGCGTCCGATACCGGCGCGGTCGAGATGGCACTGTGGTCGATGCTGGGTGCGCGGCCCGTCACCACGCTCGCTTGGGAATCCTTCGGCGAGGGCTGGGTCAGCGACATCGTCAAGGAATTGAAGCTCAAGGACGTCACCAAGCTCAACGCGGCTTACGGTGAACTCCCGGATCTCTCCAAGGTCGATCCGAAGTCCGACGTCGTCTTCACCTGGAACGGCACCACCTCGGGCGTGCGCGTGCCGAACGCCGACTGGATCAGCGCGACCCGCGAAGGCCTGACCATTTGCGACGCCACCTCGGCCGCGTTCGCACAACCCCTCGACTGGGCCAAGCTCGACGTCGTCACCTTCTCCTGGCAGAAGGCGCTCGGCGGCGAAGCCGCGCATGGCATGCTGATCCTGTCGCCCCGCGCGGTGGAGCGGCTCGAAACCTACAAGCCGGCCTGGCCGCTTCCGAAGATTTTCCGCATGACCAAGGGCGGCAAGATCAACGAAGGCATTTTCGTCGGCGAGACCATCAACACGCCGTCGATGCTCTGCGTCGAGGATTATCTCGACGCGCTGACCTGGGCCAAGTCGATCGGCGGCCTGAAGGCGCTGATCGCGCGCGCCGACGCCAACACCAAGGTACTCGCCGACTGGAAGGCGAAGACGCCCTGGATCGACTTCCTCGCCAAGAACGCCGCGATCCGCTCCAACACTTCGGTGTGCCTGAAGTTCACCGATCCCGCGATCACCTCGCTCTCCGAGGACGCGCAGGCCGACTTCTCCAAGAAGCTGGTGGCGCTGGTCGAGAAGGAAGGCGCGGGCTACGACTTCGCCTACTACCGCGATGCGCCCGCCGGCCTGCGGATCTGGTGCGGCGCCACCGTCGAGGCCAGCGATGTCGCGCTGCTGACCCAGTGGATCGACTGGGCTTTTGCCGAGACCAAGGCCGCGCTCGCCAAGGCGGCGTAGGTTTCTTTCTTCGCTTCTCCCCGTAAGAACGGGGGGAGGGAGAAGTGCTCCGAGACATTCATCCAATCCGGTCTAAGGCCCTTCCCTTGAGGAAGGCAGAGGACACATTCCCATGACCAAACCCAAAGTTCTCATTTCCGACGCGCTCTCTCCCGCCGCCGTACAGATCTTCAAAGACCGCGGTGTCGAGGTCGACTTCCAGCCCAACCTCGGCAAGGACAAGGACAAGCTCGCCGAGATCATCGGCAATTACGACGGCCTCGCGATCCGCTCGGCGACCAAGGCGACCGCGAAGATCCTCGAGAAGGCGACCAACCTCAAGGTGATCGGCCGCGCCGGCATCGGCGTCGACAACGTCGAGATTCCCGCCGCCACGGCCAAGGGCATCATCGTGATGAACACGCCGTTCGGCAATTCGATCACGACCGCCGAGCACGCCATCACCCTGATGCTGGCGCTGGCGCGCGAGATTCCGCAGGCGGACGCTTCGACCCAGGCCGGCAAATGGGAGAAGAACCGCTTCATGGGCGTCGAGATCACCGGCAAGGTGCTCGGCGTCGTCGGCTGCGGCAACATCGGCTCGATCGTCGCCGACCGCGCGCTCGGCCTGCGCATGAAGGTGATCGCGTTCGATCCGTTCCTGTCGCCGGAACGCGCCAGGGACATCGGCGTTGAGAAGGTCGAGCTCGACGATCTCTTGAAGCGTGCCGACTTCATCACGCTGCACACCCCGCTGACCGAGAAGACCAAGAACATCATCGACGCATCCGCGATCGCCAAGATGAAGAAGGGCGTGCGCCTGATCAACTGCGCCCGCGGCGGCCTCGTCGACGAGCAGGCCGTGGTCGACGCTTTGAATTCCAAGCACATCGCAGGTGCCGCCTTCGACGTCTTTGTCGAGGAGCCCGCCACCGCGAACGTGCTGTTCGGTCATCCCAACGTGATCTGCACGCCGCATCTCGGCGCGTCCACCACCGAGGCGCAGGAGAACGTCGCACTTCAGGTCGCCGAGCAGATGTCGGATTACCTGCTCACCGGCGCGATCTCGAATGCCGTCAACTTCCCCTCGATCACGGCGGAAGAGGCCCCGAAGCTGAAGCCGTTCATCGCGCTCGCCGAAAAGCTCGGCTCGTTCGCCGGACAGCTGACCGAGAGCGGCATCCTCAAGGTGGAGATCACCTATGAGGGCCACGTCGCCGAGATGAAGATCAAGGCGATCACCTCCGCCGTGCTGTCCGGCCTGCTGCGGCCGATGCTGGGCGAGGTCAACGTCGTCTCCGCGCCCGTCGTCGCCAAGGAGCGCGGCATGGTGGTGGACGAGATCGTCCGCGCCGCCCAGAGCGACTATGAAAGCCTGATCACCGTCACGGTCACCACCGAGCGGCAGGAGCGGTCGGTCTCGGGCACGGTCTATGCCGACGGCAAGCCGCGCCTGGTCGACATCAAGGGCATCCGCGTCGACGCTGAATTTGGCAAGTCGATGATCTACGTGACCAACGAGGACAAGCCGGGCTTCATCGGCAAGTTCGCGAGCCTGCTCGGCGATGCCAAGATCAACATCGCGACCTTCCATCTCGGCCGCGTCGCGCCGGGCTCCGATGCCATCGCACTGATCGAGGTCGACGGTGCCGTGCCGGCGGATCTGCTCGCCAAGGTGCAGGCCCTGCCGCAGGTCAAGCAGGTCAAGGCGCTGACGTTCTGATACGCCGACATATTCCGACCCGCGGAACAACGCCGCCCTCTCGCGAGGGCGGCGTTTTTATTTCTCCCGCGACCGCTGGACATTGTGTACCAATGGCGCCGAGAAGACGTCGACCGACGCTCCGTTCAAAATCGTTCGAAAAGGGAGAAAACAATGCGTGAAGCCGTCATCGTTTCCTATGCACGCACGGGCCTCGCGAAATCCGGCCGCGGCGGGTTCAACATCACCCCGCCGATGTCGCTCGCGGCCCACGCCATCCACCACGCGGTCGACCGCGCCGGCGTCGAGAAGGACTATGTCGAGGATTGCTATCTCGGCAATTGCGCTCATGGCGCGCCGAACATCGGCCGCCAGGCCGCGCTGCTGGCAGGAATGCCGAAATCGACCGGGGGCGTCTCGGTGAACCGGTTCTGCTCGTCCGGTCTCCAGACCATCGCGATGGCCGCCAACTCGATTCGTTCGGACGGTTCCGACTGCATCGTCGCAGGCGGCGTCGAGAGCATCTCGATGCCGGGCGGCGGCACGCCGAAGGAATCGATCGATCCCGAGCTGCTCAAGACGGCGCCGGCGATCTTCATGGCGATGATCGACACCGCCGACATCGTCGCCGAGCGCTACAATCTCAGCCGTGAATATCAGGACGAGTATTCGCTGGAATCGCAGCGCCGCATGGCCGCCGCGCAGCAGGCGGGCAAGTTCAAGGACGAGATCGTTCCGATGAAGACCAAGATGAAAGTGGTCGACAAGGCGACCAAAGCGGAGTCGATCGTCGATTACGTCGTCGACCGCGACGAGTGCAACCGGCCCGAGACCACGCTGGAAGGTCTCGCCAAGCTCGAGCCCGTCAGGGGTCCCGGCAAGTTCGTCACGGCGGGCAACGCCAGCCAGCTGTCGGACGGCGCCGCGGCCGTGGTGCTGATGGAAGCCAAGGACGCGGAGAAGCGCGGCCTCAATCCCATGGGCCGCTTCGTCGCCTGGGCGGCGGCGGGTTGCGAGCCGGACGAGATGGGCATCGGCCCGATCTTTGCCGTGCCGAAGCTGTTGAAGCGTCATGGCCTGAAGATCGACGACATCGATCTGTGGGAGCTCAACGAAGCCTTCGCCAGCCAGTGTCTCTATTCGCGCGACAAGCTCGGCATCGATCCCGACAAGTACAACGTCAACGGCGGCTCGATCGCGATCGGCCACCCGTTCGGCATGACCGGTGCACGTCTCACCGGCCATATCCTCCAGGAAGGCAAGCGCCGCAAGGCCAAATGGGGCGTCGTGACCATGTGCATCGGCGGCGGCCAGGGCGGCGCGGGACTGTTCGAGATTTATAGCTGAGACAGACGACAGGACTGCGAAGGGCACGGCGCCGCAAGCGCCGTGCCCTTTTGTTTGGGCGATTTGTGCTTGTGGGCTCTCTCAACGCGGGTCGTCCCGGGCCTTCGCCGGGACGACGATGTGGCGAAGGCTAAGCCTGCGCCAGCGCCGGTGCGAACACCACCTCGATCAGCGAGCCGGAGTTCGCCGCGCTCTTGATGTTGAACCGGGCGCGGTTGGCTTCGACCAGGGCCTTGGTCAGCGACAGGCTCAGCGCCGAACTGTCCTCGGCGTCGCCGGGCGGTGGCGTCCGGAACGGCTCCATCGCGGCGGCGACTTCGCGCTCGGTAAGGCCATGGCCGGTGTCGCGGATCCGAAGTGCGACCTCGCCGCGGTCGGTGAGGGCGGTCGAGACGATGACCTGGCCGCCGGCGCTGGCGAGCCGGATCGAGTTGGAGATCAGGTTCATGGTGATCTGCCGCATCGCGCGCGCATCCGCGCTCACCTGCGGCAGCGCATGGCCGAGCGAGGTGCGGATGATGATGCGCTCGCGATTGGCCTGCGGCTGCATCACGACCACGCAGGCCTCGACCAGATCGTTGAGGTTGAGGTTGGCGAAGGTGAGGTCGAGCTTGCCGGTCTCGATCCGCGACAGCTCGAGCAGGTCGTCGATGATGGCGATGACGCGCTCGCCGGAGGCGCGGATGTCCTTCATGTACTCGCCGTAGCGCTCGTTGCCGAGCGTGCCGAAGCGTTCCGAAATCATCACCTCCGAAAAGCCGATGATGGCGTTGAGCGGCGTGCGGATCTCGTGGCTGATCCGCGCCAGCATGTCGGCCTTGGCATTGGCCGCGCCGTCGACCAGGCGTCGCGCCTGCGTCAGCTCGCTCTCGCCCTGCTTGCTCTGCGAGAGATCGCGGAACACGGCGAAGAAGTTCGGGCCGTCGGGCCGGGTGCGGCCCATGATCATCGCGAGCGGAATGACGCCGCCCTTCTTCTCGCGCCCCAGCACCTCGCGGCCGTGGTCGAGCAGGCTCGCGATGTCCTGGCTCTTGAGGTTTTCCAGATAGTCGATGACGACATGCTGGCTCTCCGGCGCGAACAGCGTCACCAGATTCTGCTGCATCAGCGTCTCGCCGTCATAGCCGAACAGCGCCTCGGCGCTGCGGTTGCAGGCGTGGATGTTGCCTTCGGCATCGAACATCACGATGCCCTCGGCCGTGGTGTCGAGGATCGCGGCGAGATCTTCCGCGTCCGCCTCGCCGACGTCGGGCTCGGGCGGGAAGGTCTCGGGGACAATGGTCTCTGCGATCACGGTCTCCGCAACGACGGGCGCAGCGGGTGCTGCTTGCGGCAGCGCGCAGATCAGCGCGTGCGCGCTCTCGCCGTCCCAGTCGATCGCGTGCAGATGCGCTTCGGTGGTCGGCAGCGGCGCCTCGCCATTGGCGAGCGTCGCGCTGATCGTGACAGGCGTGCCTGCTTGCGACGTGCTGCTGGCCGCGGAGACACCCGGCTCGACATAGAGCGCATCGAGCCCGCCGGCGTTCTCCAGGGCGCTCAGGCTGGCATAGCCCATGCGCGCGAGAAACGCGGGGTTGGCGTAGAGCAGGCGGTCGAGCCGGTAGATCAGGATGCCTGATGGCAGCAGGTCGAGCAGCGCGCGGTCGCGCGGGCTGTGGCCGTGCGCCGGCGGCGCGGGCGCGCTCAGCCATTCGGCTGGCGTGTGCGGCGTCTCAGACTTGGGCTCGGGCTCCGGCGTCGGCGCTTCGGGCGTGATCTCGGCATCCGGCGGTTCAGCCGATGCCGCGATGGTTTCCTTGTCGCGTTCGAGCCGCTCGGACAATTGCCGGGCAAGCTCGTTGAACGCACTGTTCTCGACCGGCGTCAGCGTCGGCGATCGCGTGTCGCCGGGCGCGCGGAACGGCAGGACATTGGGAGGCGTTTCCACTGGCGTTTCCGGATCGGTTGGATGTGAATTCGCGTCGGTTGCGGGTTCGGGCAGTTCAGCTTCAGGCTCAGGCTCAGGTGCGGGCGGCTCGATCGGCGGAGGCGGCGCCTCTGGCTCGGGTTCGACCATATCGGCGGACAGGCTTTGCGGCGCCTGCGGTTCGGCCAGCAGCTCAAAACGCCTGAGCGCATCGAGCCGGTTGAGGCCATCGAGATCGCGGCAGACGCCAAATCCCCTGAAGCCCGCGAAATTGCGCTCGCCGTCATAAACCGGAAGTCCGGCAAGCTCGACCGGCAGATGCTCGCCGCAATCGACCGGCCAGTTCACGGTGATCCCGGCCCAGGTGTCCTTGCTCGCAAGCGCCTGCGCCACGCGGCTTTCAGGGTCGAGCGCGAATGCGTCGGCGATCTCGTGCCAGGGGCGGTCGAAGCCGGCGGCCGTGCGCGGGCCGATCAGGCGGATGAATTCGTCGGACAGAAGCACAAAGCGGCCCTCTGCATCCACCTTCCAGAGGAAGCGCAGCGGATGCTGACGCGGTGCGGGCGGCTCTTCGTGGCCCGACGGCGGCTCGACCATGCCTGTTACGGTCGGCGCGGCCTGCGGCGACACCATGGCTTCGGCCGAGTTTTCAACCGGAGTTTCTGGCGCGGCCTCGGCCGCTTGCTCGACGGCTTGCTGGATCGAGACGATCTCCGTCACCGGCTCGCGCGCGGGCGGTTCGTGCGCAATCGCCCCGGTGGCTTCCGGCGCGTCCTCGGCAAAGGCGTCGAACAGCGCGATTTCGGATGGCGCATCGTGCGACGGCGCGGCTTGCACATGCTCCGGCACGGCGGCGGGAGCAGGGGGCGGCGCAGGCTCAGGCTGAGCGATGTCTTCGCGCGCCGTGTCTTCAGCAGCCTCGGGTTCGACGTCCACGCTCGCAGCCGCCGCCTGCTGCACCGCAGGCTCGATCAGCGCGACCAGCCCGACATCGGCCCCACTGCCGACCCGCTGCAGCACCATCTGGCCGATGCCGATCGGCGTCTCGGCGCGACCCTGGCGAAGCGCGTCGCTGCGCGCCCGGTCGAGGCCGGCTTCGCCGAGATCGCGGAAGCCGAGCAGGGTGCGGGCCGTTTCGCTGGCGCCGACGAACAGGCCATCGGGCGCGAACGCCGCCATCGGCGTCTTGGCGCCGTCGACGAGACGAAGCAGGCGCTCGACCAGCGGCATGGTGCGCAAGCCCGGGTCCATCGCGGTAACGAGCACAGCGCGGCCGCCATCGGCGAAGTCCAGCCGGGCACAGGCGCAGGTCATCAGCGTGCCGAGCCGCGCGCCGAAGCCGCGCAGCCGTTCGAGCCGGATCGCGCCGTTCGCAGGCAGCCGGCCGGCAAGCCGGATGATCTGGCGGCGGTGGCTGTCGGCGGGGCCGAAAATCTTCTCCGCCAGCGCCGTGGCATTGGCCGCGCCGAACAGTCTTGCCCCGACCGGATTGGCCCAGAGCACGCGCGTGCCGTCGATCGACCAGAGCCAGGCGGGCAGCGGCGAGGTCGCGTGCACGGCCAGCCGGGGATCGCCCACGCCTCGCAACTGGAAATCCGAACTCGTCATCCGACCGGCTTCGCGTCCCGCTTGTGCGCATGGCTGCCGGGAATGGCAGCCTTAAGAAAGGGTTAGTATCGCCCGCAGCCGCGGGCAGGTCCACGTCCCAAGCCTAGGCGCCAAGGCCTAAAGCCGCGATAACCTTAATGTCCCCGACCCCGCAAGGCGTGCCAGCGCTGCATCCGCAGGATTCGCGCGTGGCAAATGGTCAGTCGCATCAACCCGAACTCGCGCCCCACCCAAGCTGCGTTCCCTCCCCCCTTGTGGGGGAGGGCTAGGGAGAGAGGTAAGCCCAGCAAAAGGTGTCAGTCGTAGCCCCGAGGCCCAGAGCGCGACGGACAGAATCCCCGTGTGGCACCCCCCTCCCTGACCCTCCTCCACAAGGGGGAGGGAACGGAGAGAGCGCTGCTGGCCGTCGCAAACCCCCTCAACCACCGGTTCCCCTGCCCGGGAACCTCATCCTCCCCGAGATTAAATTTTGCAATGCACCCTCCAAACCCGTTGCGTTGCACAATGTTGACATTTTAGGCAGCCATGGTCCCCGCGCTGGGCGAGCCATCATTCGTTTCGTGTTTCCAGTCTTCGCACCCGTCACCCGGTTGGCCGGCGGGCGCGCCTGAAGGCTCACTCCGTTTTTTCATTAGTGTGAGGGACAAACCATGACAGGTGCGACTGATCCGTTTTCTGCCTCGATCATTCCGTTCGAGGTCCCCGAGCAGATGCGTGCGTTCGCCGAAAAGGGCGTGTCGCAGGCCCGCGAGAACTACGCCAAGTTCAAGGACGCCGCCGAGACCCACAACGGCACCGTCGAGGCCGTGTTCTCTTCCGCCCACAAGGGCGTGAGCGAATACACCGCCAAGCTGATGGAGTTCGCGAAGGCCAACACCAAGGCCCATCTCGACTTCACCCAGGAGCTGTTCAGCGTGAAGGCGCCGCAGGATGCGTTCGCGCTGTGGACCAACCATTCCAAGGCGCAGCTCGAGACCTTCCAGGCCCAGGCCCGGGAGCTCGCCGAGATCGCCCAGCGCGCTGCCACCGCGGCCGCCGAGCCGATCAAGGCCTCCGCCGCAAAGCTCTACCCCGCCGCCTGATCCGGCGCGGCCGTCTCAATTAAGAAACCCGGGCCTAGAGCCCGGGTTTTGCTTTGGAAATAACCTCGTTCGCGGGACGTTTTGAGGGTGTTGCGGCCTTGCCAAAAACGCCCGTTGCACCTAGTTTCCGCCCCGTCCAGCCCCCCTCGGTGACCGGCCCTATCAAGGGCGCCCCTCGGGCGGCTCGCAAGGATGCAGTTGTAGCTCAGTTGGTTAGAGCGCCTGTCTGTGGAACAGGAGGTCGGTGGTTCGAGCCCACCC
This sequence comes from Bradyrhizobium sp. MI1.10, assembly GCF_055811035.1. NCBI lineage: Bacteria > Pseudomonadati > Pseudomonadota > Alphaproteobacteria > Hyphomicrobiales > Nitrobacteraceae > Bradyrhizobium > Bradyrhizobium sp. MI1.10. The sequence continues at coordinate 84,075 of NZ_JBVVPN010000023.1, forward strand.
AACTGTACCAATGATTCCAACGAACTAGAAGCAGTCACGGTCTGTTCGGATCGCTTTGGGAAGCGATTTTAGGTCGCGCGCACATCCTACATCACCGATCGCCCTACGACTCACGGTAGGATCATCGAGGAGTTGCGCGCATGGGTCCCATTTCCCTTTTTGATAAGTCATTCTTGCAATCCATCAGTCTAGATGAGGCGGTTTGGTTCGATCGATTCTTTTTGCCGGTCGCGTGCCCGATCTTCTTCGTCGAAACGCTGGCCGATCTCGGTAAGGACGCATCCAAGCGGGGGTCCGCCGAATTCTCGGTTGTGAAAGACATCGCTCAAAAGTTTCCTGAAATGGGCGGTTCGCCGTGCGCTTTCCATGTGGACATCGCGACGCAAGATTTGCTTGGCAATCACACACCGTTGGATGGTCGCATCCCTCGATCGGGTGGCCGCCCCGTGCAGAAGGGCGTCGTCTACGAGCTCGGACCAGAAGAACGCGCGTTCAATCGCTGGCAGAAGGGCGAGTTTTTCGATGTTGAGAGGATTGCGGCTGCGGATTGGCGTAAATCACTTTCTGAACTCGATCTCAACAAGGTCGCGAGCGAACTGCGTTCAACCGGCGTCAATGGAAAATCGTGCAAGTCGTTGAATCAAGCACGTGACATGGCGCTGGCGGTAGTCTCGGAGAAGGCGAACGCAATGTCCGTTCTTGCTCTCTCCGCCGCTTTTCTGCACGTGCCACAACATCTTCATCGACCCATAATCGACGCTTGGAAGCGGGACGGGCGACGTCCGTTGAATGTCTATGCGCCCTACGCGGCACACGTTGTTGCCGTAGAGGTGTTTTTTCAGTTCGCGCTCGCTGCGCATCTTATCGACAGCAACAGACCGTCAAACCGTACGGATATCGCCTATCTATTCTATCTTCCTTTCTGCACGCTGTTTATATCTTCCGACAATCTGCATCGCCGAACTGCAGGGCTCTTCATGCGAGACGATCAGGAATTCGTTTGGGGCGTGGACCTCAAGGCAAGTCTTAAGGCTGTGAACTCGCACTTTTTAAAGCTTCCCGAGGGTGTCCGAGAGCAGGGAGTGATGAGCTTCGCGCACGCCCCTCCCGATGGCAACATCGTGGCGGAGCTTTGGGATAGGCATCTGCGTCCAGGCATTCGGACCGAGGTCAAGGAGCCAAGAGAGCCAGATGCGGAGCGTGACGCAGAGCTCGTTAAGCGACTCAAAGAATTCAGCAAACAGCCGACGTTGCCATCTCATCAGGCGACGCACGAAGATGACATGGAGATGATGCCTATCGCGCATTCGGTCCGTCGCAAGCGGGGCAGTTGGTGGCAGGTCCCGAAAAATATGCCGGATCCGGAAGACAACGGATAACTGTAGGAATTACGGTGACAGTGCGGAGTTACGGTGACAGTGCAACTCCGCCTTCGATCTGTCGAGCGTGCCTCCGTTGGCGCCCGGCAACATGATTTGGTGCAGCGTTACCGAAATCACGGAGCTACCTTCCCACTATCCATATTCATTACGTTCTTTGGAATTCCGGCTTGCGTCGCAACCAGACGCCACTTTCTTCTGAATTCGGCCGGGGACCACGGCAATCCATTTGTGTCGCAAATAACTAGCGGGCCCCGATCAGGAAGTTGAGCCCGACTCAGCCTGTCTACAGTGGTATCGGCATAAACAGCCAGCTCCTCCATAATCATCGGGGCACCCTTCAAATCAAATCTGCGCTCCCGCCCGCGCCTGTCGACGGAATGCAGGATGATTTCTTCATCTATATCGGACCAAAGCAAACCTCCCTGCCAGCTTTGTTCGAGCCCCTCGACTGTGCGCCGTACGCACCCCGCGCCGGCTTGCCCAGTGGGTAACCATTCTCCTATGACGGCCTTCTGGTTCAGTCGCAGCTCGAATTGAAAGGCTTGAGCGAGGGCGATCGAATACCAGCCGAAATGTTCGCGTGCACTGGTTCGGACTAGTTCCGCCTGCTCAGGTGACAATGCGGTGCTGCGTGCAGTAGATCTCTCGAATTGCATTTCACTCAATGCATTAGACAGTCGGCGGCATTCTCCGTCTTCAAGAATAATTGCGCCGAAGCGAAATATCACCCGTAGTCGACTGATCAGTGAATGAGCCTTGGCGATCTTACCATTACCAAGCCAGGCCTCATGCCATGCTAACAGGTCGCGAGAACGAATCTTCTTCAAGGAGCAAGTCCCGTGTTCACGCGTGATCTGCGACAGTAGACGTTCGTGCCTTAAGCGCACGCCGTGGCTCAACTTGAGAAAAGAAGATTGCCGATCAGTGCGGTAAGATTCGGTCAGTTCACTTAGTGTGTTCATCATCTGGATGCTCAAGTTCTAAAATAGACTGATAGAACAACTGCGATGATAACGGTCGCCGCAAGAATTCCAAGAACGCCTTCAGCGCGGATTTGAGTACCAAAAAACGTTATGTCGAGTCGTTGCGGATGCCGCATGATGTTTCCTCAATGGGTGTGGGAGTCGAGCGATGCGTCTGATTGGCGGCATTGTTCGGCTGACACGCAACGAAGATTGACGATGAAAATGAATGACAGCAAATTCAATTACTTATGACCACCCGCACACTTGCGCACTCTATGCAGGAGAGCGCTGAAGCACTTCTTGTTCATTTGCTATACTGGTACTGCTTTGAGAAACCTGCAGAATCACCGCGCGGCTTTATTCGCAAGCTGATTTAGTAGCTGACGTTCAGCTACACGCCGCATTCGACCATGTGATAAGTCAATGAGTTAGGATCATGCACGCTCTCTACCGTAGAGCGCGGATGACTGACCAAGCCGGGCGAAAAACATCGTGAGTTTCTTCGAGCGTCTGAAGACAGCAGCATCCGTTGAGTGGCGGGCCTACACCGAGCATCCCTTTACGAGCGGATTGGCAGACGGCTCGCTTCCCGAAGCGGCGTTTCGTCACTACCTCGTTCAGGACTATTTGTTCCTCATCGAGTTTGCTCGCGCCTACGCGCTCGCGGTCTACAAGTCGCCAAAACTCGCCGACATGCGTGAAGCAGCGGCCGGACTTTCGGCCATCCTTGACGTCGAGATGAACCTCCATGTGAAGCTCTGTGCCGATTGGGGTCTGTCCCCGGCCGATCTTGAACAGGCGCCTCCGGCGGCCGAGATGCTGGCCTATACACGCTACGTGCTCGACGCGGGAATGCGCGGCGATCTGCTGGCTCTCAAGGTGGCGCTCGCCCCCTGCGTGATCGGGTACGCGGAGATCGCGACGCGGCTCGCCTCGCTCCCCCTCGCGGACGCTGCGACGAACGCCTACCGCGTCTGGATCGCCGAGTACGCGGGCGCGCCGTACCAGGAGGTCGCTGCCAGAGCGCGGGCGCACATGGAGCATCTCGCCGATCTCTACGCCACGCCGGCCCGCGAGGCGGAGCTGATTGCGATCTTCAAGGAAGCCACCCGACTCGAGGCAGACTTCTGGGAGATGGCCTGGCGCGCGGGCCAGCGTGTTCAATAGCTCTTTCAGGCATTGTCTGAGCTTCCCGGCATGAGGTCGCGAGAGCACCGCCGCGCTTGAATCCGGCAGCCCATGTGCTTAAATGCCACTTGGCTGTATTTTTCAGGCATTTGGCATTACGGCGGACCAATGGCAAAGAACGAGCGGACTGGCAAAGGCGTTGGTTCAACTTCCCGCGGGCTTCGTGCCCCCGGCTCGCTGACCAACAAACAGATCAAGACGATCGCGGCGGCAGCCCTGACCCAGCGACCTGACCGCAAGCCATCATCGAAGCCGACGCACAAATCTCCTCCCGACAAATCGCGCGGGGGGGCGGCAATTGAACGCTTGTTCGCCTCCGAGCAGGACCACACCTATCAACCGCAAGCCGGCGCCATTGTCGTGCAGGGGCATTTCGATGCGGTCACGGGGCTCTCCACCGTCACCGACGCGCCTTCGCTCGGGCTGGGCAGGGGCGGGACGGATGAATCGCAGCCGTCGGCCGAGCTGTTCAATGTCGTTATCGACGCCAACAGCCTGTTTCGCATCGAACCTGCCGCGCTCAAGCGCCTCGCCAATTACAGCGACGACGAAATTCACGCGCTTGTCGTGCCGAAGCGCACACTGGCGCGGCGGCTGTCGGAGGGCGAGCCGCTGACGGTCGAGGAGACCGACAAAGCCGTGCGGCTGGCGCGGGTTGACCGATTGGCCGCCAACGTGTTCGGCGAGCCTGCGAAGGCGCACCGCTGGTTGCGCAAGCCCAAGAAGTTGCTTCGCGGGGAAACGCCACTTGCTTACCTCGCGACGGAGGCGGGCGCGCGCGTCGTCGAAGAGATGCTGCACCGGATCGATCACGCCATCCTTGCGTAAGGATTTGGCGTGAGGATCTGGCGGATCTCCAACTTCGACGATCTGTCTGGCGTGGGCGGCCTCAAGGCCGACGGCCGCTGGCATGATCGCGGCCGGCACGCGGTCTACGCAGCGGATCATCCGGCGTCGGCACTGCTCGAAGTGATGGTGCATCTGGAAATCGATTTCGAGGACCTGCCGACGAGCTACCAACTGCTCGGCATCGACGTGCCGGACGACCTCGCCGTCGAGACGGTGAGCCGGGCCGACATCGAGAGCATATCGCCGGATTGGGCTGACGATCCCAGGGTGAGCCGCGACGTGTTGCGGACCTGGTTCACTGAGGTGCGCACGGCGATGGTGTCCGTGCCATCGGTCATCGTGCCATTCGCGCAAAACTACCTCATCAATCCCAGGCACAAGGACGCGGCGCGCATCCGCGTGGCGCATGTCGCGCGCTATCCCCATGACCTCAGGCTGTTCGGCCAGTGGCCGGCCAACGCTACCTAACCCCCACCGCCACCCACACCACCACCGGCAACGTCACCGCCGCCAGCAGCGTCCCCAGCGCCACCGCGCCCGATACCGGGTTCACCAGCCGCTGGTACTGCACCGCGAAGATGTATGCATTCGCGCCGGTCGGCATGGCCGCGAACAGCACGACGACGCCGGCTGCGAGCGGCGGCAGGTCGAGCAGCTTTGCCAGCACGAAGGCGGCCGCCGGCATCGCCAGCAGTTTGAGCGCGCTCATGGCGAGGATGCCGAGCTTCTCGCCCTTGACCTCGAAACGAAAGAGATTGATGCCGAGCGCGATCAGGGCAGCGGGCGATCCCGCCTGGGCCAAGAGCTCGACGGTCCTGTCGACGACGGGATGCAGGCCGAGGCCGGTGAGGCGCCAGACGAGGCCGAAGCCGATCGCGAGCATGATCGGGTTGCGGGCGAGATCGCGCAGCACCGGCAGGATCAGCGATGCGGCCGACGCGGTCTGCTTGCGGTCGACCAGCTCCATCTGCAGCGTGCCGCAGAGCCAGAGCAACGGCGTGTTCACCGACAAGATCAGCGCCATCGGGCCTGCGGCCTCATTGCCCAGCGCCGAGAGCGTGAGGGGAATGCCGAGCATCACGATGTTGCCGTAGACCGATCCGATCGCGAACACGACGCCGTCCTCGCGATCCTCGCGCCGTTGCCGCAGCAGCGCCGAGAGGATGAGCGCGGCGATCCAGGTCAGCGCGAGCGCGCCATAGTAGGCGCCCCACATCCGCCACGGGCTGACGCCGGAAAATTCCGAGACGACGATGGTGCGGAACAGCAGCGCGGGAATCGCGATGCTGAAGGCGAACTCGCTGATGCCCTTGTGCGCGGTCTCGGAGACGAAGCGAAACAGCACCGCGGCATAGCCGGCCGCGATCAGCGCGAACACCGGCGCGACGATCAGCACGGTGGCCATGCGCCGCTACGACCCCATCTCGATGATCCTGCGCGCCATCCGAACATTGGCATAGTCGATCATCTTGCCGTCGAGTGTCACCGCGCCCTGGCCCTGCGCCTCGGCCTGCTCCATGGCCTCGACGACCCGCCGCGCGTGCGCCAGTTCGGTGTCGGACGGGACGAACGCCCGCAGCGTCGGTTCGATCTGGTCGGGATGGATCACCTGCTTGCCGTCAAAGCCCATCGCGGCGGCCTTGAGCGCGCTGCTTTCCGTCAGTCTGGCATCGCGGAACGCGCCGCACGGACCGTCGATGGCGCGCAGGCCAAACGCGCGCGCGGCCACCAGCAGGCGCATCATCGGATAGGCGAACAGGTCGAGCGGAGCGGAGGCATAGCCGCTCTGGGCGGAGCCCACGTGCCGGTAGCCGTCCGGCGAGGCGCCGATTTCCGAAGAGCGGGCGCCGATCGAGGCGGCGAAATCGCCGACACCGAGATGAAGGGCGGCGACGCTTTGGTGCGCGGCGGCGAGCGCGTCGACATTGACGAGACCAAGCGCGGTCTCGATCAGCAGTTCGAGGGCCACAGGCGAGGGGCGACCAGGCGCGGCCGCGCGCAGCTGATCGGCAATGGCGGCGATGTCGCTCGCGCGCTCCGCCTTCGGCACGATCACCGAATCCAGCCTGGGGAGCGCTGCGAGCTTGCGGATTTCCTGCGCGATGAAGGGGCTGTCGACGGCGTTGATCCTGACGGCGACGACCTTGTTTGCCCAATCCAGCGAGGACAACGCTTCCGCGGCTTCCTCCAGCGCCGCGCTCTTCTCGGATGGCGGCACGGCATCTTCGAGGTCCATGAACACCGCGTCCGCAGCCGAGGCAGCGGCCTTGGCGACGAGACGGGAGCGATGTGCGGGAACGGCCAGATAGACCCGCGTCGGCCGCTGAGGGGCCATCGTCATGTCTCCTTTGCGAGACCGAACTCGCTGAGGATAGATTGGTTGTGCTGGCCGACGTCAGGCACCGGATCCATCCGGGGCGACAGGCCGGGAATGGTGAGAGCCGGCAGGAAGCTCATCACCGGGCCGCAACGAGTGCCCACCGTTTGCACCCGGGATCGGGCGCGGAGCTGCTCGTGCTCCAGGAACGCCTCGACCGAATTCAGATGTGCGTTGGCGATCGAGGCCTCGTCGAGCAGCCGCAGCACCTCGTCACTGGTCATCGCCGCAAAACGCTGCTCGATATGGACCTGCAGATCGTCCCTGTTCTGCATGCGCAGCGGATTGGTGCGGAAGCGGGGATGGTCGGCAAAGGCGGCCTCGCCAAGCACAATGGCGCACAGCGATCGCCATTCCCGGTCGTTCTGGATGCCGAAGAAGATCGTGTTGCCGTCGCCGACGCGGAAAGGGCCATACGGCGCTATCGTTGCATGCCTTGCCCCGGTTCGCGGCAGCGGGCGGCCCGTACTCTGCGTGTAGAAGGCGGGATAGCTCATCCAGTCCGTAATGGAATCGAACAGCGAGGCCTGGAAGGCGGTGCCCTTGCCGGTGCGCTCGCGGCGATACAGCGCCATCAGCACGCCGTTGAGGATGTACATGCCGGTGGCGATATCGACCACGGAAAGTCCGACCTTGGCGGGCTCCGCCTCGGTGCCGTTGATGGCGAGGACGCCGGCCTCGCACTGCACCAAGAGATCGTAAGCCTTCTTGTTGCTGTAGGGTCCGCCCGTACCATAGCCCGAAACGTCGCAGGCGATGATCCGGGGATACTTCCGCAGCAGCGATGCGGCATCGAGGCCCAGCCGCTCCGCCGCGCCGGGCGCCAGGTTCTGGATGAAGACGTCGGCCTGCGGCAGCAGGGCGTCGAGCACCTCCTGGCCTTCAGGACTTTTGATGTCGATGGCGAGGCTCTCCTTCGACCTGTTGGTCCAGACGAACTGGCTCGACATCCCGTTCATCACATGATCGTAGTCGCGGCAAAAATCGCCATCGCCCGGCCGCTCGATCTTGATGACCCGCGCGCCCCAATCCGCAAGATGCCGGCTGGCAAGAGGAGCCGCGATCGCCTGCTCGAGCGAGACCACCGTCACGCCCGACAGCGGCAGCTCCGCCTCATGTCGCTCCATGCAATCGTCTCCGCTCCCGCTCACGCTTTTGTCCAGCGCAGGAGACAAGCCGACCAGCCCACGCACGTTCTGTGATGATGGCATCATGCTCCTGTTTTGCCCGACGAGTCAAATCCAATTTCGTAAAATCCGCAAATCGCGATCCGCAAAGTTCAATTGCCACATGGACTTGGCTACTGTGCATGGGGTTGTTTTCGCGTTTTTTGTTTTATAGGCCCTGTTGCCGAGACCGCACACGTCGCGGCTTTCGCATCTCGCCTCGGTTGCCAACGAACGACCGTTCACCCACTATCGCCTCCGACTCGACATTTGGGGGGATCGATGCCGGCGTTCCGCTTTAAGAAATCTTTCGCTGCTGCGATCACGGGGATCGCCCTGGCCGTCCTGATCCACCCGGGTGAAGGCTTTGCCTACTCCCAGGAGGAGCAGCAGGCCTGCACCCCTGATGCGATGCGGCTGTGCGGCGAGTTCGTTCCGAACGTCGACGCCATCACCGCCTGCATGATCCAGAAGAAGTCGCAGCTCTCGCCGCAGTGCCGGGTGTTCTTCCGGCCGGGGCCGGAGCCGGGCATGGCGGCCGCGCCCCGCGCCGGCAAGCCGACCAGCATCGCGCCCAAGAGCTCGGCCCGGACGGCGAAGAAGAGCACCAAGCCGGCCAAGAAGAAGAAATCCAGCGAAGGCTGAACGCGGACACCGCGTTCCCTCTTTGAAACTCGATCATGCCCGGGCCAAAGCGCGCAGTGCGTTTGAAGTCCCGGGCATTTGCGTGTCCGGCTCCTCGTTCGCTGTCCCCTTGAGTCAAACCGACCAGGGCATCAGCCCCACACCAGCCACCGGACTCCTTTTGTTCGCCTCCGATTGCGGACGCTTGCGACAAGGCGGGATGGAAACGGTTAGCGAAGCGGATTGCGCGGCGAGGTTGCATTCCGCTTCGTCCCGCGGCGCTGCTCAAAAAACGCACGATTGCTGGCGTGAAGCGGTCGTCGCACGCAGCAGTGTGACTCAAAAGCCAACGCGCTTTGTTATTTCATGGCGTCAGCATAACTTATGATAAATTTTTCTTTCCCGAATCACCGCGGTGATTCATTTTCGCCGCCTGGGGTCAATGTGGAGGCAGAGGTATGAACGTTATTGTTTTTGCATCGCGTAAAGGTGGCTCAGGCAAGAGTACGCTGGCCGCGCATCTCGCCGCGCAGATCAAGGCGACCAAGCCGATCCTGCTCGTCGATGCGGATCCGCAAGGCTCGCTCACGCTGTGGCACAAGCTGCGTGGCACCAACGAACCGCCGATCAAGTCCGCGGTGAACTCGGTCAGCGGCATCGTCTCCGCTGCCAAGCGCGACGGTTATGAATGGGTGTTGATCGACACGCCGCCGAACCTCTCGGCCGTCGTCGACGACGCCATCCGCAATGCCACCATGGTGGTGATCCCCGCCCGTCCCGGCGTGTTCGACGTCAACGCGGTGCAGGAAACCATCCAGATGTGCCGTGCGGCGCGCAAGCCCTACGCGGTCGTGCTCAACGGTGCGCCGGCGCGCCGCGACGAGTCCGAAAGCCCGATCGTCACCATTGCCCGCGAGGCACTGGCGAAGTTCCGTGCTCCGGTGTGGGGCGGCCAGATCACCAACCGTTCGGATCTGCTGATGGCGCTGAGCCACGGCGAGGGCGCGCGGGAATATCAGGCCGAGAGTCGTGCGGCTCAGGAAATCGCAAGGCTGTGGGCGGCAATCGAACGTTCGGTGAAGGCTATTCGCGGCACGGCGTCGGCGTCCGGCGCAATGCACAAGCAGGCGGCGTAATTTTTCATAAATCATTCCCCGGACGAAAAACGCGCGGACATCCGCGCGTTTTGCGTTTCTGGAGATCGCTGTGGAGGCTATGCCACCATCAGCATGTAGAACACGATCACCGGCGACAAAGTGAGGATCACCGACCAGATGCCGGCGGCCCAGAGAATGTCCTCGGTGGTGAAGCCCTGCTGTCCAGCGTCGTAATGCGACGCCATCTCGTTATGACTATTCACAAACGCCCCCGCGATTTCTTCGCTTATGGGCATGAACGCTACACGGGATGATTTAAAAATCCGGGTCGCAGTTTCGCGCGCTTTCGAACACAAGTGCTACCACGGGTTAACCATCCGGACCTGCACCGGCATCACGCCAGCCAGACTCGAAACACCAGCACCGGCATCAGGCCGAGCATCACCGCCCAGAAGCCGAACGACGACACCACCAGAATTCCCCGCATGAAATCAGCCGACGCGAACATGTCTGCGGCCGTCGGGCGGATGCGCTGCCCCATGATCATTCCCCCATTTGAAAAGACTTTGAATGAAGACGATAGGCGCGATTGCGTAAACGAGCCGTGGATGCGCCATGCGGCAGCAGCGAAGGCCGTTGGCGCGCGGTTAACCAAGCACTCCGCTCTCTCACTCCCTCTCCCCGTTCTTACGGGGAGAGGGTGGGGTGAGGGGCTATCAGCTACGCCGCGACTTGCGTCCGCCGTTCGATCTCGCGGTCGAGCTGGACGGCGAGTTCGCTGCCGATCTCGACCATCGGCAGGCGCACTTCGGGGCTGTCGATCAGGCCCGTGCGCCACAGCCAGTATTTTGCCGGTGCGGGACTGGGCTCGGTGAACAACAGCCGCGTCAGGTCCGCGACCTCCTGCCAGCGCGCCAGCGCCGCATCGTGATTGCCGCGCTTCAGCTCGGCATGGACAGCCGCAAATGTCGCGGTCTCGAGATGGGCTGACAGCACGATGCCGCCGTCGGCGCCGTCGCTGAGCGCCTCGAAATAATTCGCATCCTCGCCGGTCAGCACGCGAAAGTCCGCAGGGCGGTCGCGCAGCAGCGCGATGGATTGCTCGCGGCTCGCGCCGCAATCCTTCAGGCCGATGATGTTCGGATGCCCGGCAAGCCGCAGCAGCGTCTGGTTGGTGATGTTGACCGAGGTGCGATAGGGGATGTTGTAGAGCGCGAGCGGCCAGGCGGCGTGATCGGCGAGCGCTTCGAAATGCGCCAGCAACCCACGCTGCGACGGCCGCACATAATACGGGCTCGCGATCAGATAACCGTCGATCGGCCAGTCCGCGGTCGCGTCGAGACGCTCCTTCAGCCGCGAGGTGTCCGCGCCTGAGAGTCCGAGGCAGATCGGAAGCTTGCTGTGGGCGGTGGCCAGCTCGTCGCGCACGATGGCGACGAGGCGTTCGAGCTCGGCGTCGCGCAGCGTCATGCCTTCACCGGAGGTCGCTCCCAGGATGAAGCCGTCGACAGCCTGTCCGCTGTAATGCCGTGTCAACCGGCGCAGCGACCTCTCGTCGAGGGCGCCGTCGCGAAACGGCGTCACCAGCGGCAGCCAGAGCCCGTGCAATTGTTCCTGTAGTCCGGTCATGTTCCATCTCCTTCTCGGGAAAAGTCCTGAGACGAGGGCACATGAAAAAACCCCGTCCAGGCGGCGGGGTTTTCGAAGTTTCGGCTCGCGATGACGAAGGCTGTGTTAGCGCGTGCAAAAATCCTAGGTCCCCAGATGGGGGCCTTTTTTCGAGGCGATTGCCTGCGACGAGCTTACGCACGACTTCGTGATCATTTGCAAATCATGCGGGGTAAGCATGGAACTGTCAATACACGTGGAGGGCGAAGGCCGAATCCGCCAAAAAAAAGCCGGGCTCGATCGAGCCCGGCTTAAGGTATTGGCCACGTGAGGCCGACACAATCACCTTCCAAGAGGGATTACTGAACTCCCGCGCCACTGGAGGAGGGGGACAAATGCGCAACGCGAAGGCTCAGCGTGAAAAGATTATGGGCTAGCTTCGCGCCATGCATCAAGCGTCCAAGCCGCATGTCAGACATGCGGAAATCAGGACGGCCAGCGCTGCGCCTTGCTCACCACGAAGTCGCGGAACACTTGCACGCGCGCGACCGTCTTCAGCTCTTCCGGATAAACAAAATACGTATCGAGCTGGATCGAATCCGATTCGCCGAACAGCTGCACGAGGCGGCTCTGTTCTTCGATCAGATAGTCCGGCAGCGCGGCGATGCCGAGGCCCTGCTGACAGGCGCGGACGAGGCCGAGAATGTTGTTGACCCTGAAATAGGCTTCGCGCGGACCCGAGCCGTTGCGCCCGGCTTCGACCAGCCAGTTGCGGTTCTGAAGATGCGGCGCGAAGTTGCCGTCGGAGAGCGTGATGATGCGATGGGAGTCGAGCTCCTCCAGCGTGCGCGGCGTGCCGAAGCGCTTGATGTAATCGGGCGAGCAATAGGCGTGGAAGCCCATCGCGAACAGCTTGCGCTGGATGAGATCCGGCTGCGTAGGCTTGCGGGTGCGGATCGCGACGTCGGCCTCGCGCATGGAGAGATCAAGCTCCTCGTCGGTGACGATCAGCGAGATCCGGATTTCCGGATAGAGCGCGGTGAATTCGCCGAGCCTGGGGATCAGCCAGTTGATGCCGACGCCGGGGGTAGTGGTGATCTTGAGATCGCCGCTCGGCCGCTCGCGGCTGTCGGTCAGTTTGGCGCGCGCCGCCTGCAGCTGCATGAACACGTCATGCGCGGTGCGGAACAGGAGGTCGCCCTGTTCGGTGAGGATCAGGCCGCGGGCGTGGCGGTGGAACAGCGAGACCGAGAGCTCCTGCTCCAGTGCCGAGACCTGGCGTGACACCGCTGATTGCGACAGGCCGAGCTGCTCGCCCGCGTGCGTGAAGCTGCCCGCTTCCGCCGCGGCGTGAAACACCTTCAGCTTGTCCCAGTCCATATCCGTAAATCCGTCGCGTGTTCTTGCCATGATGTCTATTCCGCTGCCGCGCGCTCGCTGGCGCGCAGGGCCAAAAATCGTTCCGCCTCGAGCGCTGCCATGCAGCCGAGGCCGGCCGCCGTGACCGCTTGACGATAGGTCTCGTCGGCGACGTCGCCGGCGGCGAACAGGCCGGGGACCGAGGTGGCGGTCGAGTTCGGGGCGACCTCGACATAGCCCGACGGTTTCAGCTTGATCTGGCCGGCCACGAGCTCGGTCGCCGGGGCATGCCCGATGGCGACGAAGACGCCGTCGGTCGGCACATCGGTCAAGGCGCCGGTCTTGACGTTCTTCAGTCGCACATGGGTGACCTTGTTCGGGTTCTCGGTGCCGCAGATCTCGTCGACGGCTGAGTCCCAGACCACCTTGATCTTCGGGTGCTTGAACAGACGCTCCTGCAGGATGCGTTCGGCGCGGAAGTGATCGCGACGATGCACGATGGTGACCTGCGAGGCATGGTTGGTGAGGTACAGGGCTTCCTCGACCGCGGTATTGCCGCCGCCGACCACCACGACTTCCTTGTTGCGATAGAAAAAGCCGTCACAGGTGGCACAGGCCGACACGCCGCCGCCCTGGAATTTCGCTTCGGACGGCAGCCCGAGCCAGCGCGCCTGGGCGCCGGTGGCGAGGATCACGGTGTCGGCGAGATAGACGTCACCGCTATCGCAGGTCAGGCGAAAGGGGCGCTGCGAGGTGTCGAGCTTGGTCACCAGATCGGTCTTGATCTGGGTGCCCACATGCAGCGCCTGCTTCTCCATCTGCTCCATCAGCCAGGGGCCCTGGATCACGTCGGCGAAACCGGGATAGTTCTCGACGTCGGTGGTGATGGTCAGCTGGCCGCCCGCCTGGATGCCCTGGATCAGGATCGGCTCGAGCATCGCGCGCGCGGCGTAGATCGCCGCCGTGTAGCCGGCGGGGCCGGAGCCGATGATGACGACCTTTGCATGGACAGCGGCGGACATTTCGACAGATGCCTTTCACGGGGGACTGCAGCGCGGGCGCGGAACGTGCCGGGAGGCCTCGCGGAGGCGCTGAAATATCAGAGGTAATCTAAGCCTTCTGGTGAGCTATGCAAGAATTGCATTCCCTGTCGGCGGATTTTTCCAACAGGGAACAAAAGTCGATTGCGCTGCACGCGCAATAAAATTGCGCCGAGTGCGCGGTCTGCGCTATGAGGATTGCGACAGACCCACCAATACCGCCGCAAAGGCCAGGAGTTCCAATCACGTGTCGCGGAACCTAGACGAGATCGACCTGAAAATTCTCACCGAGATTCAGGCCGACGGTCGAATCACGAATGTCGAGCTGGCCAAGCGGGTCGGCATTTCGCCCCCGCCCTGCCTGCGCCGAGTCCGGGCGCTGGAGGAGGAGGGGTATATCCACGGCTACCGCGGGCTTCTGGACGCACGCAAGCTCGGCTTCGACGTCACGGTATTTGCCGCAGTGCACCTCTCCAGCCAGGCCGAGGCGGATTTACGCGCCTTCGAGGAGTTCGTCCGCGCCGAGCCGCTGGTGCGCGAGTGCTGGATGTTGTCCGGCGAGGTCGATTTCATCCTGAAATGCGTCGCGCCCGACATGGCCACCTTCCAGGATTTCGTCACCCATTTGACTGCCGCTCCACACGTCCGCAACGTGCGAACCTCGCTGGTGCTGCACAATTCGAAATACGAGGCGGCCGTGCCGCTGGACGTGAGGGGACGAAGGTAGCGCCTCCTCCGTCACTGCCGGCAACACGCAGCAACAAAAAAGGCCGCGCAGTGCGCGGCCTTTTTCAAATCACACGCAACGGCAAATCGCTACCGCCACTCCACCTTGGTGATCTCATAAGCCTTGGCGCCGCCGGGTGCATTGACCTCGACGGTTGAGCCCTTCTTCTTGCCGATCAGCGCGCGCGCGAGCGGCGAGGTGATAGAGATGCGGCCCTTCTTGGCGTCGGCCTCGACCTCGCCGACGATCTGCCACACCGTCTTCTTCTCGGTGTCCTCGTCGACCAGTGTCACGGTGGCGCCGAACTTGATGGTGTCACCGGACAGCTTCGAGATGTCGATGATGTCGGCGCGCGCGAGCTTGTCCTCGAGCTCGGCGATGCGGCCTTCATTGTGGGACTGCTCTTCCTTCGCGGCGTGGTATTCCGCGTTCTCCGACAAGTCTCCGTGCGAGCGCGCCTCGGCGATATGCTCGATGATCCGCGGACGGTCCTCCGACTGGCGCTTCTTCAGTTCTTCCCCGAGCGCGGCAAAGCCGCCCGCTGTCATCGGTACCTTTTCCATCTCTTCTCTCGTCCTTCGGTCGCGCGCGCCCTGACATGTCAGCGCGCACGCAACTTGATTCGTCAGTTCTGTCCGGGGGCTCAACGCGCGTGCCGCCGAACGTTCATATGGGCTTGGCGCCGGAACAGAACAACCATATGGCCGGACAGTTCCTCCGGCCATAGTGGCTTCATCGCCAATCACTTAGCGGGAGATTGGGCCTCCCGCTCGCGATCAGGTTTCCGAAAAGTAGCTCTGCAGGGTCCGAACCTCAAGGTCCCCGCCCAGATAGGCGCGGATGCCCTGCGCGGCCGCCACGGCCCCGGAAAGAGTGGTGTAATACGGCACTTTATGCAAGAGGGCCGCGCGCCGAAGAGAACGGCTGTCGGCGAGCGCCTGCGGGCCTTCGGTGGTGTTGAAGACGAGCTGGACGTCGCCATTGGTAATGGCGTCGACGATGTGCGGCCTGCCCTCCAGCACCTTGTTCACCTTCTCGGTCGGGATGCCCTGGTCGGTCAGGAAGCGGGCCGTGCCCGACGTCGCCAGCACCTTGAAGCCGAGCGAATGCAGCTCGCGAACGGCCTCGGTGATGCGCGTCTTGTCGCTCTCGCGAACCGAGACGAACACCGTGCCCTTGCGCGGCACTCGTGTGCCGCCGCCGAGCTGGCTCTTGGCGAACGCCACCGCGAAGGAGCGGTCGATGCCCATGACCTCGCCGGTCGAGCGCATCTCGGGGCCGAGCACGGTATCGACGCCGGGGAAGCGGGCGAACGGAAACACCGATTCCTTCACGCCGACATGATCGAAGTTCGCCTTCTTCAGCTTGAAATCGGCAAGCTTCTCGCCGGCCATGATACGCGCCGCGATCTTCGCGACCGGCGTACCGACCACCTTGGCGACAAAGGGCACCGTGCGCGAGGCGCGCGGATTGACTTCGAGCACGTAGATCTCGCCGTCCTTGATGGCGTATTGCACATTCATCAGGCCGACGACGTCGAGGCCGAGCGCCAGCTCGCGGGTCTGCCGCTCCAGCTCCCCGATCATCTTGTCGTCCAGCGAGTGCGGCGGCAGCGAGCAGGCGCTGTCGCCGGAATGGATGCCGGCTTCCTCGATGTGCTCCATGATGCCGACGATGAAGGTGTCCTTGCCGTCGCAGAGGCAGTCGACGTCGATCTCGGTCGCATCGGACAGATAGCGGTCGAACAGCAGCGGGTTCTTGCCGAGCACGGTGTTGATCTGGCCGGTCTTGTCGTTCGGGTAGCGCGCCTTGACGTCCCCCGGCACCAGCTCCGGCAGCGTGCCGAGCAGGTAATCGCTGAGCTGGTTCTCCTCGCGGATGATTTGCATCGCGCGGCCGCCGAGCACGTAGGACGGGCGCACCACCAGCGGCAGACCGAGATCGGTTGCGACCAGGCGCGCTTGCTCGACCGAATAGGCGATGCCGTTCTTGGGCTGCTTCAGCCGCAGCTTGTCGAGCACCCGCTTGAAGCGGTCGCGGTCTTCCGCAAGATCGATGGCATCGGGCGAGGTGCCGAGAATCGGCACTTCAGCGGCTTCCAGCGCGCGCGCGAGCTTGAGCGGGGTCTGGCCGCCGAACTGCACGATCACGCCGTGCAGCGTGCCGTTCGTGCGTTCCTTCGCGATGATCTCCAGCACGTCCTCGGCGGTGAGCGGCTCGAAATAGAGCCGGTCGGCCGTGTCGTAGTCGGTCGACACCGTCTCCGGGTTGCAGTTGACCATGATGGATTCGTAGCCGGCGTCGTGCAGCGCGAAGCAGGCGTGACAGCAGCAATAGTCGAATTCGATGCCCTGGCCGATGCGGTTCGGTCCGCCGCCGAGGATGATGACCTTCTTCTTGTCGGACGGCGAGCTCTCGTCCGCAGGCGTGCCCGCGAACGGCGCCTCATAGGTCGAGTACATGTAGGCGGTGGGCGAGGCGAACTCGGCCGCGCAGGTGTCGATGCGCTTGTAGACCGGGCGAACGCCGAGCGCGTGGCGCTTCGCCGTGACCTCGGCCTCCGTCGTCTCCGCGATCACCGCGAGCCGGGCATCGGAGAAGCCCATGGCCTTGAGCGTGCGCATGCCGAAGGCGTTGCCCGGCAGGCCGTTCTTGCGGACCTTCGCTTCCATGTCGACGATGCCGCGCATCTCGCTGAGGAACCACGGATCGATCTTGCAGGAATTGAAGATCTCCTCGTCCGACCAGCCGAGCCGCATCGCCTGGGCGACCTGGAGCAGCCGGTTCGGCGTCGGCGTGCCTAGCGCAGCGCGGATCGCATTCTTGTCGTCGTCGCGACCGAGACCTTCGATCTCGATCTCGTCGAGGCCGGTGAGTCCGGTCTCGAGCCCGCGCAAGGCCTTCTGAAGGCTTTCCTGGAAGGTGCGGCCGATCGCCATGACTTCGCCGACCGACTTCATCGACGTGGTCAGCGTGGTGGAGGCACCGGGGAATTTCTCGAAGGCGAAACGCGGCACCTTGGTGACGACGTAGTCGATCGTCGGCTCGAACGAGGCCGGCGTGGCGCCGCCGGTGATGTCGTTGGCGATTTCGTCGAGCGTGTAGCCGACCGCAAGCTTGGCGGCGACCTTTGCGATCGGAAAGCCGGTGGCTTTCGAAGCCAGGGCGGAGGAACGCGACACGCGCGGATTCATCTCGATGACGACCATGCGGCCGTCTTCCGGGTTGACGCCGAACTGCACGTTGGAGCCGCCGGTCTCGACCCCGATCTCGCGCAGCACCGCAAGCGAGGCGTCGCGCATGATCTGGTATTCCTTGTCGGTCAGCGTCAGCGCCGGCGCCACCGTGATGGAATCGCCGGTGTGCACGCCCATCGGATCGAGATTCTCGATCGAGCAGACGATGATGCAATTGTCTTTCTTGTCGCGCACCACCTCCATCTCGTACTCTTTCCAGCCGAGCACGGATTCTTCGATCAGCACTTCGTTGGTAGGAGACGCATCCAGGCCGCGCTCGATGATGTCGAGGAACTCTTCCTTGTTATAGGCAATGCCGCCGCCGGTGCCGCCCATGGTGAAGGAGGGGCGGATGATCGCGGGCAGGCCGATCTCGGACAACGCCATCAGCGCCTGGCCGAGCGCATATTCCTGGTAGCGCTTGCGACGGTCGCTCTCGCCGAGCGTCCACTGCCGCTCGAGCTCTGCGAGCGCCGCGCCCGAGGCCTTCGCGCGATCGGCCTGGTACTTGTCGCGGAAGGACTTCTTCAGGGCGGAGGCGTTGGCGAGCCGCGACTTCGGTGTCTCGAGCCCGATCTTGGTCATGGCCTCGCGGAACAGCTGGCGGTCTTCGGCCTTGTCGATCGCGTCTGCGGTGGCGCCGATCATCTCGACGTCGAACTTTTCCAGCGTGCCTTGCTGGCGCAGCGACAGCGCGCAGTTCAGCGCGGTCTGTCCGCCCATGGTCGGCAGCAGCGCGAAGCCGCCGGGAATGACGTGACGTTCCTTCTCGATGATTTTCGCGACGATCTCGGGCGTGATCGGCTCGATATAGGTCGCATCGGCCAATTCCGGGTCGGTCATGATGGTGGCCGGATTGGAATTGACGAGGACGATGCGATAGCCCTCTTCCTTCAGCGTCTTCACCGCCTGGGTGCCCGAATAGTCGAACTCGCAGGCTTGGCCGATCACGATGGGACCGGCGCCGATGATCAGGATGGTGGTGATGTCTGTACGTTTGGGCATCAACTCTCGCCGAAGTGGAATTTGGGCACAAAAAAAGGGCGCGCCTGCTGCGCGTCCCTTTGGCCGAGAGCGCGGTGGTCCCCCCTCGCGCGCGGGGTGGGTCTTAGACCAGTTTTCGGGGCGGCGAAACCCCGAAAAACGCCCATCAACCGGCAATTTTGACCGGTTTTGGCCGGGCCTGCCAGCCCCGGGCGAGATGGACCAGAAGAGCCGCCGAAACGCTCAATCCGCCGACCCAGCCGAGATCGGCCGGGCTCCACGCCGCAAGCACGGCGCCGCCCAAGGCACCGCCGATCGCAAAGCCGAGATACATGGCCGAGGCGTTGAGCGAGAGCGCGATCATCGAGGCCTGCGGCTCGATCCGGATGATGCTGGCGACCTGGGCCGGGTAGAACGCCCATCCCGAGATGCCCCAGAGGAAGATCGCGCCCAGCACCGCATAATGGGCCTGTCCCGGCATCAGCTTCAGGACCAGCGAATGCAGGATCAGCGCGCTGGCCATGCCGGCAAGCCCGAGACCTGCTGTGGCGAGCGTGCCGAGCCGGTCGGCCAGGACGCCGCCGAGCATGTTCCCGATCGCGGCGGCGCCGCCGAACACCAGCAGCGCGAGGCTGATCTGCGACGCATCAAATCCAAGACCGCGCAGCGGGACCGCGAAATAGGTGAACACTGTGAAGCCGCCGAGCGCCCATAAGATCGTGATCAGAAGCGCCGTCAGGACATTGCGGTGACGCGCCACCGCCAGCCGATCGCTGAGCGAGGCCGTGTTGCGGGGCAGGCCGCGGGGCAGGCCGAGCAGGAGGCCGGCGAGCGCAACGGCACCGATCAGGGCGACCATGGC
The DNA here is from genome assembly GCF_055811035.1 of Bradyrhizobium sp. MI1.10. NCBI lineage: Bacteria > Pseudomonadati > Pseudomonadota > Alphaproteobacteria > Hyphomicrobiales > Nitrobacteraceae > Bradyrhizobium > Bradyrhizobium sp. MI1.10. Next base: position 103,539 of record NZ_JBVVPN010000023.1, read on the forward strand.
AAAGGTCGCGCGCCAGCCGAGCATGCTGCCGACGAGATTGCCGAGGGGAACGCCGATGACGGTCGCAACCGTGAGGCCCGAGGTGACGAGTGCCACCGCGCGGCCGCGTCGCTCCGGCGCGGCGACGGCCACGGATACGGCCAGCGCGGTCGGCATGCACAGCCCGGAGCCCAGCGCCATCAGCATGCGCGAGGCCAGCAGCAGGGCGTAGTTGGACGCCACCATCGCCGCGAGGTTTCCGGCGATGAAGGTCGATAGCGCCAGGGCCAGCACGGTGCGGCGGTCGATATTGTTCAGCGTCACCGCCAGGATCGGGGAGCCGACCGCATAGGTGAGAGCATAGGCCGTGACCAACTGGCCGGCGGCGGGGACTGAAATCGCCAGGTCGGTGGCGATCGACGGCAAAAGCCCTGCAATGACAAAGCCTTCCGTGCCGATCGCAAAGGCCGCCAAGGCCAACCAGAATACGCTCATCCGAGAAATCCCGATGTTCAACGTTTATTGAACTATCGATGGGACGGGGTCAGGAGTCAATTGGTTCAAGAACTATTGAACATCGAGGCGATTTCGCTATGATCCTCAGACCATGAGCCGCACGCCTTCCCACCCCACCCGCGAGCAGATCGAACTGCCGATGGTTCTGGATTGCCTGAGCGACCCGATCAGGTTGGCGATTGTGTATCAGCTCGCGCAGCAGGAACGTGTCAGCGGCGAGCTGTGCTGCGGCGATTTCAACGGGCTCAGCGGCAAGTCGAATCTCGCCTATCATTTCGCCAAGCTACGCGAATGCGGCCTGATGCAGACCCGCGTCGCCGGCACCAACCGCTTCGTACGGCTGCGCCGCGAGGATCTGGACGCACGTTTTCCGGGCCTGCTCGATGCCGTCATCGCCTCCGCGGCAAAGGATGCCGACCGGCTGCGACTCTTGCCTGAATGTGAAGTGGTCGAGGCGGAGTGAGGATTGGTCGGCCAGTCCGTCTACGCATGCGCTTCGCTCCAGCTACGCCGGACACGCTTCGCCCTTCGGGCTTCGCGTGGCGGCGCCACGCGTAGCCCCCGCAGGGGCGAAGCGTGGAGACCCGGCCTGGATTTGAACCAGGATAAAGAGCGATGCATCGCCCTCGCGTAGACACTTCCGCCACCGGGCCGCGGCGATCATTGCCGATCAGGGTGCGACAAGCCACCTCAGGCAGACGTTATGCTTAACGAACCCAGGAAACTCACCGAACCCAAGAAACTTACCGAACCAACGGCGGCCGCGCGACGAACGTCATGCGCCAGCGATTGTGGCCGATATTGCGGTGAGCGCGCTGGACCGCGAAGCCGGCTATCTTGAGCTTGGCGGTGATCTCCTCCTCACTGTAGCGCTGCAGCCCGATGCGCGTGCGCAGATGACGGTAATCCGACAGTGCGGTGCTGATCAGCCCGATCAGCGCATCTTTCAAAAAGCCGTGACGCAGACCGAAGCTGAGCAGCGCCGTGACGTCCCTGAACATGCCGACATTGGGCTGGAGGATGTCGCCGAGCACGAGCTTGCCGGAGGGCTTTAGGATACGCCGGAAGTTGAGGAGCGCGGCATCGAGCTCGTCCGGCGTCATGTATTGCGCGACCGAGTTCATCACGGCGAGATCGATCGACTGCTCCTGCATGTTGTGGACGTCGTCGAGCGAGCGGACGCGGATTTTCGTGTTCGGGGCAAAGCGCGCGATCAACCGGCCGCGCACGCCGGGCGCGGGCTCGGCGAGGATCAGCTTTCCACAGGCCGCAGCGACCTCGCTCGCCGACAGCGCCTCGCCGCAGGCATAGTCGAGCACGGTCGCCTCGGGCGAAGAGATGTAGCCGATAATGTCCCGCGCGATGATCTGGAAGTGCAAGTCGCGATGCAGCTTGCTGACATAGATCGTGTGCGTCGAGTCGTAATAGTCGATCCAATCGTCCATGGTCGTCGAGGGTCCCGGCCAAACGGTTCCGATGCAGGAACCGGCGCTGCCCGCCTGCGTTAGGGGTGCGGCGGCGCGCCGTCAATGTCCGCGTCCTAACAGGAAGGTTTCCCGTGAGCAAAGCCCCACAAAAGGTCTCGCCCGACCTCGACACACCCACCGATCTGTCGTCCCAGGCGGTCAACAAGGTTTCGGAGGCGCTTAACGTGCTTCTGGCCGATGCGTTCGCGCTGTATCTGAAGACCAAGAATTTCCACTGGCATATCAGCGGCCGGCATTTCCGCGACTATCATTTGCTGCTCGACGAACAGTCCGACCAGATTTTCGCCACCACCGACCAACTCGCCGAGCGCGTCCGCAAGATCGGCGGTACCACGCTGAAATCGATCGGGCAGATCGCCAAGCTCCAGACCATCAAGGACAACAACGAAGACTATGTCCCGCCGCGCGAGATGCTGCGCGAGCTGATGCAGGACAACAAGCATGTCGCCGCGGCAATGCGCAAGGCACACGAGGTCTGCGACGACGCCGGTGACGTCGCCAGCGCCAGCATCCTCGAAAACTTCATCGACGAGACCGAGCGCCGCACCTGGTTCCTGTTCGAAGCCACGAGACAGGAAGGTGCGAACGAGGCGTAGGATAGGTCGTAGGGTGGATTAGCCGCAGGCGTAATCCACCACCTCTGCCTCCGCGGAAACAGAAGAGGTGGGTTACGCTTCGCTAACCCACCCTACTGCAACGTCTTTGTAGCTACCGCCACAACCGCATCAGCGCGCCATTCTTGCCCGTCACCGGATCGGCCGGCGGCAGCACGACCTTCGGAATCGTCTTCAGCGCCTTGGCGTGGTTCTCCGGCGTTGCGCGGGTGACCTCCATCTTCGCACCCCGCGGATAGGCGCCGATCACACAGAAATCCGCGCTGGCCTTGATGCGTTGGTGACCTGTGCCGGCGGGCAGGATCGCGACGTCTCCGGCCTTGATCTCCAGCTCCTGGCCGTGGTCGCCGCCGAAGCGGACGCGCGCGCTGCCACGGGCAACGCCGAGCACCTCGTGCACCGTCGCGTGATAATGCAGATAGTCAAAGACGCCATTGCGCCACGTGCCGCCCCAACCGTTCGCTTCGAACAAGCGTTCGATTGTCTCTTCCGGCTGTCTGGAATCAAGCTTCACTGCGGCCTGGTAGACCAGGAAGGGGAGGATATTGTTCGGCACGAGCCCGTCATCCTCAAACACGATGGCGAGCGGCTCGGCATTGTCGCGGACGACGGACATAAGGGGCTCCTGCGTGAGCGTAGCAGGGATCAACGACAGGAATTGAGCGGCGTTCCTCGTTCCGCTGTCATTCCGGGTTCGCGCTGCGCTGCGCCCCAGAACGACAAAAGCCCGGGAGAAGACCCGGGCTCGATGTCGTCATAGCAGTTGCAGGAGAGCGCGCGCCTTACGCGCTCTTGTTCTGCCGCATCAGGTCCGCAAACCGCTGGAACAGATAGTGCGAGTCGCGCGGACCCGGTGAGGCCTCGGGGTGGTACTGCACCGAGAACACCGGCTTGCCGTCGAGCTGGATGCCGCAATTGGAGCCGTCGAACAGCGAGATGTGGGTCTGCGTCGCGCCCGTCGGCAGGGTGCTCTCGTCCACGGCAAAGCCGTGGTTCATCGACGTGATCTCGACCTTGCCGGTGGTCTCGTCCTTGACGGGATGATTGGCGCCGTGATGGCCCTGGTGCATCTTCTTCGTCTTGGCGCCGACGGCGAGGCCGAGCATCTGATGGCCGAGACAAATTCCGAATGTCGGCGTGCCGGACTTGATCACGTCCTGGATCACGGGCACGGCATATTTGCCGGTCGCGGCCGGATCGCCGGGACCGTTCGACAGGAACACGCCATCCGGCTTCATCGCCAGGATATCCTCGGATGACGTCGTTGCCGGCACCACCGTCACCTTGCAGCCGACGCCGGCGAGCAGGCGCAGAATGTTACGCTTGATGCCGTAATCGATGGCAACGACGTTGAACTCAGGCTTGTCCTGACGGCCAAAGCCCTTCTCCCAGAGCCAGGGCGTCTCGTCCCAGGTGAAGCGCTGGCCGGAGGTGACCATCGGCACGAGGTCCATGCCCTCGAGGCCCGGCCATTCGCGCGCTTCTTCCTTGAGGCCGTGCAGGTCGAACTCGCCGTCTTTGGCGTGCGCGATCACGGCGTTGGGCATGCCCTTGTTGCGGATCAGCGCGGTCAGCGCGCGGGTGTCGATGCCGGAGAGGCCGATGATGCCGCGGGCCTTCAGCCACTGGTCGAGATGCTTGGTGGCGCGGTAGTTCGAGGGATCGGTGATCGCGGTGCGCAGGATCACGCCGCGCGCGCCGGGCGTCGCGGCCATGTTCACCGTCTCGATGTCGTCGTCGTTGGTACCGACATTGCCGATATGCGGGAAGGTGAAGGTGATGAGCTGACCGGCATAGGAGGGATCGGTGAGGATCTCCTCATAGCCGGTCATCGCGGTGTTGAAGCAGACCTCACCGACGGCTTGGCCTTCGGCGCCGAGGCCAAAGCCTTCGAGCACCGTGCCGTCGGCAAGCACCAACAGCGCGGTCGGTTTGTGGTCCGGCCAGGCGGGATCGTTATCATGTTGTGTCATGAGCCCGGTTCATAGTCTCCGCGGGCGCCGGCGTCAAAGCGGAGATGCAGCGATTCACATGCGTTTTTGCATATTTGACAGGTCGCCTTGGGCCCCTAAGCTCCGCGGCATAATTTCCGGCAAATTCCGGGGCTTGGGAGGCAATAATGGACCAGACGATGCCGATTTTGCTGGTTCCGGGATTAGCCTCCTCGTCCCGGATCTATGCGCCGGTGATCCCGGCGCTCTGGCGGTTCGGCCCGGTGATGGTCGCCAACCATGTTCGCGACGACAGCATGGCGGCAATCGCCCGACGGGTGCTGAGCGAGGCGCCGCCGCGCTTCGCGCTCGCCGGCCATTCCATGGGCGGCTACATCGCCCTCGAGATCATGCGCCAGGCGCCCGAGCGGGTGACGAAGCTGGCGCTGATCAACACCCAGGCGCGGCCCGACACGGAGGAGGCGACCGCGCGCCGCCGCGGCCTGATGGAGCGGGCCAGGCGCGGCGAGCTGCGTGCCGCGCGCGAAGAGGTGTTTCCCGAACTGGTGCATCCCTCGCGCCGCGACGATTCCGGCATTCGCCAGCTCGTACACGAGCAGGGCGAGGACGTCGGCGTCGAAGGCTATCTGCGACAGCAAACCGCGATCATCGCGCGGGTGGATTCGCGGCCGACGCTTGCGACGATCAAATGCCCGACATTGGTGCTGACGGGCGATCAGGACAACACGATTCCCAACGCATTCTCGAAGGAGATGGCGGAGGGCATTGCCGGCGCAAGGCTCGTCGTTCTGGAGAATTGCGGACACCTGCCGCAGCCGGAGCAGCCTGCGGCGACGGTGCGGGCGCTGGTCGAATGGCTGGAAACCCCCGTTGTCTCAGGGCCGCGAACGGCCTAGATCAGGCGTCGGATATTCTAGGGGAGCACGATCATGCTGCGCGACGACATCAACAATGCGGTCAAGGAGGCCATGAAGGCCAAGGAAGAGCGCAAGCTGTCCACGCTACGTATGGTCAACTCGACCATCAAGAACGCCGACATCGAGGCGCGCGGCAGCGGCAAGCCGCCGCTCTCGGACGCGGACCTGCTCGGCGTGTTTCAGAAGATGATCAAGCAGCGCCAGGAGTCGGTCGAGCTCTACGAGAAGGGCGGCCGTGCCGAACTCGCCGCGCAGGAGCGCGACGAGATCGCGGTGATCTCGGCGTATCTGCCGAAGCAGATGTCGGACGACGACGTGAAGAAGGCGATCTCTGACGCGGTCGCCGAGACCGGCGCCGCCGGCATGAAGGACATGGGCAAGGTGATTGCCGTGTTGAAGACGAAGTATGCCGGCCAGATGGATTTCGGCAAGGCGTCCGGTTTGGTGAAGGCTGCTCTGACGGGCTAGGCCGTCATTCCGGGGCGACGCATAGCGTCGAGCTATGATGCGCAATTGCGCATCTGAGAATCCATCGCGCCGCCGACTCTGTTGATCGATGGATTCCGGGCTCGTGCTCCGCACGCCCCGGAATGACAAGAAAAATGGGGAGGCAACCGATGACCGCCATCAAGCCGTTTCGCATCGCCATCAGCGACGATATCCTCACCGACCTCAAGTCGCGCCTCGCTCGCACGCGCTGGCCGGAGGCGGAGCTGGTCGACGACTGGAGCCAGGGTGCGCCGCTGACATGGATCCAGGAGATCTGCACCTATTGGGCCGACGGCTACGACTGGCGCGCGCGTGAGGCCCAGCTCAACCGCTTCGAGCAGTTCACCACCGAGATCGACGGGCTCGACATCCACTTCCTGCATGCGCCCTCGAAGGAGCCGACGGCGCTGCCGCTGATCATCACTCATGGTTGGCCCGGCTCGATCGTCGAATTCCAGAAGGTAATCGCGCCGCTGGTCGATCCTGTCGCGCATGGCGGCAACCCCGCCGATGCCTTCCACGTCGTCTGTCCGTCGCTGCCGGGCTTTGGGTTCTCGGGCAAGCCGAACACCACCGGCTGGGGCGTCGATCGTATCGCCGCGACCTGGGCCAGGCTGATGGACCGGCTCGGCTACGCGCGTTATGGCGCGCAGGGCGGCGACTGGGGCTCGGCGGTGACGACCTCGCTTGGCATGCAGGACGGCGAGCATTGCGCCGGCATCCACATCACGCTCGCCTTCAACGCCGCGCCGAAAGTCGAGGGCGAACCGACACCGGAAGAGAAGCGCGCGCTCGCCGGCCTCAAGCATTACGTCGACCTCGACTCCGGCTATTCGAAGCAGCAATCGACGCGGCCGCAGACACTCGGCTATGGCTTGACGGATTCGCCGAGCGGGCAGGCGGCCTGGATTTTGGAAAAATTCTGGGCCTGGACCGATTGCAACGGTCATCCCGAAAACATCTTCACCAAGGACGAGCTGCTCGACAACGTCATGCTCTACTGGGCGACGGAGACGGCGACCTCGTCTGCGCGGCTCTATTGGGAAAGCTTCGGCAAGCGCCGGACCACGCCGGTCGTCAAGGTGCCGACGGGCGTCGCTGTCTTTCCCAAGGAGATCATCACGCCGGTGCGGCGCTGGATGGAGCCGAACTTCCACAACATCACGCATTGGAGCGAGATGGAGAAGGGCGGGCATTTCGCCGCATTCGAGCAGCCGGAGCTCTATGTCGACGAGGTCAGAAAGTTCTTCCGGACGGTGCGCTGAGACGCATTCTCCGTCTTGCCCGGGCTTGTCCCGGGCATCCACGTCCTTAAACTGAGGCCAAACAAGAACGTGGATGGCCGGAACAAGTCCGGCCATGACGACGCGGCCGGGAAACGACCATGCTCACCCAAGCCAGCACCTACGACGAACTCTACAGCAATTTCCGCTGGGAGATCCCGGCGCGCTTCAACATGGCGGAGGCCTGCTGCGATCGCCACGCCGACGGTACCGGCCGGCTGGCGCTGGTCTATCTCGACGAGAACGGCGCCATCACGCGCACATCCTTCGACGAGGTCGCGGAGATGTCGCGCCGCTTGGCCAATGTGCTGAAGGCGGATGGTCTTGCCCGCGGCGACCGCGTCGCGGTGTTCCTGTCGCAGTCGCTGGAACTGCCGATCGCGCACATGGCCGCGTTCCGATCGGCGATGATCTCCATTCCGCTGTTCGCATTGTTCGGCGAAGACGCGCTGGAATTCCGTCTGTCGAACTCGCAGGCCAAGGCGATCTTCACCGACGCGGGCGGCTGGGAGAAGCTTTCGAAGATTCGCGACCGTCTGCCGGAGCTTAAGAATATCTACATCGTTGGCGAACGAACGCCGGCGGGCACGACATCGTTCTGGGATTCGGTCAAGGCTGCATCGCCCGACTTCACGCTGGTGGAGACGTCTGCGGACGATCCCGCGCTGATCATCTACACTTCGGGCACGACAGGCAATCCGAAGGGCGCGCTGCACGCGCACCGCGTCGTGCTCGGACATCTCCCCAATGTCGAGATGTGCCACAACTTCCTGCCGCGTCCCGGCGATCTGATGTGGACGCCGGCTGACTGGGCCTGGATCGGCGGCCTCATCAACGGCCTGTTCGCGTTCTGGTATCACGGCATTCCCCTGGTCGGTCACCGCGCGCGAAAGTTCGAGCCGCAGGCGGCGATGCAGATGATGGCCGATCTCGGCGTGCGCAATGTCTTCCTGCCGCCGACCGCGCTGAAGCTGATGCGGCAGGCCGGGGTGACGCATCCGGGCGTCAGGCTGCGCAGCATCTTTACCGGCGGCGAGTCCCTTGGTGGCGAGTTGCTCGGCTGGGTGCGCGAGACTTTCGGCATCGACGCGCATGAGGTGTTTGGCCAGACCGAATGCAATCTCGTGATCGGCAGCAACGCGAATCTGTTTCCGATTCGCCCCGGTTCGATGGGCAAGGCGACGCCGGGTTTCGATGTTCGCATCGTCAACGACAGAGGCGAGGAGCAGCCACGTGGCCAGCGCGGCATCATCGGCGTGCGCCAACCCTGTCCTTGCACGATGCTCGAATACTGGCGCAATCCGGACGCGACGGCGAAGAAATATGCCGGCGAGTTCCTGCTCACCGGCGATCTCGGTATCCAGGACGAGGACGGTTACTTCTGGTACATCAGCCGCGAGGACGACGTCATCACCACGGCCGGTTATCGCGTCGGCCCATCCGAGATCGAGCACACGCTGATGAAGCATCCGGCGGTGGCGATGGCGGCGGTGGTCGGCATTCCCGATCCGATCCGCACCGAATCGATCAAGGCCTGGATCGTGCTGCGCCCGGGCTTCGCCGCCGGCGACGCACTCGCACGCGAGATCCAGGAGTTCGTCAAGGTGCAACTCGCCGCCCACGAATACCCGCGCTTCGTGGAGTTCGCGGAGACACTGCCGATGACCGCCACCGGAAAGGTGCTGCGGCGCGAGTTGCGAGCGCTCGGGTAGAGCACATCGTCATCTCACCGCTGCGGCGTCGACAGCGCGGACCGCAGCATCGCGGCGAGGTCTCGCCGCCGGAACGGCTTGGTCAGGATGCGGGCATCGCCAATCCCGTCGGGGGCCTTGACCGGATTTTGGCTGTAGCCGGAGGTGAAGAGCACCTTGAGCCCGGGCCGCAGCTGGATTGCTTGCCTGGCAAGCTCCGGCCCGAACATGCCGCCGGGCATCACGACGTCGGTGAACAGCAGGTCGATGTCCCCGGACTGGTGCAACAGGTCGAGCGCAGCCGGGCCGCTCGCGGCTGTGATGACGCGATAGCCGAGCGTCTTCAGCTCGCTTTCGACATAGGTCCGAACCATGTCGTTGTCCTCGACGACGAGAATGGTCTCGCTTCCTTCGCGCGCGACGATCCCTTCGGCGGGTGAGGCGTCCTCGTTTGGCGGCGTGGCCAGGCGGGGAAAGAACAGCCTGACTGCGCTGCCTTGCCTCGGCGCAGACTGCATCTGCACCAATCCGCCGGACTGCCGCACAAACCCGTAGACCATGCTCAGGCCAAGCCCGGTCCCCTTGCCGACCTCCTTCGTGGTGAAGAACGGCTCGAACGCCCGGCTCGCTACCTCGGCGGTCATGCCGCTGCCGGTGTCGGTCACGGCCACCATGACATAGTCGCCTGGTCGCGGTTCGCCATTGATGTCCAAGTCGGATTCGCCGAGCGAGACGTTGCGCGCCTCGATGGTCAGCCTGCCGCCCAACTGCATGACATCGCGCGCGTTGAGCACGAGATTGAGCAGCGCAGTCGTTAGCTGGCCGGGATCGACGCTGATCAACCACAGGTCCGGTGCGAGCGCGAAGGTGCATTCGATGTGCTCGCCCAAGGGGCGGCGCAACAAGTGCTCCATCTCTTGAATCTTCTCACCGATCTCAATGTCTCGCGGCCTCAGGGGCTGCTTGCGCGCGAAGGCGAGCAGGCTGCGCGTCAGGTCGGAGCCGCGTTCGGCGGCTGTCGCGATGTCGCCGGCGATCCGGTGCAATTCCTTGTTTCCCGTCAGCCTGTCGGCAAGGTGCTCCGAATTGCCGAGAATGACGGTGAGGAGGTTGTTGAAGTCATGCGCCACGCCGCCGGTGAGCTGGCCCATGGCCTCCATCTTCTGGGATTGGCTGAGCCTCTGGTTGAGGTCCGCGATGGCCGCGCGTTGCTGCTCAAGCGACTCGGCGGTGCCATTGAGCAGGGTCATCAATCCGCCCAGCTCGCCGCGCGGATGGGGAGGAGGAATTCGCGCGCTGAGATCGCCGAGCCCGAGTCTCTTCGCCATGTTGGCGAGCCGCCCGACCTGGCGCCCGACGCTCACGGTCGCGAGGATCCATACACCGGCGAGCAGCAGCAGCAAGGCCACCGCGAGGATCGCCATGTCCTCGTAGAGCCGGCGATTCGCCGCCGCGACCAATCCGTCCTTGGAGCGTCCGACCAGGATGTAGAGGCCGGCATCACGGATCGAAGGTGAGTGGGCGACGGCCCAGACTTGCGTGCGGCCGTCGCGATCGGTCACTTCCTGAAATGCTTTTTGATCGGGAGCCGCCGCGAAGCGGAGCAGATCGGATCCCGCAATCGACGCGCCCACGGGCGCGGTCCAGCCGTCTCCCGAGGGGGCGACAAGAACGGTGCCCTTGCCGTCGATGAGCAGGATATCCTTCTCGGCGAGCAGCCGCTTGTGGTGATACTCGGCGAATTTGCGCAGGTTGAACGAGGCGAGCAGCACCAGCTTCAGCGCACCCGCCTCCGATCGCACCGGATATGCGATCTGGAGCACCGATGTTCCGGTCAGCCGGCCGAATACCGGCTCAACCACGACGCTGCGCGAGACCAGGGCCTGCTTGAAATAGGCGCGATCCCTCAGATCGAGGGTGCGGTTGGTCCGCAGCGAGTCGCAGAACAGGCTGCCGTCCGGGTCGATCGTCAGGATTCCCGTGAACTGAGGGTATTCCTCGCGCACGTCCGACAGAAACGCCGAGCATGCCGCCTTGTCGCGCGTGTCGATGTCGCGCGCTCGGGCCAGACCGTAGTGAAGCTGCGCGGTTCCTTGAATCTTCTCACTCAGATCGCTGGCAATGTCGTCGGCCGACGCCGCCAGATTGGCCAGGGCGGCGTTGATCTCACTGCTCCGGTTCTGCACGAAACGCAGCCCGACGAGGCTCGCCGGCACCAGCATGGCCGCGATGACGAGTATCAGTAGCCGGGTACGCAAGCTCATCGGTCGGACGGTCCACTCTGGTCATCGCAGGTGCTCGTTCAAGGACCCAATTTGCGGCACCATCCTCCGCTCAGTCCATAGGCAACGGGCCGAAAAAGTCCTCGGCGGGAAAGATTCAGAGCCGCGTGCAGCACGGATGAGCTCCCCGAACGGAGCGCCGCCGCCGGCGCGACGGCTTTCCTCGGTCTGCGCCGGCGGCGTCGGGATACCGTCGTGCAGCAATCCAACTCGCGCGTGCGCGCTGGCCGCGGGGACGCTAAGATCAAGGTCAATCCGCGCGCGACGGAGATCGCGCCGGCCAACGAGGAGGTAGCTGATGTCCATTTCGGGCAAAGTCGATCCGGTGGTGCGTCCCGTCGCGGCGACCGACATCGCCGAGGCGCTGGTCGAAGGCCTGCGTGATTTCCAGGCGCTGCCGCTTTACGGCCTCTGCTTCGGTGGGCTCTACGCCGCCGGCGGCATCGCCATCATGCTGTGCTTCACTGCGTTCGGCATGGTTTATCTGGTCTACCCGCTGGCCGCCGGTTTCGCGCTGCTCGGGCCATTCGTGGCGATCGGGCTCTATGAAGTCAGCCGCCGCCGCGAACGCGGCGAGCCCGTCTCGCTCGGCGCGATCTGGTCGGCCGTGCGCGCGCGCAGCGAGATCGGCTGGATGGCCTTCGTTACGCTGTTCGTGTTCGTGGTCTGGATGTATCAGGTGCGGCTTCTGATCGCGCTGCTGCTTGGCCTGCATGCCTCGTTCTCGAGCCTACAGGAATTCATGACGGTGGTGCTGACCACGAACGAGGGCTTGCTGTTCCTGGGCATCGGCAACGCGGTTGGCGCGGTGCTGTCGCTGATCCTGTTCTCGCTGACCGTGGTGTCGTTTCCGCTGCTGCTCGACCGCGAGGTCGATTTCGTCACGGCGATGGTGACGAGCGTGCGCGCGGTCGTGGCCAGCCCGCTGCCGATGATTGGCTGGGCCGCGGTGATCGTGATGGTCCTGATCGTCTCGGCGCTGCCGTATTTTCTGGGGTTGGTGGTGACGCTGCCCGTGCTCGGGCACGCGACCTGGCACCTTTATCGGCGGATCGTGGTGCCGGTGGCGTAACAGGGCGCCGGACGCAACGGCAGCGAGCTATTCGCCCGTTGCGAGCCGGCGCTCGCCTGATGAGGTCAGTTCGAGTTCGCCGAGGCGCCTGATCGCATAACCGAGGTTGGTCAGGCGCTCGCCGTGCGCTTGCGGAATTTCGCCTTGCGCCTTGCCCTTGCCGATCTCGGCCAAGGACGCAAATTCATCCGCGCTGAGCGCAACGCTGTTGTCTGTTATCAGGCAACCTCGTCGGTCCATACCTTGAAATTGACTAGCTTATTCGGACCGAAGGTCTGGGTGATCGGGACGTCCGCGGCATCGCGTCCTTGCGCGATCAGAACGCGGCCGATCCGCGGCGTGTTGTTGCGGGGATCGAACATGTGCCAGCTTCCGCCGAGATAAGCCTCGAACCAGCCGGCGAAATCTCCCACGGCCCAGGGCTTCGGCGTGCCGATGTCGCTGAGATAGCCGGTGCAGTAGCGCGCCGGGATGTTCATGCAGCGGCAGAACGCGATGGCAAGATGAGCATAGTCGCGGCACACGCCCTTGCCTTCGTCGTAGACTTCCCGCGCCGTCTTGGTTGCGCGCGCGTGCTCATAGCCGAAAGCGATGTGACGATGAACGAAATCGCAGATGGCCTGCACCCGCGCCCAGCCTGGCGGCGTGTGCTCGAACAGTTTCCATGCGATATCCGACAGGCGATCGGTCTCGCAATAGCGACTGCCGAGCAGATAGACGAGCGTGTCGGTCGGCAGCGCCTCGACGGCGTGCTGAGCCGCGTTCGGGAACACCGGGTCGGGCAGGCCGCTGTCGCTCACGACGCCGTCGCCGGCAAGCCGAAAGGCGCCGGCCGGCGCCACGATGCGGCTGCACCAATTGCCGAAGAGGTCGCGATAGGGAGTGATCGGAACCGAGGGTCTGGTGGTCACCAGGTCGGGCACGATGACATCGGAGGCGCGGGTGAAGTGCGTGCCCAACACCATGATCATAGGCGTGGGCTGCGGGAATTCGTACAGCATCTCAAACCCGACGCGGAGCTTCATACGTTTTTCCCTTGGCTAAGCTCCCAACATGGCTACGAAGCGGCCGATCACAAGGCTTTGACGGCTTATTCGCTCGCGCGCGGCATTTGGCACTTCAAAAGTGCGGCACTGGTGAGAAAACGATAGCTAATTGCGGCGATTGCGCGCACGGTGCGGGAATGTCGAAAGATCTGTCGTTTCTGCGCCTATGCAGCGCCACGACTATTCGCGCGACGTGAAGCGCCTCATTCCCTCGCACCGGCGGAGCCGGCTCATCGCGACGTCGCAACAGCGGTCGTCGCGCATATTGCCCGCTCCAGCGGGTGAGTTGGACGCGGCAGCCTCGTGCCGCAGACGCCTGAAGGTTTCACCGCGATTCGATCATGAGATCGAACGCCAACCGAAAGCACCAGATGCAAGCTCTCTCCCCACGGCACGTCAAGACAGAAGAAGCGCTCCGGCTCGGCGTCGAGTCGGGCTGGTACGCGATCAAGGTCAGCGGGACCTTTGTCTCGGGCCCGCACGGCTCGGAAGCGGATTGCAGTCGCAAGATCGACGAAATCAATCCGCCACCGGTGAAGAAGAAGCGATGACGGGGCGGAATTCGTCCGCTACGGCGTCTTGATACCCATCGCCTTCAACGCTTCCAGCATCTGCACCGGCGGCGCCATCTTGATCTGCGGCGCCTTGCCCGTTTCCAGCAGGCTCTTCAGCCCCGACAGGATTGCTGGCCAGCCGGTGCGGCCGCCGGAGAGGATGTCGTCGCTGAGCGGACGGTCGTGACGTTCGCTCATGGTGAGGCGGACGGCCTCGCCGGCTTGTTCGATCTCATAAGTGACAAGCGTGGTGCCGAGCTTCGCGACGAGGTCGGGCCAGTTGACGTTCCACGTCACCGTCAGCTTGGTCGGCGGATCGTATTCGAACACGTCACCCGAGATGTGTTCCGACCCGTCAGGCGCGCGGACGATGAATTTGCCGCCGAGTCTTGGCTCCATCTCAACCGCAAAGCCGGAAAAGTATTTGCGGCTGAACTCGGCGGAGGTCAGCGCCTCCCACACCTTGTCCGGCGTCGCGGCGATGTAAATCGTGTAGACGGTGAGCGGCTTGAACTGATCGAGGTTCATCTTGCATCGAATCCCTTGTTGAGGGCTGCACGCGGAATGGCCAGCACTTTGCCGCTTTCCAGCAGGCTCTTGAGACCGGACAGGATCGCCGGCCAGCCGTTGGAAACGGCGCCGAGATATTTGCCGCCTTCGACGAAGCCGTCATGCAGCACCGTCAAACGCACGAGCGAGCCGAACGGTTCGATGGTGAACACGACGCGCGAGATCGGCTCACTGCGCAGCTCCTCATATTTCTCATGCTTGAAGCTGTAGGACAACCGCCGCGGCGGATCGGCTTCGAGGATCTCGCCGGAATCGGTGGTCTCGCCATCCAGCAGCAGCGCGAAAGGGGAGCCGATTTTCCAGTCGGATCTGACCTCGGCGCCGAACCAGTATTGCTTGCTGAACTCGCTTGATGTCAGCGCCTCCCACAGCCTCGTTGGCGTGGTCTCGATGTAGGTGACATAGACGAATTGCGGCTTACTCATCACGCTTCTCCAACTGGCGTTTCAACTCGCCGAGTGCGGCGAGCTTGCCTCGCTCGAATTTCCTGATCCAGCGTTCGCCGATCTGATGGATCGGAACCGGATTGAGATAGTGCAGCTTCTCGCGACCGTGCCTGATGGTCGTGACCAGATTGGCGTCTTCCAGAATGGCAAGGTGCTTGGTCACCGCCTGCCGCGTCATCGCGAGGCCTTCACAGAGCTCGTTCAGCGTCTGGCCGTTCCTGGTGTGAAGCCTGTCGAGCAGCGACCGTCGTGACGCATCGGCGAGCGCTTTGAAGACCTCATCCATGGCGGCGATAATAGGCAACCAAATGGTTGCCTGTCAAGATGGTCTCTTTGGCGCCAGCAAATGGCTGTGCTAGCGTCAACGCTCAGCCAACACAGATTGGTTCCGGGAGGACTTTGATGTTCCGTTGGGTCCCGCTTGCGATAGGCCTCGCCGTTTCTGCCTGCAGCATCGCGGCACAGGCACAACAGGAGCAGACCATCGGCGCGCCGCCTGAAGCTTCCAACATGAAGCTGGTCGGTGTGAGCGACCTTCAGGCGCGCAGCGCGTATCAGCCGACCATTCATCACCAGGGCGACCGCTGGATCGCCTATATCGGTCATCACGGCGGCACTGACGA
Source organism: Bradyrhizobium sp. MI1.10 (assembly GCF_055811035.1). Classification (NCBI taxonomy): domain Bacteria; kingdom Pseudomonadati; phylum Pseudomonadota; class Alphaproteobacteria; order Hyphomicrobiales; family Nitrobacteraceae; genus Bradyrhizobium; species Bradyrhizobium sp. MI1.10. Next base: position 119,060 of record NZ_JBVVPN010000023.1, read on the forward strand.
TGTGCCCGCGCCCGTCAATCCGATGACGGGGCAGGCCGAGCCGAACGGAACCTCGATCGTCGACGTCACCGATCCCGCGAAGCCAAAGTATCTGCGGCACCTGCCGGGGCAGGAAGGCAAGTATGAATCTGGCGGCGCGCAGATGGTGCGGGTCTGCGACGGCAAATCGCTGCCGAAAGGGGATTCCCATGCGGTCTACATGCTGCGCACTTTCGGTGGTCAGGCGCATGAGATCTGGAACGTCTCCGATCCCGCAAGCCCGGTGCTCATCACGCGCATTGACGGTCTGAAGGACACGCACAAGAGCTGGTGGGAGTGCGACACCGGCATTGCCTTCCTGGTCTCGGGCGCGCCGGACTGGCGCACGCGGCGCATGACGCAGGTCTATGATCTCAGTGATCCCGCCCATCCACAGAAGATCAGGGATTTTGGCCTGCCCGGTCAGGAGCCCGGTTCGACCGGCCCGGTGCCGACCGAATTGCATGGACCGATCTCGACCGGGCCCAACGGCAATCGTGTCTTTTTCGGCTACGGCACCAACAAGGGCGGCATCCTGCAGATCGTCGATCGCGACAAGCTCTTGAACGGGCCGAAGGAGCCGACGCCGGACAATCTGCGTTTTCCGGAGATTTCGCGCCTGCCGATGTCCGCCTTCAACGGCGCACACACCACGTTTCCGATGCTCGACATGCCGGTTGCGGAATTTGCCGAGGACAAGGACGGCAAGACCCGAGACATCGTCATGATCGTCGACGAGGCGATCCTCAACGAATGCGGCGAGGCGCGGCAGATGGTCTGGTTTGCCGACGTCACCACCGAGACGCGGCCGATGATGATCTCGAGCTACACCGTGCCGGAGGCGAGCGGACAGTTCTGCCAGCGCGGCGGCCGCTTTGGTTCGCATTCCGCGAACGAGAGCATGGCGCCGGTCTATTACAAGAAGATGGCTTTCATCGCCTTCTTCAATGCCGGCGTGCGCGCGCTCGACATCCGCGACCCCTATCATCCTAAGGAAGTCGGCTACTTCATTCCGTCGATCACGAGCGCGACCGACAAGCGCTGCATCCCGATCGAGGGCGGCCAACGCTGCAAGGTCGCGATCCAGACCAACAATGTCGAGACCGACGACCGCGGATATGTCTACATCGTCGATCGCGCCAATACCGGCCTGCACATTCTCGAATTGACCGGATCCGCGCGCGCCGTCGCCGGTCTGCCGAAGACCTGACGATGCGGCGTGGGGCAGCGTTAGCAGCAATGGTGATCGCACTCGGTGTGTCCGGGGTCGCGACCTATCAGCTTGCGCCGGCACCCGCCGAAGAGACGGCGCGCTGGCGCGAGATCGCCTGGCCGTTCCCGCGCGACGGCTGGCCGTCCGGGCGCGCGTTCCGTTGCGATGGCGCCTGCGCCGGCACTGAGCTGTACCTGCGCGCAAAACGCGGCTTTTGCAGCTGTGACCGCGGTGTCGCCGATGACGACGAGGTCGATCGTGTTGCGGATATAGATCTGATCAGCCCGCGCTTTGCGGCCGTCGCGCCGGGTGAGGAAGTTGGCATTGGAGCGATGCGCGGCCGTGCCAGGCGCTATGATCTGGATAGGCCCGACCACACTCGTCACGCCGCGCTCGGCATCGCCGTCTCACGGGGCTGCGATCTCTTCGTTGCGGCTGCGCAGGGAAGCGGGGGAACAGGCGTGATGCAGCGCGCGGTGCTCGTGTTCCTGCAGACGCCGGAGATGAAGACGTGGGTGACGGCTGCGCTGGACGGAAACTGAGGGTCATGCATTAATGTCCCAAACCGCTCTCAGCGAGTCCTCCCCATGATGTCTCTGCAAGCCTATCTCGCCTTCCTTGCCGCCTGCATCGCGCTCGCGCTGCTGCCGGGGCCGATCGTCACCCTCGTGATCGCCAACGGGCTGCGTCACGGCACGCGTGCGGCGCTGACCAATGTGGCCGGTGCGCAGGCCGGCCTCGCCATCGTCATCGGCATCGTCGCGGTCGGCCTGACCTCACTCATGGCGACCATGGGCTACTGGTTCGACTGGGTGCGCTTTGCCGGCGCCGCCTATCTGGTCTGGCTCGGCATCAAGCTGATCTGGGCGCCGGTCGAGGGCGTCAAGGTGGACGAGCCGCCGGCGCCGCCGCGCGGCGGATTCTTCCTGCAAGGTTTCCTGGTGCTGCTGTCGAACCCGAAAGTGCTGGTGTTCTTCGGCGCCTTCATCCCGCAGTTTATGGACATGAACCGCGACCACTTCCCGCAGGTCGCGCTGCTGGGAGCTACCTTCATGGTCACTGCGGTGATGACGGACGCGCTCTACGCCATCGCCGCCGGGCGTGCCCGAAAGTTCTTCTCGGCTCGCCGCACCCGCATGATGTCGCGCATCTCCGGCGGCTTCATGATCGGCGGCGGCATCTGGCTGGCGCTGACCAGGGCGAAATAACCGCCATCGGGCTAATCGACCAGCCTCGCCGCCCGCAGCTCCAGCTCGATCTCCGCGAAAATCCGCGCCAGCCGCTCGGCCCATTGTTGCTGGCCGGACTGGTCGGCGATCAGATCCTGGCGGATCTCGATGCCGGTGTTGACGAGGCCGCGGGCTTCGCCATGCACGGGGATGGTGTAGTCGGTGAGGTCGTTCACCGCATAGGGTTCGTTATCGCCGACGACGAGATCGCCCTCGCTGCGCAGATGCTTGAGCAGCAGCTGCGGCAGCACGGTGTCGCGATTGTAGAGCGCGCCGATGTGCCAGGGACGCGCGACGCCGGCGTAAACGGGGGTGAAGCTGTGCAGCGACACCAGCACCGTCGGCCGCTTGTCGTGCACGCGGCGGTCGATCGCGGCATCGATACGGCGGTGATAGGGCTCGAAAATCTCGCGCCTGCGCGCTTTGCGCTCCTGCTCCGAAATTCCCTCGTTGCGCGGGATCGCGGTTGCTTCGGAAATCACGGGGATCGAACTCATGGCGGCCGGCGGCCGGTTGCAGTCGATCACCAGCCGCGAATAGCGCTGGGTGATCAGATGTGCGCCCAGCATCTCTGCCAGCCGGTCGGCAACCCCCGCGATGCCGATGTCCCAGGCGATATGCCGCGTCAGCTCGCCTCCCGCGACGCCCAGATCGCCAAGCGTACGCGGCAGGACCCGTCCGTAGTGGTCCGAGGTGAGCAAAAAAGGCGATGTCCCTTGCGCATTCACCTCGTGCACCGGGGGGACGTCACCCTCGCTGAGGAGTTGATTGGTCGCCTCGATTGTGTCTAAAGCCATCCTGATTGCCTAATGAAACAGCAGTCACCCCAAAGAATCGGGCTGGATTGCTATAGATTGGTCCGCCCGACATCACCATGATTGCCTGACGATGCCGCTGCTGACGATTCATCACAAGACCGAATATCGCTACACCCGCCCTGTGGCGTTCGGCGAACACAGGATCATGCTGCGTCCCAGCGACGGGCATGATCTGCGCGTGCTCGACTCCAGGCTCGAGATCTCGCCCGAGCCGATGTCGCTGCACTGGATCCACGACGTGTTCGGCAATTCGGTCGCGATCGCGAATTTCGACGAGCGCGCGGACACGCTGGTCTTCGACTGGCACGTCACCGTCGAGCACAATCCGGTCGAGGAGTTCGCGCTGACGCCGGACGACTCGGCCTATTTCTATCCGTTCGCCTATGACGACGAGGAATTTCCCGACCTCGTCCACTACATCACGCCGCAATATACCGATCCCGACGGCGAGATCGCGGAATGGGCGCGCGGCTTTCTCGACGAGGACGCGCCGACGCCGACCTTCAAGATTCTGAGCGGCATGACCCACGGCATCCGCGAGCGGTTTAAATACCGCAAGCGCCACGAGTTGGGCACGCAGCATCCGCTCGACACCTTGCAGTCCGGTAGCGGGACCTGCCGCGATTACGCGCTGTTCATGATCGAGGCGCTGCGCCATCTCGGCATCGCCGCACGATTCGTCTCCGGCTACATCTTCCTGCCGGAGGATATCGAGCAGCGCCATGTCGGCGGTGGTTCGACGCATGCCTGGGTGCAGGTCTACCTGCCGAGCGCGGGCTGGATTGAGTTCGATCCGACCAACGGCATCGTCGGCACCCGCGACCTCATCCGCGTCGCGGTCGCACGCGATCCGCGCCAGGCGATCCCGCTGCACGGCGTCTATATCGGCGCTGCGGGCGCGTTCGATGCCATGGACGTGACCATCAGGGTGGTGTCGGACGAGCAACGCAGCGGCGAGGAGCTGGAAGCCGAAGTTTCGTAGACGCTCACCGCCGTGGGGGGGGGGGGGGGGGGGGGGCGGCCCGCGCGGCCGCCGCGCGGGGGGGGGGGGGGGCGGCCGGCCGGGGCGCGGGGGGGGGGGCGGGCGCGCGCGGGCCCCGGGCCGCCGCCCGCGCGGCG
>NZ_JBVVPN010000023.1:123466-131752 GCF_055811035.1 Bradyrhizobium sp. MI1.10
CCCCCCCCCCCCCCCCCCCCCCCCCCCCCCCGCCCCCCCCCCCCCCCCCCGCCCCGCCCCCCCCCCCCCCCCCCCCCCCCCCGCCCGCCCCCCCGCCCCCCCCCCCCGCCCCCCCCCCCGCCCCGCCCGCCCCCCCCCCCCCCCCCCCCCCCCCCCCCCCCCACGACCATGGAATGTGTGGCGCTGTCGCTCTGCATCATTCGCAGCTATAGAGCCCGCATGATCTCCAATCGTCTTTTCGTCTACGGCACGTTGATGCGCGGCTTCGACCATCCGATGGCGCGGCTGCTTGCCGGGCACGCGGATTTTCTGAGTGAAGCGACCTGCCGCGGCCGGCTCGTTCTGGTGAAGCATTATCCGGGGCTGCTGCTCTCCGATGTGCCGTCCGACCGCGTCCACGGCGAACTCTTCCACCTGCGCGTACCCGACGAGCTCCTGCGCGAGCTCGACATGTACGAGGCCTGCGGTGAGGGCTTTCCCGAGCCGACCGAATATCTGCGCCGGCTGGTCGACGTGACAGGCGCGGACGGGGTGACGGCACCGGCCTGGACTTACATCTACAACTGGCCCGTCACCGATCTGCCGCGCATCGAATCCGGCCGCTTCCTCGATCACTAGGCCGAAAGCACTTCCTTCACCGCGCGCACGTCGACCTCGCGCTCGACATAGGTCCACTCCTCGGTCCGCCGGAGCATCGCGACCAGCTCCTCGAACAGCGAGGCGTGCGCGGGCGCGAATTCGAACCAGGTTAGGAAATCGAAGGGCCCGCCAAGGTCGCGGCAATGATAGAGCTGCCGCGCAATCGCAGGCAGGAAGCGCAGGCTGCTCGCGATGTGATGCGACTTGTCTTCAAATATCCTGCGGCGTTCTTCCTGGGTCAGATCCCACCAGGCCTGCGACTTGCGGATCGGGATCAGCGCGGCGCTGGTTGCTTCCAGCCGGCCGAGGCCGGCCTGCATGGCAGTGAGCTGCTCCTTCTCGCCGCGCTCGGTGTAGCGCAAGCTGCTCGCGACACCGACCAGCCGCCAGGCATTGCGCGAGGGCACCAGCGGCAATGCGATGGCCTCGCTGTCGGTGACCGACAGCGCCGGCATGAAGGCGAGGGGCTCGCCCGTGACGGGCGAAATCGAGGTGATGCGCCAACCCCCGCTCTGGCCGCCTCGGAAGGTCCTGAACATGGCCCATGGAAGCGTGGAACCGGGGCGGGTTCAAGGCTTCTGTCACGAGCCTCCGAAGATATTCTCCGGATCAAGCCCGCTTCTTCGGCTTCGACTTCTGCTGCATGAAGGAGCGCAGCACCGCATTGATGCGCCGCTGATAGCCCTCGCCATCGCGCTTGAAGAAGTCGAGCACGTCCTCGTCGAGGCGGATGGAGATCGCCTTCTTCCTCGGCGGCATCACCAGCACGGCGTCCGACCAGTCGACGTCCTTGAACTCCGCCCAGTCGGGATCATTTGCGATCGAGGCTTCCAATTCCTCGTCCGTCATTGCATCGACACGGGCCCAATCACTATTACCCTTGCGGCGATCTCCCCATCGACGCTTCACGATATGCTCTTTTTTCATCTGGCCTCGGACGTCGCGCTGAAATGATACGGATCGCTTTGTCTCTTCGCGTGAAGATCACTGTCAGAAGTCGGTCGTCGAGTTTTCCGATCGCGATCCACCGCTCTTCGTCGTTGCGATTCGACCGTTTGATGACGACACGTTCGTAGAAGACCTGACTGGCATCGTCGAAGCTGATGCCATGTTTGATCAGATTAGTCCGGTTCTTCTCTTCGTCCCATTCAAACCCGGCAGACGCGAGAGAGCTGAAATCCGGCATCAGTTTCTCTGTATATACAATCGTATTTTTGGATTATCAAGCCTGTGGATATGGACTGAACATATCATGAACATTAAATAAGGCGTTGAAGCAAGGCCGGCGTTCGCCTTTCTGAGGTGGGCGCTTCACGCGGCCGAGCTGACAGAGTTCCATTCCGCCATGCGCTTCACGCCCCAATTCCTCGACGAGCTGCGTGCCCGGCTTTCGGTCTCCGAAGTCGTGGGCAAGCGCGTCAAGCTGAAGAAGGCGGGGCGGGAGTGGAAGGGACTGTCGCCGTTCCAGCAGGAGAAGTCGCCGTCGTTTTTCGTCAACGACCAGAAGGGTTTTTACCACGACTTCTCCTCGGGCAAGCACGGCGACATCATCAGCTTCGTGATGGAGACCGACGGCCTGCCGTTCGCCGAGGCCGTGGAGCGGCTCGCCAATATGGCGGGCCTGCCGCTGCCCGCGGTGACACCGGATGCGGCGCGTCAGGAGCAGCGGCGCCGCTCCCTGCATGACGTCATGGATCTCGCCGCGAACTTCTTCGCCGAGACGCTGGCCTCGCGCGTCGGCGCCAAGGCGCGCGGCTATCTCGCCGACCGCGCCATCTCGCCGGCGACGCAATTGCAGTTTCGGCTGGGCTATGCGCCGCCCGATCGCTTCGCGCTGAAGGAGCATCTCGGCAAGCTCGGCGTCTCCGTCGACGACATGGTCGAGACCGGCATGCTGGTGGCCGGCAACGACATCCCGGTGCCCTATGATCGCTTCCGCGACCGCGTGATGTTTCCGATCACGGATTTGCGCGGCCGCGTCATCGCCTTTGGCGGGCGCGCGCTGGAGAAGGACGTTCCGGCCAAGTACCTGAACTCGCCGGAGACGCCGCTCTTCCACAAGGGCGACAATCTCTACAACCACCAGACCGCGCGCAAGGCCACCCATGACGGCAGCGCCCTCGTCGTGGTCGAAGGCTATGTCGACGTCATCGCCATGGTCACCGCGGGCTTTGCCGGCAGCGTGGCGCCGCTCGGCACTGCACTCACCGAAAACCAGCTCGCGCTGCTCTGGAAGATGGCGGACGAGCCGATCCTCTGTTTCGACGGCGACCGCGCCGGCCAGAAGGCGGCTTATCGTGCCGCGGATCTCGCCTTGCCGTTCCTCGCGCCGGGCAAGAGTCTTCGTTTCGCGCTGCTGCCGGAAGGGCAGGACCCCGACGATCTCGTGCGCTCCGGCGGTCGCGGTGCGATCGAGGAGGTGATCGCGGCGGCGCGTCCGCTCGCCGAGATGATCTGGTCGCGCGAGCTCGAAGGCGGCAATTTCGCCACGCCCGAGCGCCGTGCCGCGCTGGAGGCGCGCATCAAGGAGCTCTCCAACGGCATCCGCGACGAAGTGGTGCGGCGCTATTATCGGCAGGATCTTGCCGAGCGGCTTCAGCGCGCCTTTGCCCCCGAAGGCGGGCGCGGCGGCTTTGGCGGCGGCCGTGGTAATTTCCGCCCCGGCTCGGCCGGCCGCCAGTTCCAGCCCCGTGGTGGCGGAGGCGCGAATCGATTCGGCAATCAGGGATTTGGAGGCCGCCGCGGCCCGCCCGGTCCGATCCAGTTGCCCTCCGGCCCCTACCAAGCGGCGAGCGCGCAGCTCGCGGCAAGCCCGATCATGCGCGGTCAGCGCAGCGCCATCTCCCGCCGCGAGGCCCTGATCCTGCAAATCCTGATCAACCACCCCTGGCTGCTGCACGATCACCTCGAGGAAGTCGCGGCCCTGGAGCTCGCCCATCCCGAGGTCCATAAGCTCCGGGCCGGCATCATCGCCGCCTTTGCCAACGACCATCACCACTCGCCGGACCCTGGCGAGCTCGCCGAGAAGATGCGCAGTGACCTCGAGAAGGGCGGATTTTCACAGGCTCTTCAAAGGGTTGAGGGCGGTATCACGACCGCGGCGGTGTGGGGCGCCCGCGAGGGCGCCGCACGGGACGACGTTCTCTCCACCTGGCATCAGCTGGTCGCCTTGCATCGGCAGTACCATTCACTACTTAGAGAGCTGAAAGACGCCGAGCTGGCCTTGGGGGAAGATCCCAGCGAGGCCAACATGGCGTGGCTACGCGACGTCAAAGCTCGGATAGGCGAAGTCGACGGCACCGAGGCCCTGATCGAGGGTTTTGGCGAGCTGTCGGGTCGGTTCCAGAAGAGCGTGTGATGAAAGAATCATGCGGACGGCCGGGACCGGAACCGCTAAAAGACTCGCCAAATCCGAGGTTTGGCGGCAAAAACAGGGTTAATCGAGGCTTAACGGTCTTGTAGCACTTTGGCCACCAGGCGGCCGCAGGCAGAACAGATGCGTCAGGAATGAATCCGCGCAATTGCTGTTGGCACTATACCTGCAACCGCTGCGACAAAGAGGCTCTACGAAGCGTTAGGCAAATCCGGCGAGTGAAAGGTCGGGGGTGGCGACAAGAGGTCCGCGCCGCCCTTTCCGTGTCGAGATCTGACGAAGCGAGAGCATCGAACAACAGGTTCAAGTGATTTCACGCGGGCGCGGCGAACGTCTGTGTGAAACGCGTTTAGGAGCAATGGATGGCCACCAAGGCAAAGACGCTGCAGGCGAAGGACAAGGAAAAAGACGACAAGGCAGCGGACGCGCCGGAGAAGGACTCCCAGGACGCGCCCTCGCCGTTGCTCGATCTGTCCGACGCGGCCGTGAAGAAGATGATCAAGCAGGCCAAGAAGCGCGGCTTCGTGACCTTCGATCAGCTCAACGAAGTTTTGCCGTCCGACCAGACCTCTCCCGAGCAGATCGAGGACATCATGTCCATGCTCTCGGACATGGGCATCAACGTCACCGAAGCCGACGATAGCGAAGGCGAGGAGGACAAGGACGAGAGCGGCGAGGACGAGACCGACAACGAGCTCGTCGAAGTCACCCAGAAGGCCGTCACCGAGGTCAAGAAGAGCGAGCCGGGCGAGCGCACCGACGATCCCGTTCGCATGTATCTGCGCGAGATGGGCACCGTCGAGCTGCTGTCGCGCGAAGGCGAAATCGCGATTGCCAAGCGCATCGAGGCCGGCCGCGAGGCGATGATCGCAGGGCTCTGCGAAAGCCCGCTGACCTTCCAGGCCATCATCATCTGGCGCGACGAGCTCAACGAAGGCAAGATCTTCCTTCGCGACATCATCGATCTCGAAGCCACCTATGCCGGGCCCGACGCCAAGGCCGGCATGAACAATGCGATGATCGCCGGTCCGAACGGCGAGACCGGTGAAGCGTCGGCCGAAGGCGGCCAGGCCACCGGGGCCGCGCCCGCGCATGTCGCGCCGCCTGCCGCACCGCCGGCGCCGACCCCGTTCCGCGCCGCGCCTGCGCCCGGCAATGCCGGCGAAGCCGCAAAGGATCCCGCGGAATCCGCCGCCGAAGCCGACATGGACGAGGACGACGAGTTCGAGAACCAGATGTCGCTTGCGGCGATCGAGGCCGAGCTCAAGCCGAAGGTCGTCGAGATCTTCGACAAGATCGCCGACAGCTACAAGAAGCTGCGCAAGCTGCAAGAGCAGGACATCCAGAACCAGCTCGAGAGCACCTCGCACGGCCCCTCGCTGTCACCGCACCAGGAGCGCAAATACCGCAAGCTCAAGGACGAGATCATCGTCGAGGTGAAGTCGCTGCGCCTCAACCAGGCGCGTATCGACTCACTCGTCGAGCAGCTCTACGACATCAACAAGCGCCTCGTCTCGCATGAGGGCCGCCTGATGCGCCTTGCCGACAGCCACGGCGTCGCGCGCGAAGACTTCCTGCGCAACTACACCGGCTCGGAGCTCGATCCGCGCTGGCTCAACCGTGTCTCGAAGCTGTCGGCCAAGGGCTGGAAGAACTTCGTCCATCACGAGAAGGACCGCATCAAGGACCTCCGCCACGAGGTGCATCAGCTCGCGGCGCTGACCGGCTTGGAGATCATCGAGTTCCGCAAGATCGTGCACTCGGTGCAGAAGGGCGAGCGCGAAGCCCGCCAGGCCAAGAAGGAGATGGTGGAAGCCAACCTCCGTCTCGTGATCTCGATCGCCAAGAAATACACCAACCGCGGCCTGCAGTTCCTCGACCTGATCCAGGAAGGCAACATCGGCCTGATGAAGGCGGTCGACAAGTTCGAGTACCGCCGCGGCTACAAGTTCTCGACCTACGCCACGTGGTGGATCCGGCAGGCGATCACCCGATCGATCGCCGACCAGGCGCGCACCATCCGCATTCCCGTGCACATGATCGAGACGATCAACAAGATCGTGCGCACCTCGCGCCAGATGCTCAACGAGATCGGCCGCGAGCCGACCCCGGAAGAGCTGGCCGAAAAGCTCGGCATGCCGCTGGAGAAAGTGCGAAAAGTCCTCAAGATCGCCAAGGAGCCGTTGTCGCTGGAGACGCCCGTCGGTGACGAAGAGGATTCACACCTCGGCGATTTCATCGAGGACAAGAACGCGATCCTGCCGATCGACGCCGCGATCCAGTCGAACCTGCGCGAGACCACCACGCGCGTGCTGGCCTCGCTCACCCCGCGCGAAGAGCGCGTGCTGCGCATGCGCTTCGGCATCGGCATGAACACCGACCACACGCTGGAAGAAGTCGGCCAGCAGTTCAGCGTGACCCGCGAGCGTATTCGTCAGATCGAGGCGAAGGCGCTGCGGAAGTTGAAGCATCCGTCGCGGTCGCGGAAGCTGCGGAGCTTCTTGGATAACTAGTTCAAGCGCCGCGACTTGGCGGTTGTTGAGACAATAACGGCGGGCGAAAGCCCGCCGTTTTCGTTCGCGCCTACTTCGACCGCGTTCAGCCAAAGAGCCTCATCAGCTTTCTATCGGATTATACTTCCGATGAGAAAGGTGCATCGATCTTGCAATGCCGAATGGATGGCTCCTGCCTCGACGTGGCGCAGATCGACATTTATGCTTCGATGATGCCGGCTCACCTCACCGTCTGGTACAACACCCGCTGCCCTGTCTGCGATGCCGGCATCGACTGGCAGCGCAACAAGCTGCTCGCGTTGGTGCGCGCGCGCACGATCGAATTCAGGGATATCAACGAGCAGCCCGATGCGCTGGCGCACTTTGGCGCCACGCTCGACGATATCAGGCGCCGCCTGCATGCGACCGATGAGGCCGGCCGACTTATCGTCGGCGCGGATGTCGCGATTGCGCTGTGGAGGCTGACGCCGGGAGAGGGGTGGCTTGCGGGGTTGTTCGGCAATCGCGTGGCGCTGCCGTTCACCCGGTTCTTCTATGACCGGTTTGCCGATCTGCTGTTTGCCTGGAACAGGCGGGCCGGGCGCTGGTGAGCGCCTGCCTGGATCGGCCTATTTCTTCTTCGCGCCGACCCGCTCGAGGTTCTTGATCTCCAGCGCCGGGCGGCCGGATTTTTCGGCGATCTCGCGGTCCTGCTCCATGATGAAGGCGCGGGCCGGCTCGTCGCCGTCGAGGCCGCCGAGCAATTCGGCGGGCACGCGCCGGTTGGAGCGTTGGGAGCCGTCTTCATAGAAGACGTTGAAAAAGGCGAATTCGCCCTTGGGATTGGTTCCGGGTTTTTTGGCCATGGCCGGCTTTTCGTCGATCAGGGGGCCATAGTCAAATGACTTTGGCAGGTTTCCGGAGGCCGGCTGCGGACGCTGCTGCGGCAGAACTGGCTGGGCGATCGATCGACGAACCCGTTTGCGCGGCGCTTGGATGTCGGGTGGAAGCGTCCAGCGCTTCGTAAAACCCGATGCGCTCCTTCGAGGAGACCCTTACCTTCAGCCTTGCCTCACCCTTGCCGCAACAAACGGCGGGCCGCGAAGCCCGCCGTTTATTTTGGTCTTCAGCGTCGCCCGGGGCTGGCAGGGCGACAACCTAGAATAGAATGTTATAACCGGCGCCATGCCATGGCAAGGCAAATCGTTGGCGCTGCGATGTCGCAGCGAGCGCATGAGATATGCAGTGGTCGCGACATCGCGTTTCGATCAGCATCAAAGCAATTGCTTGGACGGCTAAAGCACTTTGTTCATATTTCCTGCTCTCGCAACGCAACGCAGCGAGCGCTGCGCGCCTTGTCAGAACGCGCGTTTGCCTGCACGTATTCCCGCGTGCGTGCAGAAGTCGCGCTGACAAACATATGTTAATCCGTTTTCGCCCTTCACGCTGTTCCCATCACGTTACGAGTGCCGCATGCACCGTTCTTACGGCGCCACCAGCTCCACGCGCCGGTTGAGCGCACGGCCTGCGTCCGTTGCATTCGGGCCGACCGGCGCCAGCAATCCAACACCGGCAGTGCGCAACCGCGCCTGCGCGATGCGAAAACTCTTCACCAGCTCGGCTGCGACGGCTTCGGCTCGGCGCTTTGACAGGTCGAGATTGTACTCATCTGTGGACGCCCCGCGAGATGCAAGCGATTTTTGAGGAAGATCGGCACGTAGTCGGATGCTGCCATCTGTCCGGCCTCTGATGGTGCAGCGATGAAGCTGCGGGCCCGTATGG
>NZ_JBVVPN010000024.1:0-130251 GCF_055811035.1 Bradyrhizobium sp. MI1.10
TGGCCCGTTCGAGGCCTGTCCGCTAATTAGCTCGAATGCGCGCTGATATCCATGATGGCCCGGAGCACAACACGCTCCAATCAGAGGCCGGATACATTGATGCAAGACCGCATCTGCCAGGTTGACGAAACCTCTTGCAATGCGCGGCCGGACCATACATCCGGGTCAACAGCCGACATCGCCGCGAGTTGGACGTCAGGCCTGCTTTACCCTCGAGCGGACATCCCAGATCTCTAAGTAACCGCCCTACGCTCGCCGCATCAGTTTAAGCGAGGCCGCCAGCCGCAGGCTGCGCTTGCCGGCCAGCGCGATGCCTTCGAGCTCACCGCTGTCCGCCGTGCAGGTTCCGGAGAAGCCGATGCCGACCTCGTAGCCGCCGAACACGGGGTTCTCGCCTTTCGCCGGCGTATGCTCCTGGTTGAGCATCTCGCCCTTCCAGCGGCCGTCGGCCGAGGAATAGGAGCCGAGATAGTAGAAGAACGCATCGCCGCCCAGGATGCGGCCGTCGATCAGCAGCATGACGCCGGAGAGCCCGGCGTCGACGCCGTCGAGCGCGCGCAGATGGATCGCATAGAGCCCGTTCACGACCCCGCCCGGACCGATCGTCCCCTGCGGCGGCAATCCCTCGTCATCGAGCCGCGTGAGATTGGCCCAGAAACCGGCGCCCGGCATCGTATCCGCGCTGCCCGCAAGACGGATCTGGTTGCCGACGAGCCGGCCGCGCGCGCCGATCACGGCGACATCAGCCCCCATCAGCGGCTTGTAGTTGGGATCGTCGTTATGCCGTTCGGTGATGACTTCGGCGATGATCTCGCCGTCGCGCTCGACATAGCTCCCGAGATGCGCGAAGGCCGAATTGCCGCCCAGCAGCTTGCCGTCATGCATGCACATGATGCTGCGGCCGAAGGCATCGTTGACGCCGTATTCAACCTTGTAGAGCCCGTCCAGCAACGCAATTGACCCGGAAATATCAGAAGGAAAGCACGCGCTACCTAGCACCGCCGTCGCACCAAGGCCATTGGGCTTTTTCGCGCAGGGCCATTCGCGGAGCCACACCTGCCATGATGCCATCATGCGCCTGTTTTGCCCGACGGCGCAATCGATTTCGGCGTTTCCGCAGATGGCGATTTCACACCATTTGCAGGCCTGTGATTTCAACCACTTGGCTACTGTGCATGGGGTTGTTTTTCGCCTTTTTTGTTTGGCCGGTGGTGAACGGCCTTCCTCAGGCGCTAGTGACGCTTGAAATACTGCACCTCGCGCTCATGCTTCTCGGCCGCCGCGCGGCTCCTGAACGTGCCGAGGTTGCGGCGCTTGCCGGTCTTGGGATTCACTTTGCGCGAATACAGCCGATATTCGCCGGATGCGAGCTTGCGGATCATGGTTGCGCCTCCTGCTGTCAAGGATTCAACGGACCGTGTCCAGGCTGGTTCCTGACGCATTCGAACCCGTCGACACAAGCACGCGACAAAGCGGGCATGGAGCAGTCACGGCCATCGGCGGCGGACGAAACATGATCCGGAAAGGTGCGCAGCGGTTTTCCGGAAAGATCATGCTCGCAAATAACTCTAAAGCGCGTTCACCGCGCTTTTAGAAGCACAGCGTGGTGACGAGCTTGCCCTGCTTGTCCTTGATCGCATAGGGACAGCGCAGCCGCTCCAACGCCTGCTTGGCATCCTCGTCGCCGAGCGCCGCGGCGCGCTCGTAATAGGATTTCGCGGCGTCCTTGTCCTTTGGACCGCCGCGGCCCTCCTGCGCGAAGGCCCCCATCCGCTCCAGCGCGCCGGGATGGTTTTGCGCCGCCGCCTTCTCGAACAGCGCGCGTGCCGCGGCGTCGTCCTTCGCCCCGCCCGTGCCTTCGGAGAGCATCATGCCGAGCTGGTACTGCGCTTCAGCGTTGGTCTCGGCGGCCTTGCCAAGCAATGCGCGCGCCTGTGCGGGATCGGCCGGCGTGGCACCGCCGGTGCCGCCGAGCGCGGCGAGATTGCTGATGCCGCGGGGATTGCCGGCCTGCGCCGCCTTCTCGAACAATTTGCGCGCCTGCGCTTCATCCCTGGCGACGCCGGAGCCGGTGCCGTAGGCCACACCGAGCTCGACCATCGCCGCACTCGATCCCTTGTCGGCGGCCTTGCGCCAGGCAGCCATCGCGTCCGCCGTCTGCCGGTTGGCCGCATAGGCGCGGCCGAGCGCGAACATCGCGCGCCGCGACGAGGGCGCAGCCTGCTTGCAGAACTTGATGGCGGTCGCAACGTCGGCGGCCGCAATCTCCGTCACGCCCCTCATATCGGCTGGCTTGTCGGGATCACTGGTATCCGCGGCGACGCGGTCGCACAGGACGAGATCGGCCGATTGCGCATGCGCAGATAACGGCGCCGCAAGCGTGAGAAGGATGGCAACGAGGAAAGTCCGCATGGACGCCAGGTTGCGTCGTCGTCCCGGCAAATTCAAGGCTCGAGTCCCGATTGGCGCAGCACGGGGACGACCTCGGGCGACGCCAGATAGCGCAGCAGCCGATCCGCGGCGTCGGCGTGCTCGGCGTTTGCCATCCGGCCGGCGGCGAACACGGCCGGCGTTTGCAGATCGTGCGGAATCGGGCCGACCACCTCGATGCCCTCGACCTGCTTCAGCTCGCTGATCTGCTGCACGGCGAGATCAGCCTCGCCGCTCACGAGCCGCTCTGCGGTAAAGCCCTGCTCGACGATGGTGGTCTTGGTTTTGATCTCTGCCGCGATCCCCATCTGCGCGATCAACCGGGCGAAATAGACCCCGCTCGCACCCAGCCGCGAATAGGCCAGGGACCGCGCCGCGAGCAGCGTGTTGCGCAGTGCGGTTTCCGTGGCGATGTCGGGATGTGCTTGCCCTGCCCGCACCGCGATGCCGACGAAGGAACGCGCGAGATCGGCCGCGCTCTCGGCGACGACGCGGCCCTCGCCGATCATCTCGTCGAGCCCCTCGCGGGTAAGGATCACGAGATCGGCGGCCTCGCCGTCGCGCAGTCGTTTGAGCAGCGCCAGAGTCGGCGCGAAATCGGCATCGATGTGGACGCCGGTCGCGGTCTCGTATGCGGAGGACAGGCTGCGCATCGCGCCCATCAGGCCGAGCGTCGAAAGCACGCGAATTTTTTCCATCAGCGATTCCCGTGGCGATCAGGCGCGATGCATCAGCTTGAGCGCGGCGGTCAGGCGCAGGCTGCGCTTGCCGGCAAGCGCCGTTGCCTCCAGCACCGCCTGCTCGGCGTCATAACTGCCGGAGAAGCCGATGCCGACCTCGTGGCCGCCGAAGATCGGATCGTCCTTAGCCGGCGTGTGCTCCTGGTTGAGGATCTGGCCCTTCCAGCGCCCGTTGGCGGCGGTGTAGCTGCCGAGATAATAGAACGATGCATCGCCGCCGAGGATGCGGCCCTTGTTGAGCAGCATCACGCCGGTGAGACCGCCGTCGACGCCGTCGAGCATGCGCAGATGCACCGAGTAGAGCCCGTCGGCGATGCCGGCCTCGCCGACGCCGCCGGCGATCGGCATCTCGTCTTCGGTGATGGGTGTCATTAACGACTGAAAGGGTACGCCGGGCAGCTCCTTGAGCTCGCCCTTGCAGCGATAGAGATCGCCGTCGGCCCAGCCCTTGGCAAGCAGGGTCGCATCGTCAGTGCCGGCCATGGCGCGATAGTTCGGATCGGGGTTGTGGCGGACGGTGTTGATCACGATGTCGACCCCGGCTTCGGTCTTGGCGTAGGTGCCGATATGGGCGAAGGCCGAATTGCCGCCGAGCATCTTGCCGTTGCCGGCATGCATCACGCTCCGGCCAACGGCGTCGCCGAGCTGAAATCTCACCTTGTAGAAGCCTTCAAACACCAGCCGTCCCTGGCCCTGCGCGCATCCAGACGCACTCTATCCCGCTTTCGGCGGCGATGGACAAGTTTCGCGCCATGAGGTCCGAGGGGTCTCCGCACCGGCTGTCATCAGAATGAAAAATCCGCCGAAGCCTTTCGGCTTCGGCGGATCGAAGTCCAACCCCGGCCAGCCCCCCAGCCCGGGCCGGGAGGATCTTAGGCGGCGGCCTTCTTGTCGGCCGGCACGGAGGCGATCGTCTTCAGGATCTGCGAAGCGATCTGGTATGGGTCGCCCTGCGAATTCGGACGACGGTCTTCCAGATAGCCCTTGTAACCGTTGTTGACGAAGGAGTGCGGCACGCGGATCGAAGCACCGCGATCGGCAATGCCGTAGCTGAACTTGTTCCAGGGCGCGGTCTCGTGCTTGCCGGTTAGACGCTTGTCGTTGTCCGGGCCGTAGACGGCGATGTGGTCCATCAGGTTCTTGTCGAAGGCGGCCATCAGTGCCTCGAAGTACTCCTTGCCGCCGACCGTACGCATGTACTCGGTCGAGAAGTTGGCGTGCATGCCGGAGCCGTTCCAGTCGGTGTCGCCCAGCGGCTTGCAGTGGAACTCGATGTCGATGCCGTACTTCTCGGTCAGACGCAGCATCAGGTACCGGGCCATCCACATTTCGTCAGCGGCCTTCTTGGAGCCTTTGCCGAAGATCTGGAATTCCCACTGGCCCTTCGCGACTTCCGCGTTGATGCCTTCATGGTTGATGCCGGCTGCCAGGCAGAGGTCGAGATGCTCTTCGACGATCTTGCGGGCGACGTCGCCGACGTTCGAGAAGCCGACGCCGGTGTAGTACGGACCCTGCGGGGCCGGATAGCCCGAGGCCGGGAAGCCGAGCGGACGGCCGTCCTTGTAGAAGAAGTATTCCTGCTCGAAGCCGAACCAGGCACCGGAATCGTCGAGGATGGTGGCGCGCTTGTTGGTCGAATGCGGGGTCTTGCCGTCGGGCATCATGACTTCGCACATCACGAGCACGCCGTTGGTGCGGGCGCCATCCGGGAACACCGCGACCGGCTTCAGCACGCAATCGGAGCTGTGGCCTTCGGCCTGCTGGGTGGAGGAGCCATCGAAGCCCCAGAGCGGAAGCTGCTCGAGCGTCGGGAACGACGCGAATTCCTTGATCTGAGTTTTGCCGCGCAAGTTCGGAGTCGGCGTATATCCGTCGAGCCAGATGTACTCGAGCTTATACTTGGTCATTGAGCCTCTCTGTAGATGATGCGAAAGGTGGGGGCCGCAGGCCCCCGCACGATTGTTTACCCGGCCAACATCGGCCGACCCCTTCCAAGCATTTAACGTGCCAAAAGGCCGCAGCGCGGGAGGTTTTCCACCGCGGCCGGCCTCCTCTCCATCCCGGCGGATCGGCGAGTGAGCCGTGCGTCATAGCGGCGCACCTTTGCGTGAAGCTGCACCGCAAAAACCCCGCGGAAAACGCCCGATTCTGGAGCAGGCAGGCCCGGGCCTGAGGTTGCCGACTAAACGCGCATCAACGTCCGGCAATATTCGCCAAGTCTGCGCCCGCCGCCCGCAACCTTCGCAACGGCCCACGCGTTAGCCACCCGACCGCTGCCTTAGAGGAAGCAGAATGCAGTCTGCCTACAAAATAGGCCAAGGCTGATTTCCTTTTCAGCACTTTGCATTTCGGAATGCACGGCCGATATGGGGATTCCAGTAACCACAAGCCAACGAGTCGGGCGCACCATGGAGGCCCAGCGCTGCGATCTCGGGAGATACCGCAATGATGAACAATGGACTGAGTCACGGATCTGCACAGATCTACCAATTCCCTGTCGGGGGCCGCTCGGCTCTCGGGGGGCGCCGCAACGGTGAGACCCGCCTTCCCGCCAACCACGCCTCGCTCCCCGTGAACGAGACGATTTGCAGCGGCAGCTGGTACCATCAGGAAGCAGTCGATGAAGCCAAGCCGAAATGGGATCGCTGATGCCTGCGTTCGGTTCAGTACCGCCGCGCTCTCTCAAGCGTCCGGCGTCAGATTGAAAAAGGGTCGAAACAACGAAGTTTCGGCCCTTTTTGATTCCGGACTTGATTACAGGATCATATGGTCCCACAGCCGTCACCGACCGTTTCAGATGCCTGACAAGACACCTCCATGAAAGACTCCCCTGCCCGCCATCTCGCCCTGCAGGGCGCCAGTAATTTTCGCGACCTCGGCGGCTATCCGACCGCAGATGGCCGGACCACGCGCTGGCGGCACATCTTCCGCTCCAACCATCTCGGCCAGCTCACTGCCGCCGATGTCGAGATCGTCCGCGCGCTCGGCGTGCGCAGCGCCTTCGATTTTCGCGGCGTCGAGGAGCGCGCGGCGGGTGTCTGCGTGGTCAACGAGATCGCCGTGCATTCGTTGCCGATCGAGCCGACGGTCGTGGCTGCGCTGCGCGCCGAGCTCGCCAGGGGCAGGCTGACCGCGCCGGTCGCGCTCGAACTCATGCGCGAATCCTATCGCAACTATGTCCGCCACAACACGGCCAGTTTTCGCAAGCTGTTCGGGCATCTCCTGGAGGACCACGCGCCGCTCGTCATTCACTGCACCGCCGGCAAGGACCGCACCGGCTTTGCCAGCGCGCTGATCCTTCATGCGCTCGGCGTAGCCGACCACGTCATTGCCGAGGACTACCTGTTGACCAACCTGCACTACAAGCGCGACGCGTCAAGCGTCTCCGATCTTCCTGCCGACGTTCTCGACGCGATCGGCACCGTCGAGGCCTCGTATCTTGCCGCTGCTTTCGAGGCCGTCGGTAGCGAGTATGGCGATCTCGAAACCTACTTGCGCGACGGTCTCAAGCTCGGCACAGCGGAGCGGACCGCGCTGAAGGCGCGCTATCTGCAATCGTAAGCGGCCGTAAATCTTGAGCGGCCGCGCCGGGAGAACGATGATGCAAGGCAAGGTTCTGATCGTGACCGGAGCACTCGGCTCACTTGGAAAAGTCGTCGCCGAGACCGCACTGGCACGCGGCGCGCGCGTGGCCGGCATCGACCATGCGCCATCGCAAATCTCCGCGACGCCTGAGCGCATCGAGATCGGCGGCGTCGATCTGTCCGACGTAGCACAAGCAAAGACGGCGGTCGAGGCGGCGGCAAAACACTTTGGCAAGCTCGATGGGCTGATCAACATCGCCGGCGGATTCGCCTTCGAGACCGTCGGCGACGGCGACATCAAGACATGGCAGCGCATGCATGCGCTCAACTTGCTGACGGCGCTCAACGCCTCGCACGCGGCGCTGCCGCATCTGGCCGCGTCCAAGGCCGGCCGCATCGTCAATATCGGCGCCATGGGCGCGCTTCAGGCCGGCTCCGGCATGGGCCCCTATGCAGCGTCGAAAGCCGGCGTCCATCGCCTCACCGAGGCGCTGGCGAGCGAGTGGAAAGGCAAGGTGACCGTGAACGCAGTGCTGCCTTCGATCATCGATACCAAGGCCAACCGCGCCGACATGCCGAAGGCCGACTTTGCCAAATGGGTGACACCGCAGGAGCTCGCCGAAGTCATCCTGTTCCTCGCCAGCGATGCCGCCAGCGGCGTCACCGGCGCGCTGATCCCGGTCGGCGGGCGGGTGTAGCATCTTTTCCCGGGCCCATCGGGCTGCTATATTTGAACAATGACAACTGAAGATATCGAACGAGCGATCGAACGGCTTACGCCTGACGAATTGGTGCGGTTTCGCGCCTGGTTCGAGCAGTTCGATGCACAACGCTTCGATCATGTCCTGGAGCAGGACATCAAGGCGGGTAAGCTCGATCAATTTGCCGAGGAAGCGCTGAGCGATTATCGCGCCGCCCAAACGCGCGACTTGTGAAGCACACCGCTTCCACGAGATTCTGGAAGGCTTATGAGGCCTTGCCCGTCAATGTTCGGCGGCTCGCCGATGCCAATTTCAAGCTGCTGAAGAACGACCCCACTCATCCTTCGCTTCAGTTCAAACGGGTCGGTCGATTTTGGTCCGCCAGAGTCGGCCTACGTTACCGCGCCCTGGCTATCGAATCTGACGGCGCCTGCGTTTGGTTCTGGATCGGCTCGCACGCAGACTACGATCGTCTCATAGGCTAAAGGCGTCAATCCGGCACCAACAGCGGGAGATTGCCTCTGAAACGGATGCTCTGCTTGCCGGCGAGTGCGATGCCCCCGCCCAGGTCGTCTGTTCCCCGTCAAATGGCTCAGAGCCCTAAGTCCGTTCCGGGCTAAAGTGCCGAGACTGATTCTCCGATCGGACGTGACACTCGGAAGCTTCCTTTGGAAACCACGCTCTATTTGCCCGTAAAACGCTTCCTCGAAGAGCTCGGCTTCACGGTCAAGGGCGAAATCGGCGGCTGCGATCTCGTGGGCCTTAGCGCCGGCGATCCGCCGGTGGTGGTGATTGGCGAGCTCAAGCTGACCTTCAATCTCGAGCTGATCCTTCAGGCCGTTGATCGTGCACCGGCCGGCGACGAGGTCTGGATTGCCGCAAAGATGTCAGTGCGCGGCAAGGGACGCGAGACCGACGCACGCTACCGCAATCTCTGTCGCCGCCTCGGCTTCGGCATGCTCGGGGTGACCGACAGGGGCCAGGTCGAGGTGCTGGTGAAACCGCCGACGGCAGCGCCACGCCGCGAGCCGAAGGTCCGTTCCCGCTTGGTCGCAGAGCATCAGCGCCGCCAAGGCGATCCGGTGCTGGGCGGCAGCACGCGCGCGCCGATCATGACGGCCTATCGGCAGCAGGCGTTGGCCTGCGCCTCGGAGCTTGCAGCAGGCCCGCGGAAGGTGAGCGAATTGCGCCAACGCTGTCCCGATGCCGGCAAGATCATGCTTAACAATGTGTATGGCTGGTTCGAACGCACCGAGCGGGGAATCTACGGGCTGACGGAAGCGGGCCACGCGGCGCTGAAACGCTGGCCACAGCAGCGGGTTGCGGATGTTGCCGGTGTCGCGTCACCACCCTGACACCCAACCGGTGCATAGCTGAGATGCCGCACCGATTTCATATTGCAATGCAACATAGACGGCACTAGGTATCCCGGCATCGAAACGAGGCCGTTATGAACGCAGACTGGAATACCAAATATGGCACGCGGCGCGTGCGCCACGATCCGCCGACCCTGGACGAGGCGATCTTCGCTGCCGTCGGCATCACCGATGATCAGGAGCAGCAGGCCGAGATCGCCGCAGCCCTGATGGGTATGCCGCTCGATGTCGTCCAGGCCGAGGTCAAGAAACAGGTTCGCACCAACAGCCGCATCACCTCGACGCGCGTGATCGCCGGCGAACAGGGCGCGCAGCGCTCGGTGGTGGTCGAACGCCGTGTCGTGCGCCGCTTCGGCAACGACAAGCGCACCGGCACCTGAGCGCTTAGTTCCCTTATATCCAATACAAAAGCGGACCGGTTTTGCCGGTCCGCTTTTTTGATTCCAGTCGGCTTTTTCAGGTCAGGCGGCGCGATTACCGTAGATGCTGGAAATGATCTTCCAGCAGGTCGAGTTGAAGCTGATCAGAGCGCGGCCGGCTGTGAATGGCGAGGCCGCAAGATCAGCGAGCTCGTCCTCAGGCGCCTTGGCGAGATCGATCGTACCGGTCGATTCGCCGTGACGGAATTGCAGATGCGCCCCAAACTTCCTGGCGAGCGCGCGCATCGCGTGATTCTCGGCGCCGGTGGTAATGCGCAGACGCTTGTAGCCTTTCCAGCGCGCTTCCGCGATCAGGCGGCTGAACAGCACAGTGCCGACGTTCTGGCGCCGCGCCGAGGCTTCGACGCTGAAGGCGACCTCGGGCAACGAATCGCCCTCGGGCGGATGCAGCTCGGCCGCCCCGCGGACCACGCCATCCACGATATAGGCGACGATCACGGTGCCGTCCTCGGCACAGCGGGCTGCGTAACGCTCGATAAAACTGTCGTCGAGAAAACCGTTGAAGCGATCGTGCCGGCTTTCGGCATCGAGCCTCAGCAGATGATCGCGCAAAAGCGGCAATTCTTCCTGCTGGCTCAAGGTGCGCACGTAGCCCTGAACGGACTTCGGGCGGCTGGTTACTTCAAGTCCAAAATCTGCTGCGAGTGACAAGTCAAAACTCCTCTTGGTGTCCCTCGAGGAGGCGTTCGAATCCCTAGGCCTCCAATATTGTGCATCGCAACAAACTTTTCAAGACGGGAACCTGCCCAAGTTTCGGGCATTGGAGGCGACTAATTCGTTAATAAAATCAAGCCCCCGTATTCATACGAGGACCAGTTGGGTCTGCGTCACCACCGCGACCAGCTTGCCGTCCTCGGTCTCCAGCCGGGTGGTCCAAACCTGGGTGCGCCGGCCTCTGTGGATTGGGGTGGCGGTCGCGACCACCGTGGTTCCCTCCTTGGCCCCGCCGATGAAATTGGTCTTGCTCTCGAGCGTGGTCGTGCCCTTTGCGTCCTCCGGCAGATTGATCACGGTGGCCGCCGCGCCGACGGAATCGGCCAGCGCCATCACCGCGCCGCCGTGAATGGTGTGATGAAGAGTGCAGAGATCGGGCCTGACCGTCATCCGCGCCACCACGCGATCTTTCCCGGCCTCGACGAACTCGACGCCCTTGAGTTCGGCAAACGGCATCTTCATCGCTTTAAGTTTTTCGAGCGGCGTCATCGGATCTCCTCCCAAATCATTCTGCTCACAGGGTGAATTGCTCTGCGCGACAAAGCAATGACGTCCGAGGTCATCAGTGCGAGCGCAGCGAAGCAATTCGAGAATCTTTCCGCTGATACATTTCTGGATTGCTTCGCCGCGCTCGCAATGACGGGAGACAGCCGTCGTATCTCACGTCACCGCATTCACCACCTGATACTCCGGCCGCCGCCAAATCTCGTCCGCGATCACCTCTTCGATGATCTCGGCCGCCCTCATCACTTCGCTCTCGCCGATATACAGCGGCGTGATGCCAAACCTCATGATGTCGGGCGCGCGGAAATCGCCGATGACGCCACGGGCGATCAGGGCCTGCATCGCGGCGTAGCCGCCTGCGAAGGCGAAGGAGACTTGCGAGCCGCGATGCTGATGGACGCGCGGAGTGACCAGCGTTAGCTGCGGGCAACGGCGCTCGACTTCGCTGATGAGCAGATCGCCGAGCGCCAGCGAGCGGGCCCGGACCTCCGCGATATCGACGCGGTCCCAGATGTCGAGCGAGGCCTCCAATGCCGCCATTGCCAGCACCGGCGGCGTTCCGACGCGCATGCGCTCGACGCCGCCGGCGGCCGCATAGGCAAGCTCGAACGCGAACGGCTTTGCGTGGCCCATCCACCCCGACAAAGCGGCCCGGACGCTGTCGGCGTGGCGGGGCGCGACGTAGAGGAAGGCCGGCGCGCCGGGGCCGGCGTTGATGTATTTGTAGGTGCATCCGGCGGCGAAATCAGCGCCGGTGCCTGCAAGGTCAACCGGCAGCGCCCCGGCCGAATGCGCGAGGTCCCAGACCGTAACGATGCCGAGCGCATGCGCTCTTGCCGTCAGCTTCGCCATGTCGTGGCGCCGTCCGGTGCGGTAATCGACCTCGGTGATGTAGAGCACCGCGATCTCCTCCGACAACGAAGCCTCGATCTCCTCCGGCGCCACCAGGCGCAATTGATGGCCACGTCCAAGCGTCGCGATCAGGCCTTCAGCCATGTAGAGGTCGGTCGGAAAGTTGCCGGTGTCCGACAGAACGATTTTGCGCGATGCGTTCATGTCCAGCGCGGCGGCGAGCGCCTGATAGACCTTGAGCGACAGCGTATCTCCGACCATGACAGAGCCGGCTTCCGCACCGATCAGTCGCGCGATGCGATCGCCGACATGGCGCGGCTGGGCATACCAGCCCGCCGTATTCCACGCGCGGATCAACTCATCGCCCCACTCGGCGATGATGACGCGGCTGACGCGCTCGGCAACGCCAAGCGGCAACGCCCCGAGCGAATTGCCGTCGAGATAGATCACACCGTCGGGCATATGGAACAGCGCTTTGGTGTCGTCGTAAACGCGAAGCTTGGTCATGAAAATCTCTACAGGATCGTGCGCACGCGCCAGAGCTCGGGAAACAGCTCGACCTCCAGCATCCGCTTGAGATAACTGACCCCGCCGGTGCCGCCAGTGCCGCGCTTGAAGCCGATGACGCGCTCGACCGTCGTCACATGGTTGAAGCGCCAGCGCCGGAAATAATCCTCGAAATCGACCAGCTTCTCGGCCAGTTCGTAGAGCATCCAGTGCGTTTCCGGCGCTTCGTAGACGATACGCCAGGCCTGCAACACACCTTCGTTGAAGCTATGAGTCTCGCGAACATCGCGCGCTAGCACGGCCGCAGGCATCTCGAGCCCGTTGCGGTCGGCGAGCCGCAGCACCTCGTCATAGAGGCTTGGCGTCGCGAGCTCGGCTTCGAGCAGCTGCGTGGTTTCCAGATCGTGCGCGTGCGGCTTGAGCATGGCGTGGTTGCGGTTGCCGAGCAGGAATTCGATCAGCCGGTATTGCCGCGACTGGAAGCCCGAGGACTGGCCAAGCTGCGAGCGGAAGCGCGTATACTCGCTGGGCGTCATGGTGCGCAGCACGTCCCATGCGCCGTTGAGCTGCTCGAAGATGCGCGACATCCGTGCCAGCATCTTCATCGCAGGCTGCACTTCATCCTTCGCGATCGAACGGCGTGCGGCGCTGAGCTCGTGGATGGCGAGCCGCATCCACAGCTCGGTCGTCTGATGCTGGATGATGAACAGCATCTCGTCATGCGCTTCCGACAGCGGATGCTGCGCGCCGAGGATCGCGTCCAGCGCCAGATAGCTGCCATAGGACATACGCCGGGCGAAATCGGTCTCAGCGCCTTCGCTTGCGGGATCGTATTGGCTGGACGTCATGGCAGGCCCTTTCGATCGATCTTCAAGGCCTGGTCAGTCGAGGCCGATCAGGCGCGCGGTGATTGGCGACGACGGGTCCTTGAGGGCGTCGATCACGGTGAAATGGTTCAGCCCGGGATCGACAACAAGACGCGTCGGCACGTCGAATCCAGTCCAGACATTGGCAATCAGATCAGACTGGCGGATGAATTCGGGCCGCTCGTTGCCACCGACCCATGCGGTCACGGGCGAAGGCCCGCGCGGCAGATGCAGCGCCGCGCTTTCCAGCGTCGCCTCCTCCATCGTCATGCACAGGGTGTCGTTCATCCTGGTCTTGAGCAGCGGACGCAGATCATGCAGGCCGCTGATCGAAAGCGTGCCGGCGACGCGGTTGTAGACGGCGGGCTCCAGCCGGCTGTCGTCGCACAGCATGCGCGTAACGAGATGCCCGCCCGCGGAATGGCCGGCGAGCCGGATCGGGCCCGCGACGAGGGAGGCCGCCTTGGCGATGGCTGTGGTGATTTCCGCCGTAATGTCGGAGATGCGCGCGGCCGGCGTCAGCGTGTAGCTTGGCATTGCCACCGCCCAGCCATGATGGCGCGCGCCTTCGGCGAGATCAGTCCATGTCGATTTGTCGAAGCGCATCCAGTAGCCGCCGTGGACGAACACGACGAGGCCTTTGCTGTCGCCGTCGGGCAAGATCAGATCGAGGCGCTGGCGTTCGCCGGCGCCATAGGCGATGTCGGCGCGAAACTCCTTCAGCCCGGCCCGGTAAGCCGCCGCCCGCTCCGCCCACAGCGCCGGTATCTTGTCCGAGCCCGGGATATGGGCCGAATTGGCGTAAGCGTCATCCCAATCGCGCATCGTGACTTCCTCGACGGACTCAAGGCCTTCTGGACCTGGCACCAGTCTGCCACCGGCGCGGGCGGCATCCTAGTCTTTAGTTTAAGCTTAAAGGATTTTGGAACGCCGGTGGATTGGGCAGCGGACCGGCAGGATATTTGTTTCGTCATTGCGAGGAGCGTAGCGACGAAGCAATCCAGACTGCCCCGGCGGGGGATACTGGATTGCTTCGCTGCGCTCGCAATGACGGCCGAGAGAGCCGAGCCTGTCGCTACCCCTTCTCGACCCCGCACCAATCCGCAATGAACAGCGCCATCGCCTTGGTCGTCTTCTTCAGCGAGTCCAGATCGACATACTCATTGAAGCCGTGCATCTCGCCGCCACTCGCGCCGAAACACAGGCTCGGGATACCGTGATTGAGGCCGTAGAAGCGGGTGTCGGTGAGCGCGGTGAAGACGAGGTCTTCGATCTGGCCGCCATAAACGGTGCTGAAGGCCTTGCCGAACGCCGCCTCAGGCGCGGCGGCCTCGGTCAGCTCATAGCCTTCCGACAAAAAGCCCGACCATTCGACCTCCGGCGGATTGTTGGCGAGGAAGCGATGGTTGCGCGCGGCAGCAGCAACGCAGGCCATGATCTCCTTCTGGTGATCGGCGATCGACCAGCCCGGCAACACGGCAATCCGGCAATCGACGTCGCACCAGGCCGGCACGCTCGACGCCCAGTCGCCGCCCTTGATGATGCCGGGGTTGAAATTGATGGGATGGTTCAGCGTCTTGAAGTGACGATCGGCTTTCGCACGCTCGTTCCACTCGATCTCGAGTTTTTGCAGCGCCTGGATCAAATGATAGGCCGCCATGATTGCGTTCGCGCCGGAGCCGGCGAAGGCGACATGGGTCGGATGGCCCTTCACGCGCAGGCGGAACCAGATCACGCCAACCTGCGAGCGCACCATCTTGCCGCCGGTCGGCTCAGGAATGAAGCAAGCATCCGCACGATAACCGCGTTGAAGCGTCGAGAGCGCGCCGACGCCGGTGCTCTCCTCCTCGATCACGGACTGGAAGTGAATCCGCGCCGTAGGCTTGAGGCCCGCGGCCTTGATCGCATCGAGCGCGGAGAGCGCTGCGATGGTGCCCGACTTCATGTCGCAGGCACCGCGACCGAACATCTTGCCGTCCTTGATGACGGGCGAGAACGGCGGGGTGTCCCACAGTTCCAGCGGCCCGGCCGGCACGACGTCGCAGTGGCCCTGGAGGATCAGCGATTTGCCCGCCTCGGTTTTGGGCCGGTACGTGCCGACCACAGTGCGCGCCTTCGAAAAATCATGCTCGATGGGCCCGAAGCCGCGCAGATCCTTGAGGTCGTCGACATTGATGTGCCAGTCGTCGACCTCGTAGCCGCGCGCGCGCAGGAGGTCGCCGATCATGTCCTGGCATGGCCCCTCCGCACCGCGCGTCGAGGGGATCGCGACGAAATCGCGTGTGGTCGCGAGCTGGGCTTCGAAGCCGGCATCGACGGCATCAAGAATCCTCTGCTGCGTTTCGGCATTCATCAGGCAACTCCGATCGGGCGTTGAGATCATCGATGGAGCGCAAGCTAACCGATTTCAGCCGTTCGGGTACTCTGCAAAATAGGCATCCCGCAATGCATCTTCGAGCAGCCGGCCCTCCGAATAGCCATTCAGCGTCGCCGGCCTGCTCACGCCGTCGAGCAGCCGCGGGCAAGGCTCTGGCGCGCCAATCACCGTGCGCACCGGGATGCGCTCGGCATAGATCGGCAATTCATAGTCCTCCTCGTCGTCGGCGACACCCTTGGCGCGGATCTTCGCGGAGGCTTCCTCGATTTCCATCGCGATGAATGAGGTCGCCTTGATCTCCTGCGTGTTGCTCGCCCGCAGGCTCGCGGTGCGATCGGGGAAGAAGCGGTCGACCATCGCGATCACCGCGCGCTCCTTCTCCTCGGGATCGGTGACGAGATAGGCGGTGCCGAACGCCATCACGGCGCGGTAGTCGGCCGAGTGATTGAACCCACATCGCGCCAGCACCAGGCTGTCGAGATGGGCGACCGTCAGGCACACACGCTCGCCCCGGGTCTGGTTGCGCAGCATGCGGCTGGCGCTCGAGCCGTGCCAATACAGCTTCGTCCCTTCGCGCCAGAAAAAGGTCGGCGTGCAATAGGGTTGGCCGTCGATCGCGTAGGAGACGTGGCAGAGCATCGAGGAATCCAGGATGCGATGAACGGTGTCGTAATCGTAGAAGCCGCGATCGTGACGGCGCTTCACCTGGTTGCGCGCAGATGTCGGATAGGAATTTTGGTTCTCGGTCTGGCTCACGGCCGCTCCTGTCGGATTGGAACACTTCCAGGGCAGTTGTAGCCGCGGATTTGGTCTGCGATAGTGCCAATTCCATGCGAAAAATTCCGACCAATTCTGTCCCCTCGCCGGCCAAGGCCGAGCTGCCGCTCGACCTCGCGGGACCGCACATCACGGCTGGCGCCTCGTCGGCGCACCGGCTGTATCAGGCACTGTGCGAGATGATCGTCGGCGGTCTGGTGAAACCCGGCGAGCCGCTGCCGCCGTCGCGCACGCTGGCCAAACAGACCGGCTTTCGCCGCAATGCCGTCGTCACCGCCTATGAGCGGCTGATCGCCGACGGCTTTGCCGACGCAACCGTCGGCTCCGGCACGTTCGTCGCCGCGCGCATCCCCGCGCGCGCGGCCGAGCCGAAGCGGCCGAAGATCAGCGTCGAAACGCCGGGGCAAGGCGCGTTTTCGCTCGGCTGCACCCATATCGACGCGCGCGCCGTGCAGCGTTTCCGCGCCTTTGTCGGCCGTCGCATGCGCGCCTTCGGCGCGGAGCATCTGCACTATGGCGATCCCCGTGGCAGCCGCGAGCTGCGTGCGGCGATCGCCGATCATCTGTTGTCGGCGCGGGGCCTGCGCTGCGATCCCGATCAGATCATGCTGACGTCAGGCACGCTGCACGCGCTGCGCATCGTGCTGAGCGCGATCCTGAAGCCCAACGACCAGGTCTGGTGCGAGGATCCAGGCTACCCCGCTGCGCGCAGAACCATCGCGCATTGCGGCTATCGCGCCGTGTCCGTTCCCGTCGACGCGCACGGCATGCGGGTCGCCAGAGGCCGCGCAGCGGCGCCGTCCGCGCGCGCAGCCTATGTGACGCCGTCGCACCAGTTTCCGCTGGGTGTGCAGATGTCGATGCCGCGGCGGCTCGAGCTGCTGGACTGGGCCAGGCAAGCCGGCGCCTTCGTGCTGGAAGACGATTACGACAGCGAATTCCGCTACGACGGCGCTCCGCTGATGTCGCTGGCCGGCATCGATCACCTCCAGCGTGTGATCTACATGGGCACGTTCGCCAAGACGTTGTTTCCAGGTCTGCGCATTGGCTATTGCGCCCTGCCCGAGCGCTTGATCGCGGATGTCACCGCCGCGCGGGCCGCCCTCGACCGCTTTCCCGGCACGCTGATGGAGGGCGCGGTGGCCGACATGCTCAATTCCGGCGCCTTCGCAGCGAACCTGAAGCGCGTGCGCAAGCTTTACCGCGAGGCGCGCGACGCGCTGGCTGGGACGCTCGAAGCCGCATCCGACGGCGTGCTGTCGGTGCCGGTCCCATCGCAGGGTCTGCACCTTGTCGCCCGGTTCGATCCCTCGGTCGATCTGCTGGTGGCGGCAGACGCCAAGCAGGCCGCCGGCGCCGAAGGCTGGCTGTTGGCCGACACTTATTCACGCTCACGTCCACTGCCCGGTTTCGTGCTGGGATTTTCCGGCCACGCGATTCCGAATCTCGTGGCATCCGCCGAGCGGCTCGCGCGGGAATCGCGAGCGGCCTTGCGTGCGCGGCGCAAGCCGGCCCGGCGGGCATGACGAACGTTCACTATGAGAATCGGCAGCCGCTCCCTACATTGCGGCATCCATGCCGGGAGCTCACACCATGCTGCTACGCCGCGCGACTTGCCTCTCGCTCCTGATCTTTATCGCGCTCGCCGCGACGGCGCGCGCAGGCTCGGTCGGGCGCGAGCAGGACATCGTCGATCTCAAGCTCGGCCAGCGCGTGCAAGTCGACGACGGAACTTGTCCCGCCGGACAGGTCAAGGAAGTGCGCGGCGCCAAGATGACCGATAAGGGCGTCGCACGGACCAGCACCTGCGTGTCGCGGTTTGGCCCGAAATCGAAGCGATGAGCGCTATTTCGCCGGATCGAACATGCATTGCAGGGTCGGCTTGGCGATCTTGGTGAAGGTCGGGCCGATTTCGGTCTGCTTTGCGGCCGGCACCCAGTCGGTCTCGATCGTCGGCACCCCGGTCTCGCTGATGCCGCGCAGCAGGGCCTCGCGGAGATCGCGATCCTCGACGACGGCGGCAGCATGATCGTGCAGGCAGCCGCAAACCTCTTCCGGATGCTCCCACCGCCCGAGCATCCGCGGCGCGCATTGCCTCACGAACTCGGTACGGGGATCTGGTAATCTGGAGGGAGAGCGCACCTGCGCCTGAACGGCACTGCTCGTCAGAAGGGATATGAACGCCGCGGCGCAGATACGAGCAAGCATGATGGCCTTTATTGGCTGATTTTTCTTGTTGGCGATCAGAAGCGCGCGGCAACCACGATCGGCTGGGGCGCCGGGGTCATGATCGGCGAACCGCTATACTGGAAAGTGCCGATACCGGGGACATTTCCGTCCGGCGAGCCTGCGAACGAGGAGCCGGCGAGCACGAAAGCGAAAGCAAGGATGAGGCTGAGCGTGCGCATGGAGTTCTCTTCCGAATTCGGTGGCCGGCGTGCGCCGTCGTCGTTGTGAGGTTGATAACCATGGGCGGTTTCGCGCGTGATGCGCCAAAGCCGGAAAATGGTTTCATCTCCGTGAGAATTGTTTCGTCCGGTTCGGGGCGACGACATATTCGACGGAAAATCTCAATCTTTTCAGATAGGTCGTGCGCCTACCCAATGTGGCCTGGCAGGTTCCGGGCGAGTTCGGATGCGCGCCGGAACGTTGGCGCCGTCACGATCCCGCCTCACACCCTTCACATGCGTTTTACGTTTTTCTGCTGAAGAGAAGCCGAACGAAGGCTGGGTCCTGTCGAACCGAGGACGTTTCGACTGCGACCCAAGCTATCGAGACCGAGAGGCCCGGGCATCGCCGAGCGCGTTCATGTGAGGAACGGCCACCATGACGGCGCAGAATCGCGCAACGGCGCGCGATGCGGACCAACGAACGGACCGCCGGGAGCAACGGCCTGTTCGCAGCAGCGCCAATTCGCCCGGCGAAATGGCGCTGCAATCGAGCCGTGGCTTTGAGGCCACGCCGCAATCATTCGTGCGGCTGACCGGCTCGCATCTTGCAAAACCGCGCGCCAGCCGCGCTGACATCATCGAGTGAACGCAAGAGCGTCACTGTGAACGCAAACCCCTCACTGAGTGAACGCAAGCGCGTCACTGAGTGAAGAACTCTCCACACTTCTGGACGTTCGCGTCCGCCGGGCCCCACGGCATGACCGGCACGGTCGAGGTCGAGTTCTTCGGTGACCCCTCGATCAGCCTGTCCGAATAGACCATGTAGACCAGCACGTTGCGCTTGGCGTCACAGCCGCGCACGATCTGCATTTTCTTGAAGAACAGCGACCGTCGCTGGCGGAACATGTCGTCGCCCTGCTCCATCTTGTTCTTGAACTTGATCGGGCCGATCTGACGGCAGGCGAGCGAAATGTCCGAGACCTCCTCGGCAAGGCCCAGCCAGCCCTTGAAGCCGCCCTTCTCCGGCACCGTGAAATGACAGGCCACGCCCTCGACTTCAGGATCGTCGAGGCCGTAGGTCGCAAGCTTGTCGTTCGGGCTCATCCATTTGAACACGGTCGAGCGGCGGAAGATCAAATCCGGCTCGTCCGCGGCGAAGGCGGACGCTGCCGGCCCGGTCAGCGCTAGGAGGAATAAAGCGAGGCCTTTCAAGCGGATGCTGGAAAGACTGGGGAAACGAGATGACATGAAGTTCTCCGGTAACAAGTCCCAGCAATGTAGGCATCGGGCGACCGATCAGGAAGACGACCGGCAAGCTGACACGGCCGCCGTTTACCGCTCCGTGAGGCTTTTTTGCTACTCTTTGGACAAAATTAGCTGATCGCAGAACCGCCGTGCTGGTGAACGCGTATCCCCTCTGAGAGACTAACATCTGATTTGGATTATGGATTCGATGATGAACAGCGTGAACGGGTCTGGTTTTTCTGCCAAACCGGCGCGATTTTGGCAGGTCGCCGTTTTGACGGCGGCGGGTGCGATCGGCACGGCGAGCCAAGCGGACGCGGCGTTTTATTACTGGACGGATTATTCCGACGGGTCCTATGGCCGCCAGGAGCGCCATCCCGACGTCCCGCGCCAGAAGCCGCAGAAGCGCGCTACGGCCGGCAAGAAAGACCTTGTTGCCGAAAAGGAAGCCGGCACGAAACCGCAAGGTCCTCTCGTCATCGTCGTCTCGATCGACCGGCAGAAGGTCACGGTCTACGACACCAACGGCGTGTTCGCGGAATCCCCGGTGTCGACGGGCATGAAGGGCCATTCGACGCCGATGGGTGTGTTCAGCGTCATCCAGAAGCACAAATTTCACCACTCCAACATCTATAGCGGCGCGCCGATGCCGTACATGCAGCGGATCACCTGGTCGGGCGTTGCCATGCATGCCGGCGTGCTGCCGGGCTATCCGGCCTCGCATGGCTGCATCCGCATGCCGATGGCGTTCGCGGTGAAGATGTGGAACTGGACCAGGATGGGCGCGCGCGTGATCGTTTCGCCGGGCCAGATGTCGCCGCAGAACTTCTCACATCCGCTGCTTGCCTCGCTGCGCGTGCCGCTGCAACCCGCGGCCAGCCTCGAGCCGCAGACCAATGCCGGCGACAAGGCCGACAAAGGCGCGGCAAATACCACGGCCACCGAAGCAAAGCCTGTTGAAACGAAGACCGCCAGCGCGGACGGCGTGCTCGAGCTGCGCTCGTCGGTCGGCCACACCGTGATGTCGGATGTGACCACCGGATATGCCCCGGCCCGCGAGGAGGCCGCGGCATCGGACGACCAGACCGAGACAACGGCAAGGCCCGAGACCAAGACTGCTGAGGCGGCGGACGCGGCCAAGCCCCAGGCCGGAGACGCCGCGCAGCCCGCCAACACTGAAGCGAAGCCTGTCGAGGCCGCGGAGACGCCGAAGTCCGAACCCGCAAAGTCCGAAACCGTGAAGTCCGAGCCCGCGAAGACGTCCGATGCGCCGGCCATAGCGCAAGCGCAGGCGGCCACGCCCGACGTCAAGAAGGACGAAACCCGTATTGCCGATCCGGCGCCCGTGGCGAAACCTGAAGCGCTCAAGCGGGCGGGCCAGATCGCGGTCTTCATCAGCCGCAAGGATTCCAAGCTCTACGTGCGGCAGAACTTTGCGCCGCTGTTCGAGGTGCCTGTCACGATCGCCGCGAGCGAGCGGCCGCTCGGCACGCATGTCTTCACCGCCAAAGTCGACAAGGTCGATTCCAATGCGCTGCATTGGTCGGTGGTGTCCTTGCCAGTGTCCGTCCGCTCTGCCGCGCGGGAAGATGACGGCCGCATGACGGGCCGCCAGCGTGGCGCGGCCGTGATTCCCGTCGCCGCAAAGCCTGTGGTCACGCCGGATAGCCCGTCCGAGGCCCTCGACCGCGTCTCGATCCCGGCCGACACGATCGCGAAGATCAACGAAATGCTGACGTCAGGCGGCTCGATCATCGTCTCCGACCAGGGCATCAACCAGGGCGAGACTGGCGAAGGCACCGATTTCATCGTCCGTCTGTACTAACGCGCTTGATCGCGGCAGATAACGCGGTGTTGACGAGGCCGCTCACAGCGGCGGGGTAACATGCGCCCCGGATCATTTCGGGGGACCGTCATGATGAACCGCAGGAACATGCTCATCGCCGCCTTTGCAGGCACGCTGACACCGGCGACGCGTGCACTGGCGGATGGCGGCATGAGCCGAATCTCCGCCTACGCCTTCTCTTTCCCGGCCTTATCAGGCGAAGACATCCGCCTTGCGGCATTCACCGGCCGAGCGCTGCTGGTGGTCAACACCGCTTCGCTCTGCGGTTACACGCCGCAATATGCCGGTCTGCAAGAAATATGGGGTGAGTTTCGCGAACGCGGCCTCACCGTCATCGGCGTGCCCTCCAACGACTTCGGCGGACAGGAACCCGGCGGCACCGGCCAGATCTCGGAGACTGCCCACCACCAATACGGCGTTACCTTCCCTATTGCGGCCAAGGCCGTCGTGATCGGTGTGAAGGCGCATCCGTTCTACAAATGGGCGGCAGAGGCGCGGCCGAAGGAGGTCCCAAAATGGAACTTCCACAAATATCTGATCGGCCGTGACGGGTATATCGCCGACGTCTTTGCATCCACGGTCGAGCCGGCCGACACGCGGGTCAAGACGGCGATCGCGAAAGCACTGGCCGACACTTGACGCCACGCGTTCCCAACCCGGTTGGGCACAATTGGGCTAGCGCGCCAAACAGCCGTTGCAATGGCGAGGGCCCACCATCTAGGCTAGGATCGTTAGGGGCAGGATGGTTTTGCCGGGGGCGAAAAGCCGCGGCGGAACAACGGGATCAATCTCGAGGACAACACCATGCGTGTGGCGGCAGGACTGATATTGGCAAGCGCGATGTCTCTGGCGATGACGGGCGCGGCATGGTCGCAGGCCCCGGCTGCAAAGCCCGCTGCCGCGACGCAGGCCGCACCGGCGGCAACACCGGCTGCGGCTGCGCCCGCTGCAGCTCCCGCACCCGCTCCTGCAGCAGCCGCCGCGCCGGCAGGCTTCGTCAATCCTCCCCCGCCTAAACAGGCGCCGCAGCCCGCCCGCGCCGCCTGCAACACACCGGGCGCGCTCGGGGTCGCCCGCACCGTCGAGATCGACACCACGGGTGGTCCCGGCTTCGGCTTCGAGCATTTCAAGGAGCTCGACTTCCTGCGCGACCACGAGGTGGTGCTGACCTTCGACGACGGCCCCTGGCCCAAGAACACGCCCGCCGTGCTGAAGGCGCTCGCCGACGAGTGCACCACCGGCATCTTCTTCTCCATCGGCAAGCACGCGACCTACGAGCCGGAGATCCTCAAGCAGGTCTACGCGGCCGGCCATACCGTGGGCACCCACACCTGGTCGCACGCCAACCTCAACAACAAGAAGCTCACGGAAGCGCAGCGCAAGGAAGAGATCGAGAAGGGCCTTTCCGCGGTGAAATGGGCGCTCGGCGGCATTTCGCCCTCGCCTTTCTTCCGCTTCCCGGCGCTCCAGCATCCGCCGGAGATGGTCACCTATCTCGGCAACCGCAACACGGCGATCTTCTCCTGCGACATCGACTCCTTCGACTTCAAGGCCTCGAAGCCCGAGAAGGTGATCGAGACCGTCATGAAGAAGCTCGACAGCAAGGGCAAGGGCATCATCCTGATGCACGACTTCCAGAAGCACACTGCGGAAGCGCTGCCTGAATTGCTCAAGCGCCTGAAGGCCGGCGGTTACAAGGTGGTGGCGATGCGCGCCAAGTTCCCGGCCTCGACGCTGCCGGAATACGACCAGGAGCTGCTCAAGGACGTCAAGCTGCCGACGGTGAGCAACCGGCCGGTCAACAGCGTCGTGACGACGGTCTCCGAATAGCCGCGCCATTGTCCTTTCGGATCGAAGGCTACGTCATCGTCTCCGCGGACGGCATGCTCGCGGACGCCGACCATGTCATGCCCGACAGCCTGAAATTCGAAGGCGACAAGCTGTTCTTCGAGCAGGCGCTCGATCGCGCGGCACTGATCGTGCACGGCCGTCACTCGCACGAGCAGCAGCCGAATTCACCCAAGCGCAAGCGCCTGATTCTGACCCGCAAGATCGAGGCGCTGACCGTCGATCCCGAGATGCCGAACGCGACCTTGTGGAATCCGGATCACGCCAGCTTTGAGGACGCCTGCGCGTTCGCCGATGTCGCTTCCGGCACCGTCGCAATCATCGGCGGCCCCGTCGTGTTCGACATGTTCATGGATCGCTACGACACGTTCTGGCTGTCGGAAGCGCCGCATCTGCGGCTGCCCGGCGGCGAAGGCTGTTTTGTCGAAGTACCGGGGCGCACGCCTCAGGAGGTGCTGGCCTCACACGGGATGAAGCCGGGCGCGCCGTATCTGCTCGACGCCTCGTATGACGTGACTGTCACGCCGTGGCGCAGGACGTAGTGGTTTGACCGTCACACGTCCCCGTAGGCCGCCTCGGCCGGACGCGTAGCGCGGCCGTAGCCGATGATCATGAACAGCGCGCCGATGATCGACAGGTTCTTGAGCGCGTCGACCAGCATCTTGCCGTTGTCAGGGGGCACCTGGTTCCAGAAGTCGTAGAACAGGAAGGTCGCGACCGCGACATAGATGATCATCAACATCGCGAAGAAGCGCGCGCCGAAATTCAGCGCGATCATCACCCCCGCGATGATCTCGAGCACGCCAACCGCGATCGCCAGCAGCTGCGGCGTGGTCATGGCCGTCGCCGTCTCGATCTGCTTGGCGTAAGGCGCAATCATGTCGGGCACCACGACCTTGGCGGCGATGAAATCAACGGTCGCCTGCATGGCAAACAATCTTGCCGCACCCGTGTAGATGAACAGCACGGCGAACAGGATCCGCCCAAAAGTCACGAACGCTGGCATGATCGGCCTCTTTGCTCAGGCTTTTTGAAACCGGATTTTTGCGAAAGCATCGGGGGATTATGGAGAGTCGTGCACCGGTTTACAAACGGGGAAATGGACGAATGCGAGTAATTCAAAACTAGCGCCAAGAGCTTCTTCCCCTCTCCCCTTGCGGGAGAGGGCGGCTCCCCGCGAAGCGGCGAGACGGGTGAGGGGTTTCTATCGGCACGGACAACTCTCGATATTTCGTCTCGCGCAGAGAACCCCTCATCCGGCGCTTCGCGCCACCTTCTCCCGCAGGGGAGAAGTCATGGCACCTACCGCGCGGCTAGAGCCCCCGCCTTAGGTAAACAACGTTGGCTGCTGCCGCGACGCGCGCTCCTGCGCTTCCACCACAGCCACCGCGGTCATGTTGAGGATGCCTCGCGCCGTCACCGACGGGGTGAGGATGTGGGCCGGGCGCGCCGGGCCGATCAGGATCGGGCCGACAGGAAGCGCGTCCGCCAGCGACTTGATCATCTGGTAGGCGACGTTGGCGGTGTCGAGGCTTGGCATGATCATGATGTTGGCTTCGCCCTCGAGGTTCGAGTGCGGCAGCACCATTTTGCGCGCGGCGGCCGAGAGCGCGGTGTCGCCCTGCATCTCGCCGTCGGCCTCGAGTTCCGGATGCTTCTCTTTCAGGAGTTGGGTCGCCCGGCGCATCTTGCGCGAGGATTCCGTGTCGTAGCTGCCGAAATCCGAATGCGAGACGAAGGCGATCTTCGGCTTGATGTTGAAGCGTTGGACGTGGACCGCCGCGAGCGAGGCGATCTCGGCGAGCTCTTCGGCGCTCGGATTGGGCCGCACCTGGGTGTCGGCGATGAAGAAGGCGCCCTTGCTCGTGATCAGCAGCGCCAGCGCCGCATAGTCGCTGATCCCCGGCGTAAACCCGACGATCTCGCGGACATGGCGCAGATGGCTCATGTAGCGGCCCTCGACGCCGCAGAGCATGGCGTCCGCCTCTCCGCGCACCACCGCGAGCGCCGCGATGACGGTGTTGTTGGTGCGCACCACCGTGCGCGCCGCATCCGGCGTCACGCCGCGGCGGCCGGCGACCTCGACATAAGACTGCACGTAGGAGCGGTAGCGCGGATCGTCCTCGGGATTGACGAGGTCGAAGTCCTTGCCGGCCTTGATCGACAGGCCGAAGCGCTTGATGCGCGCCTCGACCACCGACGGGCGTCCGACCAGGATCGGCGTCGCCAGCTTTTCTTCCAGCACCACCTGGGTCGCGCGCAGCACGCGCTCATCCTCGCCTTCGGCGTAGATCACGCGCACCGGCTGGGTCTTGGCCTTCGCGAACATCGGCTTCATGACGAGGCCGGAGCGGAACGCGAAGCGCTCGAGCAGCGCAGTGTACTCGTCGAAATTGGTGATGGGCCGGGTCGCGACGCCCGATTCCATCGCGGCCTTCGCCACCGCCGGCGCGATGCGCAGGATCAACCTCGGATCAAAGGGACTCGGAATCAGTGAGCCCGGGCCAAACCCTTGCGTCTCCCCGGTATCGAAGCCTTGCGCGACCGCATCGGACGGCGCCTCGCGCGCGAGCTGCGCGATGGCCTCCACGGCGGCGTGCTTCATCTCCTCGTTGATGGCGCTGGCGCCGACATCGAGCGCGCCGCGGAAGATGAAGGGAAAGCACAGGACGTTGTTGACCTGGTTCGGATAATCGGAGCGGCCGGTGCAGATCATGGCGTCGGGACGCACCTTGCGCGCCTCCTCCGGCATGATCTCCGGCGTCGGATTCGCGAGCGCCATGATGAGCGGCTTGTCGCCCATCGCCTTGGCCATCTCGGGCTTGAGCACGCCCGGTGCGGAGAGGCCGATGAAGATGTCGGCGCCGCCGATCACGTCGGCCAGCGTGCGCTTGTCGGTCTTCTGCGCATAGACCGCCTTCCAACGGTCCATCGTGGTGTTGCGGCCTTCGTGAACAAGGCCGTCGATGTCGCAGACCCAGATATTCTTGCGCTGAGCGCCCATCGACACCAGCAGGTTCAGTGTCGCGAGCGCGGCGGCCCCTGCCCCCGATGCCACGATCTTGACGTCCGACAGGTTCTTGCCGTTCAGGCGCAGGCCGTTGGTGATCGCGGCGGCGACGATGATCGCGGTGCCATGCTGGTCGTCATGGAAGACCGGGATCTTCATGCGCTCCTTGAGCTGCGCCTCGATCTCGAAGCATTCCGGTCCGCGGATGTCCTCGAGATTGATGCCACCAAAGGTCGGCTCGAGCGCGGCCACGGTCTCAACCACGCGTTCGATGGTGTCGGCCGCGATCTCGATGTCGAACACGTCGATGCCGGCGAATTTCTTGAACAGGACCGCCTTGCCCTCCATCACCGGCTTCGAGGCCAGCGGGCCGATATTGCCGAGGCCGAGCACGGCGGTGCCGTTCGAAACCACGGCGACCAGATTGGAGCGGATCGTCAGCGTCGCCGCTTCCGCCGGGTTCTTGGCGATCTCCATGCAGGCGGCGGCGACGCCGGGCGAATAGGCCAGCGCGAGATCGCGCTGGTTGGCGAGCGGCTTGCTCGCCTGGATCT
Organism: Bradyrhizobium sp. MI1.10; assembly: GCF_055811035.1. NCBI lineage: Bacteria > Pseudomonadati > Pseudomonadota > Alphaproteobacteria > Hyphomicrobiales > Nitrobacteraceae > Bradyrhizobium > Bradyrhizobium sp. MI1.10. The sequence goes on from NZ_JBVVPN010000024.1 coordinate 26,762, forward strand.
CGAGCTTTCCGGGGCGCGGCAGCCGATGATAGGCCAGCGCCGCCTGGTGGAGATCATCAGAATAGGACGACATGCGGTGTCTTGCCTCGCGTTACCGGCCTCAAACTACGTTGTCCTGACCGGCTTGCCTTGGGTTGGTATTTCCGGGTCATGGAAACGGGATGAAGCACGCCGGGCGCCCCGGTGGCAACATCCGATTGCGGCCCCATCAACAGGGCGCGCAGTCAAATATCTGATAGCGCTCACTTTCTCTGGACCGCGCGTTGCTTTGCGAATATGGCAGGTTGCGTCCTGCAACGCGAGCAACTGGAGCTGGGAATGAAGCGAATCCTGATCGGCCTGATCGTCGTGGCCGTGATGGCCGCGGGCGGATGGTTCGGCTTCAGCTTCTACGTTCAGCATCGCGTCGCCGCCGAGATCGAGGCGGCCTTCGAGCAGATCCGCGCCAGTGGCGGCAAGGCGAGCCACGGCAAGGTGGCGTTCGATCTCGTGACCCGGACGCTGACGATCGAGGATATCGCGGTTGAGCCTGCCAACCAGCCGCAGGCTCATGTCAAGATCGCCGCTATCAAGGGCGTCGGCATTCGCCAGGTCGAGGAGACACGCTTCGCGGCCGACAGCATCGATATCTCCGGCTTCGAGGTCGCGCTGGACGAGGTCGGCCCCGGCAAGCTGAAAGTCTCCTACAAGGTCCCGCAGTTGACCATGCGGGACTACGTCGGTCCCATTCATGCTCAGAACGCGCCGACGTCAGGCTCCCTGATCGACATGTACCGCTTCGCGCTCGATCAGTACGCAAATGTGACGGCTTCCTCCGTCATAGCGCCGACCCTCGCATTCGCCTTCGATGCGGGCAGAAGCGCCGGAGGTAGTGGCGAGGTCGCCTATTCGGGTCTCGCGATCCAGAAGCTCGCCCAAGGCAAGATCGCCGCGATCAAGGCGGAGCGCGCCAGCTTCACGATCAACGTGCCGCAGCCAGGCAAGGCGGACAAGCTGACTGGCGAGGTGTCCGACATCATCATCAATGATTTCGATTCGACCGCGATCGCCGCCGCGCTCGATCCCCAGAAGGCGAACGACGACAGCTATCATCGTGTCTACGGGCAGATGTCCACCGGCACTTATGTCGTGACGTCGACGCTCGGCATCCGGATGCAGGTCGACGGGATCGCCATCACCGACATCGCGGTGCAGCCATCGAAATTCCGGCCGGCCGAGATCCTGGCGCTGCTTCCGGCGGACAGCACGGTCCCGCCGACGCCGGCGCAATCGCGCAATCTGATGGAAAAGCTCGCCGGTTTCTATGAAGGCCTTCGCGTCGGCAAGCTCGAGATCGGCACCATGTCGATGACGACCCCGCAAGGGACGCCCCGGCTCAGGGCCATCAGATACCAAGAAGGCGGGTTCGCGCTCGAAGGCCTGGATGCGCCGACGCCGCAAGGGCAAATCAAGGTGGAGCGCTTCGCACTCAAATCGCTCAGCATCACGAACCTGATGCGGTGGGCAGCGAGCCTCACCCATCCCGGACAGCCGCCCTCGCCGGCTCAGATGCTGGGCCTGTTTAGCGTGCTCGCAGGCGCGGAGATCAAGGGCGTGTCCGCGCCGTACAAGAATACCAAGAAGCTGGTCACGATCGACACACTGAGTCTGGACTGGGGGCAGCTGGTCGGCTCGATCCCGAGCAAGGCGCATGTGGTTGCCAAATTTGTCACGCCGGCCGATCCATCCGATCCAAAACAGCTTCCATTGATTGCCAGCGGGATCGACAAGCTCGCGGTCGACCTCGATCTCGGCGCTGCCTGGACCGAACAGTCCAACAGCTTCGTTCTGACGCCCGCGACGCTCGACATCGGAGGCATCGCAAGAGCGCAATTGCGTATCGCGCTCGGCAACGTACCACGCGAGGTGTTTTCGGCCGATCCCGCCCAGCTCATGGGCCAGGCGGCCCGGATCGAGGCGGGCACGCTCGAATTCTCATTGCGCGACAGCGGCGTCGTCGATCTCGTCGCGGCACAGTTCGCGCGCATGCAGAAGGTCAGCCGCGATACCGCACGCCAGGCGCTCGTCGAGAGCATCAAGGCTAAACGCGAGCAAGTTGCTTCCGCCAATCCGGATGCGAACGCGGCCGTGGACGCGATCGCACGTTTCGTCGAGACGCCGGGCCAGACGCTTTCCATTAAGCTGTCCCCGCGCGCGAAGGCACCGCTGATGCAATTGATGCAGCTCTTGCAAACCGACCCACAGAGCGCGCTTGCGCAGTTCAGGATCGAGGCGTCGACGGGGCTGTAGTTGGATTTCGTGTCCCGGACGCGCTGCAACGTGTAACGCTGCTGCGCAGAGCCGGGATCCAGAAGCCTGCTGCTCGCTCAGACATGGGCCCCGGCTCAGCTGCGCACCACTGCGTGCTGCGCTGCGTCCGGGGCACGGACATCTTCCCGCGCAAGCTTCACTTCTGCGGCAGGCTCACCTTCACGTGCAGCTCGCGGAGCTGCTTGGGGCTGGGCTCCGACGGCGCGCCCATCAGGAGGTCCATGGCCTGCTGGTTCATCGGGAACAGCGAGATCTCGCGCAGATTGTTGGTGCCGCACAAGAGCATGACGATGCGGTCGACGCCGGCCGCCATGCCGCCATGCGGCGGGGCGCCGTACTGGAAGGCGCGGTACATGCCGCCGAAGCGATCAACGACTTCCTGCTCGCCGTACCCTGCGATCTCGAACGCCTTCACCATCGCTTCCGGCACGTGGTTGCGGATTCCGCCCGAGGCGATCTCGTAGCCGTTGCAGGTGATGTCGTACTGGAACGCCTTGATGGTCAGCGGATCCTGGCCCGTCAAGGCATCGAGACCGCCCTGCGGCATCGAGAACGGGTTGTGCGAGAAGTCGACCTTCTTGTCCTCCTCGTTGTACTCGTACATCGGGAAGTCGACGATCCAGGCCAGCTCGAACCGCTCCTTGTCGGTGAGGTTCAACTCCTCGCCGACCTTGTTGCGGGCCAACCCTGAAAACTTCCAGAACTTGTCGGGATCGCCGGCGACAAAGAAGGCGGCATCGCCTTCCTTCACGCCGATCTGCGCGCGGATCGCGGCGGTGCGCTCAGCACCGATGTTGTTGGCGAGCGGACCGGCACCCTCGCCGCCCTCGCGCCACATGATGTAGCCAAGGCCCGGCTGTCCCTCGCCCTGCGCCCATGAATTCATGCGGTCGCAGAAGGCGCGCGAGCCGCCACCCGGCGCCGGGATCGCCCACACCTGGTTCTTGGGGTCCTCCAACATCCGCGCGAACACCTTGAAGCCGGAGCCGCGGAAGTGTTCGGAGACGTCCTGCATCTCAATCGGGTTGCGCAGGTCCGGCTTGTCGCTGCCGTATTTGCGCAGCGCCTCGGCGAAAGGAATCCGGCGCCAGCCCTTGGTCACCGGCTTGCCCTTGGCAAATTCCTCGAACACGCCCGTGATGACAGGCTCCATCGCGGCGAAGACATCTTCCTGCGTGACAAAGCTCATCTCGACGTCGAGCTGATAAAACTCGCCCGGCAGGCGGTCGGCGCGCGGGTCCTCGTCGCGGAAACAGGGCGCGATCTGAAAGTAGCGATCGAAGCCCGACATCATCAGGAGCTGCTTGTACTGCTGCGGCGCCTGCGGCAGCGCGTAGAACTTGCCGGGATGGATGCGCGACGGCACCAGGAAGTCGCGCGCGCCCTCCGGCGAGGACGCGGTCAGGATCGGCGTGTTGAACTCGAAGAAGCCCTGCCCCTCCATCCGCCTTCGCATCGACTTGATGATTTCGACGCGCGTCATGATGTTCTGGTGCAGCTTCTCGCGACGGAGGTCGAGGAAGCGGTACTTCAGGCGGATGTCTTCAGGGTATTCCTGGTCGCCGAACACCGGCAGCGGCAGGTCGCCGGCCGGGCCCAGCACCTCGATCTCGCTGACATAGATCTCGATCTTGCCGGTCGGCAGATCGTCATTGTCGGTGCCTTCGGGGCGGCGGCGGACTTTGCCATCCATCTTGACCACGAATTCCGAACGCAGCTTCTCGGCCTGCGAAAACGCTGGCGAATCCGGATCGACCACGCACTGGGTCAGGCCGTAGTGGTCGCGCAGGTCGATGAACAGCACGCCGCCATGGTCGCGAACGCGATGCACCCAGCCCGAAAGGCGGACCGTCTCGCCGATGTTGCTCTCGCGGAGCGCGCCGCATGTATGTGACCGGTAGCGATGCATGGTCGTCCCAAATTCAATGTCGGAGGATCGAATCGAACCGCCGAAACGGCCGGTCCAACGTTGCGGCAGGGTTTACCTCGGGAGGACGGGGGCGGCAACCAAGGGAACGGCCCGTTTTCGGCTGGAAGTGCCCATTTTTGCCCAATCTGGGCTCAAGCCTTTGCCATCAGGCGTTCCACCCCTATCTTGAGGTCATGACAGTCCATTTCCCGTTCCAGAACTCCTATTCGGCACTGCCGGACAGCTTTTTCGCCCGGGTCGCACCGACGCCGGTGGCGGCGCCCCGGCTGATCAAGCTGAACCGGCCGCTGGCGGTCCAGCTCGGGCTCGATCCAGATGTGCTGGAGACCCCTGAAGGCGCCGAAATCCTGGCGGGCAAGACGGTTCCCGCCGGCGCCGATCCCATCGCCATGGCCTATGCCGGCCACCAGTTCGGACAGTTCGTGCCCCAGCTCGGCGACGGACGGGCGGTGCTGCTCGGCGAAGTCGTCGACAAGGACGGCATCCGCCGCGACATCCAGCTCAAGGGCTCGGGCCCCACCCCGTTCTCCCGCCGCGGCGACGGCCGTGCCGCGCTCGGGCCGGTGCTGCGCGAATACATCGTCAGCGAGGCGATGTTCGCACTGGGCATTCCGACCACGCGCTCGCTCGCGGCCGTCGTCACGGGCGAACATGTGCTGCGCGAGACGGCGCTGCCGGGCGCGGTGCTGACGCGCGTCGCCTCGAGCCATATCCGCGTCGGCACCTTCCAATTCTTCGCTGCCCGCCGCGACACCGAGGCGGTCCGCCGGCTCGCCGACCACGTCATCACCCGCCATTATCCGGAGCTGCTTGGCGCCGAGCGGCCCTATCACGCGCTGCTGTCCGGCGTCGTCGCGCGCCAGGCCGAACTGGTCGCACGCTGGCTGCTTGTCGGCTTCATCCATGGCGTGATGAACACCGACAACTCTTCCATCTCCGGCGAGACGATCGATTACGGTCCGTGCGCCTTCATGGATTCCTACAATCCGTCGCAGGTGTTTTCCTCGATCGACGAGATGGGCCGCTATGCCTACGCCAACCAGCCGCGCATCGCGCTGTGGAATCTGACGCGGCTTGCCGAATGCCTGCTGCCGCTGTTCTCCGACGATCAGGAAAAGGCGGTTGCCGAGGCCCAGGACATTCTCGGCGCCTTCTCCGAGACGTTCAGCGACACCTATCAGGCGGGCCTGCGCAAGAAAATCGGCCTGTTCACGGACCGCGACGGCGACGACGTGCTGATCCAGGACCTGCTGGATGCCATGGCCAAGAACCAGGCCGACTTCACCCTCACCTTCCGCAAGCTTGGTGATGCTGCGGCTGACGAGACCGGCATCGCCGACGTCCGCGCGCAGTTCATGGACCCCGACGCGTTCGACGACTGGGCGGGACGTTGGCGCGAGCGCACGGTGCTGGAGCCGCAAACCGGAGCCGAACGGCAGGCCGCCATGCATGCCGTCAATCCCATGTTCATCCCGCGCAATCACCGCGTCGAGGCCGTAATTCAGGCGGCGGTAAATGATGACAATTACGCGCCGTTCGAGGAGTTGGTGAAGGTGCTGGCGAAGCCGTTCGAGGACCAGCCGGACTACGCCGCCTACGCCGATCCCCCGCTGCCGGACCAACGGGTGCTGCAGACGTTTTGCGGGACGTAGCGACGAACTCGGTGCGTAGGGTGGATTAGCCGAAGGCGTACTAAGCCGAGCTTGTGGACGCCTCGCGCCACCGGAACCGCTGTCATCAAACTGAAACACTCGCACTCTAACGGCCTGTCAGGGTCGTCTTGCCGGAGGCGCCCACCCTCCAACGATCCTGACAAGTGCCATGCCTTTCAAGTTCATCCACATCACTGACACGCATCTCGCGAATCCCGGGCTGAAGCTCTATGGCCTCGACCCGCGCGCCCGACTGGATGCTGCGATTGCCGACATCAACAAGCATCACGCCGACGCGGCCTTCGCGGTCGTGACCGGCGACCTCACCCATTGGGGCGAGGCCGAATCCTACGCCAATTTCACCGACGCAATGGCGGCGCTGAAAATCCCCTACATCGCCATGGTCGGCAACCACGATCGCCGCGTCACCTGCCTCGATAGCCTGAAGGCGGCGCCGCGCGATCCCAACGGCTTCGTGCAGGGCACCCGCACCACTGAGCACGGGCTGTTCGTCTTCCTCGACACGCTGGACGAGACCAGCCATGCCGGCGAGATGTGCGCCAAGCGCCTCGGCTGGCTCGCGAGCACGCTCGCGGCCGCGCCGGCCGACATGCCGTTCGTCGTGTTCATGCACCATCCGCCGTTCACGGTCGGCGTCCATGCGATGGACGAAATCTCGCTGGCACAGAGCGCCGAATTCGCCGAGGTGATCGCACCCTATCGCTCGCGCATCCGCCACCTCTTCTTCGGCCACGTGCACCGGCCGATCTTCGGCAGCTACGGCAAGATCCCGTTCTCGACGCTTCGCGGCACAAACCACCAGGTCTGGTTCGAGCTCGACGCTGCCGCGGCCGAGCATCTCGCCAGCCACGAGCCGCCGGCCTACGGCGTGGTGCTGATCGACGGCGAGAACCTGGTCGTGCACAGCCACGACTTCCTCGACACCAGTCTGCGCTTTCCCTTCGAGCCACCGGCGGGAGTGGACGGCCGCGACTATGCGCTCAATTTCCCGGCGCGATGAGATGAGCTTCGCAGAACCCGCGGCTCTCCCGGTCGCGGCCTCGGCGCCGCCGCGCCTGCATATCCTGAATCGGTTTTCTCACCGCTTCAAAACCTCCCTGCCCGCCTATCTGCTGCTGCTGCCCTCGCTCGTCTTCCTCGCGCTGTTCACCTACGGTGCGATGGGCCGCGTCCTCGTCGACGCGCTCTATCAGCGCGCCACGCCCAGGGCGCCGGTTCGTTTCGTCGGTCTCGACAACATCGCAGCGGTGCTTGCTGACCCCGCCTTCACCGGCGCGGTCGTCAACAATCTCGTTTATGCCGTCGGCACGGCGATCCCGAGCATTGGCCTCGCGCTGCTGTTCGCGCTGGCGCTGTCGCGCACCAACGCGTTGACCAGTGCACTGCGCGCCGCGCTGTTCCTGCCGGTGCTGATCCCGATGGTCGCGGCCTCCGCGCTGTTCCTGTTCATCTTTCTGCCCAATGTCGGACTGCTCGACTATTACATCGGCCGTTTCCTGCCGGTGCTGCCGAATTGGCTCGGCGATTCCGACATCGCGCTCTATGCCATCATGGTCATCACGATCTGGAAGAACGCCGGCTATTACATGCTGTTCTTCCTGGCCGGCCTCCAGGCGGTGCCGGAAGATGTCATGGAAGCCGCCCATCTGGACGGCGCAGGGCCGTACCAGCGGCTGCGCCACATCATCCTGCCCGAGCTCAAGCCCACCTTCCTGTTCGTCACGGTCATCGCCACACTCAACGCGGTCACGCAGGTCGACCACGTCTTCGTCATGACCAAAGGCGGGCCGTCCAACGCGACCAATCTCGTGCTGTTCTACATCTACCAGCAGGCGGTCGAGCACTACGACATCGGCAAGGCCTCGGCAGCGACACTGCTGACGCTTGCGGCGCTGATGGGCCTCACCGCGCTCTCCTTCCGGACCATGGCGAACCGCGAGGGCGGGGCATGAAGCTGATCGGTAAGCTCTTCAAGGACGCCCCGCTCGCCACCCGCCGCGAGATCACGCCAAAGCTCGGCTTTGCGCTGACCGTGCTGCTCGCGGTCGTCTGGCTGATCCCGTTCCTGTGGATGGGCGTGGCGACGCTGCGCCCGGCATCCGACGGCATCAATCTGATGGCCGAGTTGATGCCGAGCCTGAAGCCGACGCTCGACAATATCAGGGACGCCTGGGAGATCGGCGATTTCCCGCGCTACACCCTCAACACTATCATGATCTGCACCGGCATCCTGTTGGTGCAGGTCGTCACGATCACGCTGGCGGGCTTTGCCTTTGCCCGGCTCGACTTCGCCGGAAAATCGCTGATCTTCTATCTGTTCCTGATGCAGCTGATGCTGGTGCCGGTGCTGCTGATCGTGCCCAATTTGAGCCTGGTGGCGCAGCTCGGCCTCTACGACACGCTCACCGGCGTGATGATGCCGTTCTTCGCTTCCGCCTTCGGCACCTTCCTGATGCGGCAAGCGTTTGAGGCTATCCCGACCGAGCTGGAAGACGCTGCCCTGATCGACGGCGCCAGCCTGCTCCAGCGCATCCGCCACATCTACGTGCCACTGTCGATGCCGAGCTTCTCGGCCTTCGCCATCATCTCCGTGACCAGCCACTGGAACGACTTCCTGTGGCCTCTGATGGTGATCAACTCGCCGGACAAGCGGCCGCTCACGGTGGGACTCTCGGTGTTCACCGCGACCGCGGAAGGCACGCAGGCCTGGGGCACCATCGCCGCCGGCACGCTGATGGTGATCGCACCGCTGCTCATCACCTTCCTGATCTTCCAGAAACGCTTCATCAGCTCTTTCGTCACCTCACGCATCAAATAGGAGATTTCTCGATGCTGTTTTCCCGCAGGATCATGCTTGGCCTTGCCATTGCAGGCACTTTGGCAAGCGCCCTCACCTTCCCGGCGCTGGCCGAAGGCCCGACCGAGATCGACCTGTTCTTCCCCGTCCCCGTCGACGGCAAGCTCGCCCGCGACATGGGCACCTTGATCAAGGAGTTCAACGAGACCCATCCCGCGATCAAGGCGACAGCCGTCTACACCGGCTCTTATGACGACACGCTGATCAAGACGCGCGCCTCGATCAAGGCCGGCAAGCCGCCGGCTGCCGTGATCATGTCGGCGAACTTCCTGCTCGATATGCAGATCGAGAACGAGCTCACCAACCTCGATCCCTTGATCGCCGCCGACGGCACCACCAAGGAGCAGTTTCTGGGCCAGTTCTTTCCGGCGCTGCAGGGCAACGCGGTGATCAACCGCTCAGTCTACGGCGTGCCATTCCATAACTCGACGCCGCTGCTCTACATCAACGCCGACAAGGCCAAGGAAGCGGGCCTCGATCCGAGCAAGCCGCCGCAGACCTGGGCTGAATTGACCGACTGGGCCAAGAAGCTCACCAAGCGCGAGGGTGACAAGGTGACCCAATGGGGCATCGCGATCCCCTGCGCCTACGATTATTGCGGCTGGATGATGGAAACGCTCACCATGACCAATGGCGGGCGCTACTACAACGAGGAGTTCGGCGGCGAGGTCTACTACGACACGCCCTCGATGCTGGGCGCGCTGACCTGGTGGAACGACCTCGTCACCAAGCACAAGGTTCACCCGCCCGGCGCGACGCCTGGCCCGGCCGTCAGCACCTCCTTCATTTCCGGCAATGCCGCGATGATGATGCTCTCGACGGGCTCGCTGACCTATGTGCGTGACAACGCCAAGTTCGCCTACAAAGTCGCCTTCATCCCGCGCAACGTCCGCAACGCCGTGCCGATCGGCGGCGCCTCGCTGATCGTTCCGGCGGGCCAGGAAGCCGACAAGCAGAAGGCCGCATGGACGCTGATCAAGTGGATGACCTCGCCCGAGAAGAGCGGCTGGTGGAGCCGCGCCACCGGATATTTCGCCCCCAACATGGCCGCCTACAAGACGCCCGACATGGTCGAATTCTTGAACAAGAACCCGGACGCCAAGACCGCCGGCGAGCAGCTCGAGGTCGCAAAACCGTGGTTTGCGACCTACAAGACCGTACCCGTGCGCAAGACGCTGGAGGACGAGGTCATGCTCGTCCTCAACGGCAAGAAGCAGCCGAAGGAGGCGCTCGTCGCCGCCCAGAAGGCCGCCGACGAGACGCTGAAGCCGTACAATGCGGAGACGTCGCTGAAGCTGCCGTAAGGGCCTCGAAGCTTCGTAGGGTGGATTAGCCGAAGGCGTAATCCACCAAGGCAGTTCCGCGTGTGAGAAAAGTGGTGGGTTACGCCTTCGGCTAACCCACCCTACGGTCCTCCAATCGTTACCACGATCTTGCCGAACTGCTCGTTTGACTCCAGATAGCGATGCGCTTCGACGATCTCCTCAAACTGAAACGTTTTGGCGATGATCGGCTGCAATGCACCGTCCCGCAGCCCGTCGAGGATGAAGGTCTTCGCCTTAGCAAGCCGCGGGGGATCGCGGATGATCTCGTGCACGAGATAGCCGCGTAGCGTCAGGCTTTTGGTCAGGACGCTGAAAAGCGGAAATGGCGTCGGCTCGGGGCTCAGGCCGCCATATTCGATGAGAACGCCACCCGGCGACATCGCGGCGGTGAGCGGCTCAAATATGGGGCCGCCGACCGCATCGAACACCACGCGAACGCCGTTTGAGCCGACGATGTCCTCCAGGCGCGACCGGATGTCCTCTTCCACCGAGGCGATGACGTCGGCGGCGCCAGCATCGCGCAAGGCCTGCCGCTTGATCGAGGTTCGCGTCACTGCAATCGGGATCGCACCGATCCGGTTCGCGATCTGAATTGCTGCAAGCCCGACACTGCTCGACGCCGCCGTAATAACCACCGCCTCCCCTCGCTTTAGCCCAGCAATATCGACCAGAGCGCCGAACGCCGTTAGATATTGCATCCATACCGCGGCCGCCGCGTCGAAGCCGAGCTCGGGCGGGTGCTTCACGACGAACTCCGCCGGAAACGTGATGAGCTCGCCATAAGCGGGCCATCGCACCATCGACACGGGCGGCACGATGCTGACGGCCTCGCCCGGCAAAAAGCCGCTCACGGCTTCGCCGATCGCCTCGACGATGCCCGCGGCCTCGAGACCAAGGCCGGACGGAAACGTCGCGGTCTCGATATAGGTCCCCTTCCGCAAGAGCGCTTCCGCACGATTGAGCCCAAGGGCCTTGACCCTGATCTGCACCTCGCGCCTCCCTGGCGGCGCGACGTCGACGGTCTCGATGCGCAGCACCTCGGGGCCACCATGTCTGTGGAAGCGAACGACGCGCGCCATGAACACACTCCAAAACAATTGAATTGAATGGAGCTATGGCAACCGGGCGGCACTGGATAAAGGGTTCAGAGGGGTGAACAGTCGAAACCAGGAGTTTGCAATCATGGACCGCCTGACCAGCATGGCCGTCTTCGTCAAGGCGGTCGATGTGGGTTCGTTCGCCGCCGCCGCCGATGCGCTCGAAATGTCGGGGCCAATGGTCGGCAAGCACGTTCGTTTCCTCGAGGAGCGCCTGGGCGTCCGCCTCCTCAACCGCACCACACGGCGCCAGAGCTTGACCGAGACGGGCCAAGCCTATTACGAGCGCTGCCGCACTGTGCTCGCTGAAGCCGAGGCCGCCGACGCCGTCGCTTCCGACGAATTGTCCGAGCCGCGTGGCCGGCTCCGCGTGACCATGCCCGCCCTGCTCGGCCGGCACTGCATCGCCCCCTTGCTGATGAAGCTTGCGCGACGATATCCCGATCTGGAGCTCGATCTCTCGTTCGGCGACCCGATCGCTGACATCATCGAGGGCCGCTATGATCTTGCGATCCGGACCGGCGATCTGCACGATCAATCCGGCCTGAAGACGCGGCGCATCGCAAGCCAGCGCATGGTGGTGTGCGGCGCGCGCTCGTATTTGCGCGCCAACGGCAAGCCGAAATCGCTCGACGATCTTGCCCAGCATCAGGCGATCATCTATCGCCGCTCCGGACGCGTCCGGCCGTGGCTGTTTCCCCGCAAGGGCCAGCCTCCGAGCGAAATCATGCCGGCGGGAAGGCTCAGGTTCGACGATCTCGATGCGATTGCGGATGCCGCGACACAGGGGATGGGACTGGCCTGGCTGCCATACTGGCTGGTCCGCGAACGCCTACGCGCCGGTACACTCATCAATCTGTTGAGCGGTCAGCCGGGATTCCTCTACGACTGCCATGCGCTCTGGCCCCGCTCGCCCCGGATGCCGCCGAAAGTTCGCGCCGCCGTGGACGCCTTGGCGGCCGCCCTGCCGAAGCTCATGACCTGACGCCGGATGCCACGACGCTGCACGGCATGGCGCGCCCGTTAACCCCGCGTCCACCATCCGGCCCGGCCTTCCGCCGGTAACCACGAGAATTAACAGACCCTCAATTCGCCCCAGACAAGTTTAGCAATGTTTCTGAGGGGTTTTGCTGTGGATCTGTTGGTTTTCGAGTTCCTGGGACTGGCCTTGGTCGCCATGTGCGTGGTCGTGGTGGCCCTGCCTTGTACGCGCAAACCCTCCCGGCGGGTCCGCTACGAATAGGATTTTCGTCGGTAAATGCGATTCCGGCCCAAATGCAAGGCTCGAATTCGCTTCGAGCCCCTTGACATCACAGCGCTTTCGGCAGAACGGCTGATGGACTTGTCATGGGCCGTTCATGGATCTGATTACCACCACCGCTGACCTTGCGGCTGCCTGCAGCCGGTTGGCCAAGCACCCCGTCATTACCGTCGATACCGAGTTCCTGCGCGAGACCACCTATTACCCGCTGCTGTGCGTGGTGCAGATGGCCAGCGCCGAGGAAGCGATCGTCATCGACACCCTGGCGGCGGGCATCGACCTCAAGCCGTTCTTCGAGCTGATGGCCAATGAGGCCGTGCTGAAGGTGTTCCACGCCGCCCGGCAGGACATCGAGATCATCTGGCATCAGGCGGGCATCATCCCGCATCCGGTGTTCGACACCCAGGTCGCGGCCATGGTGCTCGGCTACGGCGACAGCATCGCCTACGACGCGCTGGTCGAGAAGGTCACCGGACACCGCCCGGACAAGACTCACCGCTTCACCGACTGGTCGCGCCGGCCGCTGACCAAGGAGCAGATGCACTACGCCGTGTCCGACGTCACGCATCTGCGCGACGTGTTCGCAGCCCTCGATGCCGACCTCAAGAAGCGCCGCCGCAGCGAATGGGTCTCGATCGAGATGGAGGTCCTGACCTCGCCCAAGACCTACGACTTCCACCCCGAGCGCGCCTGGGAACGGCTCAAGACGCGGGTGCGCAAGCCCAAGGACCTCGCGGTCCTGATGGAGGTCGCCGCCTGGCGCGAGCAGGAGGCGCAAAGCCGCGACGTGCCGCGAGGCCGCGTGCTGCGCGATGAGGCCGTCAGCGACATCGCGACCCACGCGCCAAACACGATCGAGAAGCTCGCGAACCTGCGCTCGGTGCCGAAGGGTTTTGAGAAATCCAAATGGGGCGCCGACATCGTCGCCGCCGTCGAGCGCGGCCTGGCGCGCGATCACGCCACGCTGCCGAAGCTGGAAAAGCCGCGCAACAATAACAATGGCGCCGCGATCGTCGAGCTGTTGAAGGTGCTGTTGCGCATGACCGCGGAGCGCCATGCGGTCGCCAGCAAGGTGATTGCGACCGTCGACGATCTCGAGGAGATCGCGGCCGACGACGAGGCCGACGTGCCGGCATTACGCGGCTGGCGCCGCGAGCTGTTCGGCGAGGCCGCACTGAAACTGAAGCGCGGCGAGCTGGCGCTGGCGGTCGAGAAAGGCCGCGTGATCGGGGTTCAGCGGGCGGAATAGGCCGCCATCTCTCCCCAGCGTCGTCCTGGCGAAAGCCAGGACCCATCACCCCAGGGAAGAGTTTGGCGAAGACTCGTCGTTCGGGCTCCTACCATCCCCATCGAGAGACCTCGCGGTATGGGTCCCGGCCTTCGCCGGGACAACAGGGTGGGTGCGGCGGAACGCTCCGCCTGCATTGACGCTTCCCTTACGCCGGCGTCAGCTTCGCCACTTCCGGCTTCATGTCATCAAGCACACCTGAAATCGCCGCGACCAGCTCGTCGATCTGAGCTTTGGTGACGATCAGCGGCGGGCAGATAGCGATGGCGTCGAGCATGTTGCGCGAGATCACGCCGCGCTCCTGCAGCATGCGGCTGGCCATGCCGCCGACGGCGCCCGGCGTTGCCGCCGCGGTCCTGCGCGCCTTATCCAGCACCAGTTCGATCGCTGCGATCATGCCGACACCGCGGACCTCGCCGACCAGCGGATGACTGGTGAGTTCACGCAGCTTGCCTTGCATGTAGCCACCGAGCTCGGCGGCGTGCGCAACCAGTCCCCGCTCCTCGATGATCTTCAAATTCTCCAGCGCAATCGCCGAGCCGACCGGATGGCCGCCCGCGGTGAAGCCGTGGCCGAGCACGCCGATCTTGTTGCTCTCATCGGCGATCGGCTCGAACATGCGATCGTTCATCATGATGGCCGACAGCGGGAAATAGCTCGAGGTGATCTGTTTGGAGACCACGATCGCGTCGGGCTTGATGCCGTAGGTTTCGCAGCCGAACATCTTGCCGGTGCGGCCGAAGCCGCAGATGACCTCGTCGGCAACCAACAGGATGTCGTATTTGTTCAGCACCTTCTGGATCTTGTCCCAATAGGTCGCCGGCGGCACGATGACGCCGCCCGCGCCCATCACCGGCTCGCCGAAGAACGCCGCGATCGTGTCCGGGCCTTCCTTCTGAATCAACGCATCGAGCTCCTCGGCTCGCCGCGTCGCGAAGGCTTCCTCGCTCTCCCCGGGCGCGCCGTCCTTGTAGAAATGCGGCGAGCCCGTGTGCAGGATGTTCGGGAGCGGCAAGTCGAAAGAGCGGTGGTTGTTCGGCAGGCCGGTGAGGCTGGCGGACGCAATGGTGACGCCGTGATAGGCGCGCATCCGGCTGATCACCTTCTTGCGCTGTGGCTGGCCGAGCGCATTGGAGCGATAGGCAATCAACTTCAGAACGGTGTCGTTGGCCTCCGAGCCGGAGTTGGTGAAGAACACCTTGCTCATCGGCACAGGCGCAAGTGCGACCAGCTTCTCGGCGAGATCGATCGAGGGCCCGTGCGATTTGGCGGAGAAGGTATGATAGAATGGCAGCGCCAGCATCTGCTTGTGCGCGGCGTCGACCAGCCGCTTCTCGTTGAAGCCGAGCCCGACGCTCCACAGGCCTGCCATCGCCTCGAAATAGCGCTTGCCCGACGCATCGAACACGTAGGGGCCCTCGCCGCGCTCGATCACCAGGGGACCGGCCTGCTGATGGGCGCGCGCGTTGGTGTAGGGATGGAGCTGATAGGCCACATCCCGGGCCTCTTGCGAATTGGGCAACATGGACATTTGCGGGCATCCTTGAAAGCGTCACGTCGCCGGCGCGGCCAGCGTCATCACTCGATGATCCAGCTCCTTGGCTATTGCCACCGCGCAAAACTTGCAACGTCAATTCGTCGGCAGCAAGCGCTCACCAGCGTTGCACAAAGCCGCACATCGGGCAGCTGTCACGCCGCGCCGTCGTCATTCCCATCGCCATCGGCCGCAGCGGCCTCCCGCACCTCCACCAGCGCCATCGAGAGCAGATACACCGTCGTGGGCAGACCAAGACGGCGCGCCGCCTCGGCGGCACGCGACAGGTCGCTTGCCAGCTCCTCGAGCTGATCTCCCCGTGACAATGTCCCACTCCATCCGTCGATCGCGGCCGCCTACACCGCAACGGCGCCGCTGGTTCTGATCAGCTCGGCGCTGGACTGGATTGTAGCAAAATTCCCGATCACATTCACTACTGCATGCTTATAGGCGGCAGCATCGCCTGTCCCCGGCTGCCGGCAGGCCACCGCGTCGGCCACCACCTGGAAGCGATGGCTGCGGTGAAACCCGTCGATAGCGGTGGCCAAGACAGTTTCGTCGAGGGAAAAGCCAGCGAGCACGCAACGGACATTGCGGATATTGGACATGTAGTCCACAAGCCGCGACGAACTGTAGGCTGACGGCAGCGGGTGCTCGAACGTCATTTCTCCCGGCCGCGGCTTCGCCTCCGCGATCCAATCGGTCAGCCTGGATGCCGGATTGAACCAGGCCGCCTGCGCGATGCGCTTCAGATGCATCACCGGCCAGAGATTGTCGCGCCACAGCGTCAGCAGTTCCACGCAGCGCGCCGTGGCGGCATCGCCGTCGAGGATGACGTGGCGACGTCCGGGGGTCAGATATTCGACCTGGAGATCCGCGCAGACCAGGATCGGCGGATCGTCTGTGACGGAAACCAGCATGGGTTTGCGCGCAGCTGCAGCAGTTTCAACGGCCAGCGAGCGCGACGTCCCGCAGCGGCGACGTCACGGCCCGTCCTGCCGAGGCGTCGAGCACGCCCGGCCGGTCCCAATCGCCCTCGGGGCGGATGATCACGTACGGATCGCTGTCCAGCGTAATGGCATCCGGGCCCGGTTCGATCTCCAGCAGCATTTCCGTGTAGGAGAAGTCGGAAAAGGTGATCTTGCGATTGTGACCGAGCGGCTTGGCCCCGAAATGAGCCCAGAAATCGACCAGCCGGTCCTGCGCCTGGCCGTAGATCTTGCGAAAGCCCTTGCGCTTCACATAGTCGACGCTCGCCTGTACCAGCTTGAATGAGACCCGCGAGCGCCGATATTGGTGCCGCACCGCAAGCCGTTCCACCTTGGCGAAATCGCCGAAGAACCGCACCCGTAGACAGCCCGCAGGCTCGTTGCCGACATAGCCGATGAAATGCGCGGCGACCATGTCGTTCCCGTCGAACTCCTCGTCGAACGGGCAATCCTGCTCGGCGAGATAGACGGCTGAGCGGATCGAGGTGACCAGCATGAGATCGCTGAGATCGCGTGCGAGGCGAATGGTGATGGCGCGGGAATCGGGCTTCGCGAGAGGAATCCTAGTACCGTGCATCTGCAAAACTCCTTGCTTGGATGATCGCGCCCGGCATGCGCATCGGCTGCCGATGCCAGGGCCGCTCGTAGCACCAGAGGTCGGGTTGGAAGCTTGGAACAGGCTCGAAGCCTGTCGCCTTCATGATATCGCGTCCGGCCACGGTTGACGGCTGCGCATAGCAATCCGCGTTGCGAAACCTTAGCTGTCTAAGATGAGCCGCGGCCTTGCCGAGACCGGCGACGCCACGCCCCGTCGCCGCGATCGCCCAGATGTAGATGGCGGAAACGTCTTCCTTCGCGGACGCGAGATGGCACGTCTCGGGCGCGGTGAGGCAGATCTCGTCGAGCAGCAGCGCATCATGCCCGCGATCGTTGAGAAACAGGAAGGCCATGCCGCCGACGAGCTTGCCCTTCCGGCTGAAAGTCAGGATGCTCTCGGGATCGAAGGCGAAATATTTTGCAAGCTCAGTCGCCCCGATCCGAACGCCCGGCACCAGCCGGTGCGCCAGCTGCGAAAGCGCGGCGATTTCGGAAAATTGGGCACGACGGACGTCGACATCCGGACTGAGCGGCAGCGCGTCGAAATCATGCCTTGCGGCAAACGTGCCCCTTTCCATACCCATGTCACCCCTCTATCGTTCGCGGCCTTCGTGCCCCGCTATGACCAAGAGCTTAGCGGCTGGGGATCAGGCGTATGCAGCAGTTATTGCACCGGGGTGCTGCGATAATGCAGCACCGTGAAGAAGCCCTGGACATGTCCTGGGACGATTTGAAACTGTTTTTAGCTTGCGCAAAATATAAAAGTTTCCGCAACGCCGCCGAGGAGCTCGGGCTCACCTCCACCACCTTGATGCGCAGGATCGACCGGCTCGAAGAGAGCATCGACTGCAAGCTGTTCCTGCGCGACCAGAGCGGGCTCACGCTCAGCGACGAAGGCAGCGCGATGATCGCCGACGTGGCGCATATGGAGCGTCATGCCTTCAACGTGTTCCGGCGAGCCTCGCGATCGTCGAACGACATGTCAGGCACCGTGCGGGTCGCGGTGACCGAAGGTCCCGGCAATTTCTGGATCCTGCCGCGACTGATCGACTTCCAGAAGACCTATCGCAAGATCACCGTCGACCTGCGCTGCGCGATGGAACAGGCCGACGTCGCGCGGCTCGAATCCGATATTGCGATCCAGCTCGAGCCGCCGACCAATCCCGATCTGATCGTCGCCAAGCTCGGCCGGCTGCACATCTATCCCTTCGTGTCCAAAGAGTACGAAAACCTCTACGGCGTGCCGGCGAGCCTGGCCGAGCTGAAGAACCACCGCATCATCAAGCAGAGCGCTCCGCAGGTCGACGACGGCGCTTATGCCCGCGTGCTCGGACTTAAGTCGCTCGAGGGCATCGTCGGGATCAAGACCAATTCCTCGGTCGGCGTGCTCTACGCGGTGGAGCGCGGCGCCGGCATCGGATTCCTGCCGACGGTCTCGATCGCGCTCGGCGCCCCGCTCGTCGCCGTCGATCTCGGCGTCAGCCACCACGCCGATCTCTGGCTTACCTATCACAAGGAGTTCCGCGCCTCCGAGCGCCACAAGATCGTGGTCGATTGGCTAAAGAAAATCTTCGATCCCAAGGCCCACCCCTGTTTCCGCGACGAGTTCATCCACCCGAACGCGCTGGCGCCGATGATGACGGTCGCGCGCGAGGGTTTTGGATTGACGGGCTATGTCGCGGCAATGCCGACTTAAAGCTTGAGCATGATCTTTTCGGGAAACCGCTTCGCAGTTTTCCGGATCCTCCTCTGGGCCGACGCGGGCAGGCTTCGCCTCACCACCGATGTTCGAAGCCGACCGCGCCCTGGTGCGACGTCAGCTCCTTGCGGAACTTGCCGTCGTAATTGACGTAGAGCCGCGCCGTGTTGGTCAGGCTGAGCGAGGCCGAGGCGCCGGCATCCGTGCCGTAACGGCTCTCGCCGATGCCGGGCACGACGATGCTCTGACTCCCGAGGCTGACTTGCACCGATCCCAGGTTCTGATGGAAATTGTCGACGAACTTGCCGTAGGCGGACAGGTCCAGGATCTTCTGGTCGAAGATGAAGTAGCGCCCGATCTCGGCTCCGATCATGACGCGCGCGCGCGAGAGCGCCGTCGAGCCGACATTGAGTGGATCGAGGCCGCCAACCTCCTGGAACGCGACGCTGGTGGCGCGGACATATTCCAGTGCACCCTTGGGCACGATCCGCATCTGATCCTTGGTCCAGTAATAGCTGATCTCGGTCAGCGCGCCGTCGACTGCGGCGCGATAACCCGCGGTCGCAAGTCCCAGGCCGGTGTCCCGGCTGGAGCGGACCTTGCCGAAGCCGTGCACCACCGCGAACGCCCAGGTCCAGGGGCCCTTGTCGACGGAGCCGCTGAAGCCGAGTTGCGTCAGGTCCAGCGTGGCGGACTGAAGTGCGAGCGGCACATCGATGTCGGTGTGGCTCTGGTCGACGGAGAAGCCGAGATTGACACCCGGCGCGAGCCGCGCGCCAAGGCCTGCGACACCGCCAAACGTCTTCCGCTTGTCGCCGACAAAGTCTCCTTGTGCATCCGTCCGGACCGAGATGCCGTAACCCTCGAACCAGGTGCGGTAGCGCGGATCTTCCGCGCCCGCCGATGCGCCGCCGCCGCCGGGATTGGTCCGGAACGCCCGGTTGACGCCGCCAGAAGCCTGGCTGCCGAGCCGCTCCAGGAAATTCGAGCCGAGATTGAGCGCGCTGTTGCCGGCCGACTGGTCGTAATTGGTCACCGTCGGAATCGGAATCGGAATCGGAATCGGAATCGGAATCGGCGTCGGTGACGGCGTGGGCGTCGGGGTCGGCGTAGGCGTAGGCGTAGGCGTCGGACTTTGCGCAAAGCCTGATGTCGTCGACAGTAGCATGATGAGCGCAAACGCCACGGCAGCCGCGATCCAACGGACGCGGTTCAGCCTGATCGCCTGCCGTGTCTCTGAGGGCTGCGACGTGCAGCACATGGCGACAAATCCCGAAGCAAAGGGCGGCGCGCAAAAATGCAACAGGAGCGGCGCACGCGTGCCGCGATTTGTGCCGAACTGTTACTGAGGGTCAACCGGCTGGCGCGTCCGGGCAAAGGCATTGCTTCCGATTGTGGTTCCGCGGCCACAGGTCGCAAATTGCGGACGGGCACTCCGGTCGGGCTCTTGAAATTCGCGCGCGGCTTGCTAACGGGCGATTTTCATGTTGCAATATCGGACACAATCGGAATTGGCCGCTCGACTGTGCGTTTCGCGACATTGAAACTCAAGACTCGAACAGACTACCGGAGGCCCGTTTGTGGCGTGGCACGCGAAAAGCGGCCGCGTCGTTTTTGTATCTAGCGGAGGAGACTGAGGATGCCGCAAAAGGGCACCGTCAAATGGTTCAACCCGACCAAGGGCTATGGGTTCATCAAGCCGAACGGCAGTGACAAGGACGTCTTCGTCCACATCTCCGCCGTCGAGCGCGCCGGACTCTCGACCCTCAATGAAAATCAGGTGGTTGAATACGACCTCGTGGAGAACCGCGGCAAGGCATCCGCGGAGAACCTCAAGGTTTCCTGATTGCTCTCGCGGTCTGCGCAAGAGATCATGACGTTGCCCCCGGCTCTGCCGGGGGTTTTTGTTTGGGATGAAAGTATTCCGAGTGCGACGGCGCTTCACCGCACCAACGGCGCAACCAGAAAGTTCTCCGACGGCCCGCTGCCCGCGGTCTTGCACACATCGCCCTCGATCCGGACCTTGCCCGTCGCGAGCAGGCTCAGTGCTGCGGGATAGATGCGGTGCTCGACTTCGAGGATACGCTCCGACAGCGTGTCCGCCGTGTCGTGGTCGCTGACGGGAACGGCGCCCTGCATCACGATTGGACCGGCGTCGGTCTCGGGGATCACGAAGTGCACTGTCGCTCCGGACAGCTTGACGCCGGCGCGCAACGCCTGGCCGTGCGGGTCGAGACCGGGGAACGATGGCAGCAGCGAGGGATGGATGTTGAGCATCCGCCCGTACCAGGCCTCGGTGAATTCGGCCGTGAACAGGCGCATGAAGCCGCCGAGGCAAATCAGCTCGATGCCGTGCTGATCGAGCGCTGCTTGCAGCACCTTCTCGAAGCCGGCGCGGTCCTTGCCGAACGGCTTGCTTTCGATCACCAGCGTCTTCACGCCGCTCGCTTTGGCCCTTTCCAACCCCTGCGCATCGGCCTTGTTCGAGATGACGAGCGAAATCTCCGCCGGAAAATCCGGCGCGGCCGCGCCCTTGATCAGCGCAGCCATGTTGGAGCCACGGCCGGAAATCAGGATGGCGACGCGGCGTTTCATCACAGCGCCAGATCGAGATGGCCGTTATAGACGACGCGGTGCTCGCCCTCAGCCGGGATCACAGTGCCGAGCTGTGCCACGGTCTCACCGGCATCGGCGAAGACCTCGACGACCTCTTCGACCTTGTCCGGCTCGACGATTGCGATCATGCCGATCCCGCAATTGAAGGTCCGCAACATTTCGAGCTCGGCGATGCCGGCCTGCGCGGCCAGCCATTTGAACACCGGCAGCACTGGCAGGCGCGCCAGATCGATACCGACGCCGAGATGCTTCGGCAGTACGCGCGGAATGTTGTCGGTGAAGCCGCCTCCGGTGATGTGGGCAAGCCCCTTCACCGCGCCGGTCTCGCGGATCGCGCGCAGGCAGGATTTGACGTAGAGACGCGTCGGCGTCAGCAACGCGCCGCCGAGCGTCATGACGGGCGCAAACGGCGCCTGCGCCCCGAAGCCGAGGCCGGATTGTTCCACGATCTTGCGCACCAGCGAGAAACCGTTGGAGTGCACGCCCGACGAAGCGAGCCCGATCACGGCATCGCCGGCGGCGATGTCCTTGCGCGGCAGGAGCGTGCCCCGCTCGGCGGCGCCGACGGCAAAGCCGCCGAGGTCGTAGTCGCCGTCCTTGTAGAGGCCGGGCATCTCGGCCGTCTCGCCGCCGATCAGGGCGCAGCCGGATTCGCGGCAGCCTTCGGCGACGCCGGCGACAATCGACGCGGTCGCCTCCGGATCGAGCTTGCCGCAGGCAAAATAGTCCAGGAAGAACAGCGGCTCGGCGCCCTGCACCACGAGGTCGTTGACGCTCATGGCGACGAGGTCGATGCCGATCCCGCCATGCAGGCCGGTCTCGATCGCGATCTTGAGCTTGGTGCCGACGCCATCGGTCGCGGCCACCAGGATGGGATCCTTGAAACCGGCGGCCTTGAGATCGAATAGGCCGCCGAATCCCCCGATTTCGGCGTCGGCGCCGGGCCGTGCGGTGGCGCGCACCATCGGCTTGATCAGGTCGACCAAGCGGTTGCCCGCATCGATATCGACGCCTGAATCGGCGTAAGTGAGGCCGTTTTTGCGGTCGGTCATGCCCGATTTCCAGTGGGTTTGCGGCTGGTTACGTCGAATTCCGGGGACGCGCAATGGCTCGCATGGCGCGCCGCCGTATACTATGTAGAGATATCAACCGGTTCAGCCTGCAAAGGGCCGAATTCGAGGTCAGGCCGGGTGCCGGGAAGCGCCGTGTGAGTATACCGAACATCATTACTTTGGGCCGCATCATGCTGGTCCCGATCATCGTCTGGGCCATCGTGTCGAGCCAAATGGAGGTGGCGTTCGCCGTCTTCCTGATCGCCGGTATCAGCGACGCGGTCGACGGCTTCCTTGCCAAGCGCTTCAACATGACGAGCGAGCTCGGCGCCTTGCTCGACCCGCTCGCCGACAAGGCGCTGCTGGTCTCGATCTACATGGCCTTGGGCATCTGGGGCGCGATTCCGCGCTGGATCGTCATCCTGGTGGTCTCGCGCGACATCATGATCGTCGCCGCCGTGATCATATCGTGGCTGTTCGACCGCCCTGTGGAGATGAAGCCCTCGAAGGTATCCAAGCTCAACACTGTGGCCCAGGTGGCGTTCGCAGCGCTGGTACTGGCCGCCCTCGCCTTCGGCTTCAAAGCCGGTCCTTATGATATAATCCTGATGGGCCTCGTCACGATCTTCACGCTCTCCTCCGTGTCGCTCTATCTCGTCGAGTGGTTGCGGCACATGAGCACGATCGAGGCCAAGTAGCAGCACGATCGAGGCCAAATGAGTTGGGAAGCGGCCCCGCAAAGGCCAACTCCCGTTCGATTAAGTCGCATCTCTTCAAACCAAGCCGGCATATGCCGGCACGGAGCAAAGCAAGCGTGCCAGGCCGCGTTCATCCCCGACAATTGGCGTTTTCGCTACCGCATGCGGAGAGCCTGAGCCGGGACAATTTCCTCGAAGGCCCCGTCAACGCCGCCGGACTTGCCCTCATCGACGCCTGGCCGGAATGGCCGAACCGGATCATGTGGCTGGCCGGCCCGGAAGGAAGCGGCAAGAGCCATCTCGCCGCGATCTGGGCCGAGGCCTCAGGCGCCCGCTCGACCACGGCCAATGGGCTGACCGCCGAAGCCGTCCCGGCTGCGCTCGCCACCGGCGCGCTGGTGGTCGAGGATCCCAAGGCGAGGGGATTCGATGAGCGCGCCCTGTTCCATCTGATGAATCTGGCCCGCGAGGACGGCGCCTACGTCCTCTTCACCGGACGCGAGGCGCCCGCCTCTCTCGAGATCGAGCTCGCCGACCTGCGCTCGCGGCTCCGCGCTGTCCCCGTTATCTCGCTGCTGCCGCCTGACGACCAGCTCTTCCGCGGCCTGATCGTCAAATTCTGCGCCGACCGCCAGCTCGCCATGGACGAGAGCGTGGTCAGCTACCTCGCCACTCGCCTGGAGCGGTCCTCGGCCGCCGCCCGACGGGCTGTGGACCTGCTGGACAGCGAGGCCCTGCGCCTCGGCCGCCCCGTCACCCGGGCCCTGGCGGCCGAGCTGCTCCGGGATGTCTGACCAAGGCGGCTTGACGCGGCCGGGCCGCGGAACATCAATGTCATCGAAACGTCATCGCTCTAACACATGCTCCCGCGGGTTTTGCGCGTAAGTCGCAAATTGGGGCGAACTGGATGGATCGACTTCTGATGGACTCTGCGCAAGCTGTTGAAGTTAAAGAAAAAGCCCCGGAAGCCGAAGGCCCGCCGGCGATCGCATCGAGCCCCGAGCGGTTCATCAATCGCGAGCTCTCCTGGCTGCACTTCAACCGCCGCGTCCTGGAGGAATCGGTCAATCCCAGCCACCCCATGCTGGAGCGGGTGCGATTCCTGTCGATTTCAGCGAATAACCTCGACGAGTTCTTCATGGTCCGCGTCGCCGGCATCAAGGCCCAGGTGCGCGAGGGCATTGCCGAGCGCAGCCCCGACGGTCTGACGCCGTCCGAGCAGCTCGCGCTCATCAACCGGACCGTTTCGCAGCTTGCCTCCGACCAGCAGGCAATCTGGCGCGACCTGCGCGGCACGCTCGCCGACGAGGGCATCGTGCTGGTCGAGGGCAAGGAAGTCACCAAAGCGGAACGAACCTGGGTCGAGGACTACTTCCTCAGTAACGTGTTCCCGCTGCTGACACCGCTCGCGATCGACCCGGCCCACCCCTTCCCGTTCATTCCGAGCCTCGGCTTCACCATCGCGCTCCAGCTCACGCGCGCCGCCGACGGCAAGCAGATGAACGCGCTGATCCGCATGCCCGGCAAGATCGACCGCTTCATCCGCCTGCCGGCCGAGGGCAAGATAGTCCGGCTGATCTCGCTGGAGCAGGCCACCGCGCTATTCATCAACCGCCTGTTCCCCGGCTACAATCTTCACGGCCAGGGCGCCTTCCGTGTCATCCGCGACTCCGAACTCGAAATCGAGGAAGAGGCCGAGGATCTCGTCCGCTTGTTCGAGACCGCGCTGAAGCGCCGCCGCCGCGGCTCGGTGATCCGGCTCGAGATCGATGCCAAGATGCCGGAGCAGCTGCGCAGCTTCGTACAGCACGCGCTGTCGACCGCCGACGACGAGGTGTTCCTGGTCGATGGCGTGCTCGCCATGAACGAGCTCTCGCAGCTCACCCGCCTCGACCGGCCCGATCTGGAATTCACCCCTTACGTGCCCCGCCATCCCGAGCGCGTGCGCGAGCAAGGCGGCGACATCTTCGCTGCGATCCGGCAGAAGGATCTCGTCGTTCATCACCCCTATGAATCCTTCGACGTCGTGGTGCAGTTTCTCCAGCAGGCGACGCGCGACCCCGACGTCGTCGCCATCAAGCAGACGCTCTACCGCACCTCGAGCAACTCGCCGATCGTGCGCGCGCTCGTGGAAGCTGCAGAAGCCGGCAAATCCGTCACCGCGCTGATCGAGCTGAAGGCCCGCTTCGACGAGGAGGCCAACATCCGCTGGGCACGCGACCTCGAGCGCGCCGGCGTGCAGGTCGTCTATGGCTTCCTCGAACTGAAGACCCACGCGAAATTGTCGATGGTGGTGCGCCGCGAGGGCGGCAGCCTCACGACTTACGTCCACACCGGCACCGGCAATTACCACCCGGTGACCGCGCGCATCTACACCGACCTCTCCTACTTCACCTCGGACCCGACCATCGGCCGCGATGCCGCCCGCGTGTTCAACTTCATCACCGGCTATGCCGCGCCGAGCGATCTTGAAAAGATGGCGGTCTCGCCGCTGACCTTGCGCAAGCGCATCATCGAGCACATCCAGGGCGAGACCGCGCATGCGCGCCACGGCCGGCCCGGTGCGGTCTGGATGAAGATGAACGCGCTGGTCGACCCCGACATTATCGACGCGCTCTACGAGGCCTCACAGGCCGGCGTGCAGGTCGAGCTTGTGGTGCGCGGTATCTGCTGCCTGCGGCCCGGCATTCCCGGCCTGTCGGAGAACATCCGCGTCAAGTCGATCATCGGACGATTCCTCGAACACGGCCGAATTTACTGCTTCGGCATGGGCCAGGGCCTGCCGAGCGCGAAAGCGGCTGTGTATATCTCCTCGGCCGACATGATGCCGCGCAATCTCGACCGCCGCGTCGAGGTGCTGTGTCCGCTGCAAAATCCCACGGTGCATCAGCAGGTTCTCGAACAGATCATGGTCGCCAATCTCAAGGACAATGAACAGAGCTGGCAATTGTTGCCGGACGGGTCCTCAACGCGTATGAAGACCGCGAAGGGCGAGGAGCCTTTCAACGTCCACAACTACTTCATGACCAATCCGAGTCTGTCTGGCCGTGGTAAGTCGCTCAAGGAATCCTCGCCGCGCCGCCTCACGCGCCGTAATGAACGTCATCAATCCTGATCCGGGATCGTCGACGTGAAGCGGCCGCGCAAGCGCGGCTCGAGCGTCGCGGTCATCGACATCGGCTCCAACTCGGTCCGTCTCGTCGTCTACGAGGGACTGACGCGGAGCCTGATTCCGATCTTCAACGAGAAGACGCTGTGCGGGCTCGGGCGCGAGGTGCAGAGCACGGGCCTGCTAGCGCCCGACGCCGTCGACAAGGCACTGACCTCGCTCAAGCGCTTCCGTGCGCTGTGCCGGGTGATGCAGGTCGGGCGGGTGTTTGCGATTGCGACCGCCGCTTGCCGCGACGCCTCCAACGGCCCCGACTTCATCGCGAAAGCCGAGCGCATCTGCGCGGTGAAGATCGAGATCCTGTCGGGCCCGCGCGAGGCGCGGCTGTCGGCGCTTGGCGTGATCTCCGGCATCCATCATCCCGACGGCATCGTCGGCGACCTCGGCGGCGGCTCGCTCGAACTGATCGACGTGCGCAAAAACACGGTGCGCAGCGGCGTGACGCTGCCACTCGGCGGCCTCGCGCTGCAGGACCTCGCGCATAAATCCCTGAAACGCGCCGACCGCATCGTGCGCGAAGCGCTCGACGGGGTGCCGCAGCTCAAGGCCGGGAGCGGCCGCAGCTTCTACGCCGTCGGCGGTACCTGGCGCGCGCTGGCGCGCATCCACATCATCCAGAGCGGCTACCCGCTCCAGGTGATGCACGGCTATTCGATTTCGGCTGCCGAGGCGCTCGATTTTTCCCGACGTCTCCGCCGGCTTGCGGCCGCCGGCATGCTTGCAGACATCGAGATCGTCGCCGACGCCCGGCGCCCGCTCCTCACCTATGCGGCACTGGTGCTCGAGCACATCATCCGGGTGGCGAAGCCGAAGACCATCGTGTTCTCGACCTTCGGCGTGCGCGAGGGCCTGCTGCACGAGAAGCTGCCGGAGTCCGAACGCAACAAGGACGGACTGATCTGCGCGGCCGAGGAGCTGAACCAGCTGCTGTCTCGTTCGGCAAAGCACGCGCGCGAGTTGATCGCCTGGACCGACCGCCTCGCGCGCGTGGTGAAGCTGCGCGAGACCGAGGAGGACCGCCGTCTGCGCCACGCCGCGTGCCTGTTGTCCGACATCGGCTGGCGGGTGCATCCCGATCATCGCGGCGAGCAGACGCTGAGCCTCGTCGTCAACGGCAATTTCGGCGCGATCACCCACACCGAGCGCGCCTTCGTCGGCCTGTCCGTGTTCTATCGCTATGCGGGGCTCAGCGAGGAGAACCAGCCGCCGGTCGCCATGCAGGAGCTGCTGACGCCGGCGCAACTCGAACGCGCCCGCCTACTCGGCGCGGCCTTCCGCGTTGCGCATCTGATCTCGGCGGCGCGTCCGGGCGTCTTGCCCGCGACGCATTTCCGCAGCGTGGGCCGCAAGCTGTTGCTGGTGTTCGAGCACCGCCTCGGCGATCTCGTCGCGGATCGCGTCGGCAGCCGCTTCCGCGCGCTCGCCCGCCTGATCAACCGCGCCGGCTCGATCGTGCGGCGCTAGCGCATGATCCGGAAAAGCCTGAAGCGCTTTTCCGAAAAGATTATGCTCGAAAGATAAGCCTATTCCGCCGAGGCCTTGGCGTGGCGCTCGGAGGATTCCAGCGCGGCCGCGCTCATGCTGCGCCGGCGCCAGATGGAGCCGACGGCCAGCACGACGACTACGCCGAGAGCTGCGCACAGATATTCGCCGCCTCCGCCGCCATGGGCGAATTGCGGCGGGATGCGCAAGGCGCTGAGCACGTTGTCGAGCGAGGCGCCGAACGGACCGTCGGACAGCGTGTGCAGCCTCGGCGCGATGCCGGGATCGGTAGCGATCACCTCGCCCGCAATCCAGCCGAGCAGCGCCGCGCCGGCCCACACCAGAACCGGCAGCTTTGCGAGCAGCGCCATGATCAGCGCCGCACCGGCGACGATCAAGGGCACGCTGATAGCAAGACCGAGCACCAGCAAGGGCGCGCTGCCATTGGCGGCCGCGGCCACCGCAATGACGTTGTCCAGGCTCATGACGATGTCGGCGACGACGACGATCTGCACGGCCTGCCACAGATGCGAAGCCGACTCCACGCCGTCCTCGTCCTCCTGTTCCGGCACCAGCAGCTTTGCCGCAATCACGATCAGCGCAAGACCGCCGACCAGCTTGAGGTACGGCAGCTCCATCAGGCTCGCGACGATGCCCGTGAAGATGATCCGCAGCACCACCGCGGCGCCGGCACCCAGGATCATGCCCCACAGCCGATGCCGCGGCTTGAGGCCGCGGCAGGCGAGCGCGATCACCAGCGCATTGTCGCCGGACAAGAGGATGTTGATCCAGATGATCTTGCCGACCGCGACCCAGAAGGTCGGTTCGGCCATCTCAACGCGGAACTGGGTGAAGAATGCCCCGATCGTAGCGGGATCGAAGATCTGCCAGAGCCAGTTCACACTACGTCCTTTCGCCGCGTCTCGTTACCTGATCGGCTGACGGATCAGCCGACGATCTCGTTGCCCGAGAAGAATTGCGCGATCTCGATCGCGGCGGTCTCCGGCGCATCCGAACCGTGCGCGGAGTTCTCACCGATCGACTTGGCGTAGAGCTTGCGGATGGTGCCGTCAGCCGCCTTGGACGGATCGGTCGCCCCCATCACGTCGCGATACTTGGAGACGGCACCCTCGCCTTCCAGCACCTGGACCACCACGGGGCCCGACGTCATGAAGTCCACGAGCTCACCGAAGAAGGGGCGCGCCTTGTGGACCGCATAGAAGGTCTCGGCCTGTTCCTTGGTCATGCGGATGCGCTTCTGCGCGACGATGCGCAGGCCCGCCTTCTCGATCACGGCGTTAACCGCACCGGTGAGGTTACGCGCTGTGGCGTCGGGCTTGATGATCGAGAAGGTGCGTTCGATGGCCATGATCTTGTCCTTGAAGAGAAAACGGTGGTTCGGAGTTGCCGGGCTTATATCGGCGCCTTCGCCATACGGCAAGCGACCGCCAAAACCGCCTCGCGGGCGCTTGGCCGCAGGCCAGGAGTCAGAATGCCAACATGGATTACGACGATTTCACCTAAATGAACCCAATCTGAAGGCCTCGTCAGGGTTTGGTTCAGCCTCGCTCGGATAACCTCAGGTCCATCGAAACCAAAGCCTCCTCCCGAGGCGGACCGTTTCGGCGGCCTTTCCATCGACGCGATAGCCCCGCGTCGGCAGTTTTGAGGAGATCACCATGTTGAGGAAACTTTCGCTCGCCGCTGTTGCCGCGGTTGCGCTTGGTGCCGCGCTGGCACCGACCTCCGCCTCTGCGTACTGGCATGGTGGCGGCTGGGGCTGGCACGGCGGCGGCGGCGGCTGGCATCACGGTTACGGCTGGGGTGGCCCGCGCTTCTATGCCCCCGTCTCCTACGGCTATGGCGGCTGCTATGTGCGCCGGCTGGTCCCGACCCCCTGGGGACCCCGCTGGCGGATGATCAACCGCTGCTACTGAGCCCGACAGCACCTTTCCAAAGGTACCTGAGCCCCCCAAGGTACCTTCCAAGCGAAGCCCCGGCGTCCCCCAGCGCCGGGGCTTTGTATTCGGAGGGGGACATTGCGCGGCTTCACACAATTTTTGCTAGAATGCCGCGCAATCGCCGCGAGTGGCGAAACCATTTGGGGGCCAAGGACTTGGTACCGTGTTGCTTCTTTGAGAACACGGAACCCTGCGATGGCTGGCCCTTTTGCCAATGACAGCGAGCAAATCGACCGGCGCACCAGCCGCTCGATCTCCGATGCCGTGGCCGAACGGCTCCAGCAGAGCCTGCGGCCCGAAGCCAGGCTTCCGACGCACCTCGAGCAACTCCTCAATGAGCTGAAGCAGCGCGAGCGCGATTCGCACTGAGTTGACACGCACCGGCTTGCAGACACGGAAAAACGGGTTGCGTTTGATCGCGGGTGCGGTGACAAGGCCGCATGCTCTCCATCACCGACCTCTCCATCCGCCTCGCCGGACGCCTTCTGATTGACCAGAGTTCCGTGCAGATCACGCCCGGATCGCGCGTCGGCATGGTCGGT
This sequence comes from Bradyrhizobium sp. MI1.10, assembly GCF_055811035.1. NCBI lineage: Bacteria > Pseudomonadati > Pseudomonadota > Alphaproteobacteria > Hyphomicrobiales > Nitrobacteraceae > Bradyrhizobium > Bradyrhizobium sp. MI1.10. Next base: position 56,842 of record NZ_JBVVPN010000024.1, read on the forward strand.
CGCAACGGCACCGGCAAATCGACCCTGTTCAAGGTGATCCGCGGCGAGCTCGCCGCCGAGCACGGCACGGTGACCCTGCCGCCTCGCTGGCGCGTCGGCAGCCTCGCGCAGGAAGCGCCGAACGGCCCCGAGAGCCTGATCTCAGTCGTGCTCAAGGCCGACCTCGAACGCGACGCGCTGCTCACCGAGGCCGAGAGCGCGGCCGATCCGCACCGGATCGCCGAGATCCAGACCCGGCTGGTCGACATCGACGCGCATTCGGCACCGAGCCGTGCCGCCGCCATCCTGTCCGGCCTCGGCTTCTCCGCCAACGACCAGCTCCGCCCCTGCGCCGAATTCTCCGGCGGCTGGCGCATGCGCGTTGCGCTCGCCGCAACGCTGTTCGCGGCGCCCGACCTGTTGCTGCTCGACGAGCCCACCAACTATCTCGACCTCGAGGGGACGCTGTGGCTCGAGGATCACCTCGCCCATTATCCGCGCACGGTGATCGTGATCAGCCACGACCGTGATCTCCTTGAAAGCTCGGTCGACCAGATCCTGCATCTGGAGCGCGGCAAGCTCACGCTTTACAAAGGCACCTACTCCTCGTTCGAAGAGCAACGCGCCATGCGCGAGATGCTCGATGCCAAAGCGGTCAAGCGCCAGGAAGCCGAACGCGCGCGCCTGCAAGCCTTTGTCGACCGCTTCAAGGCCAAAGCCTCGAAAGCCCGCCAGGCGCAGTCCCGTGTGAAAATGCTGGAACGGCTGAAGCCGATCACGGCGCTGGTCACCCAGGACGTGCGCGAGATCAGCTTTCCCGCGCCCGAGAAGATCCTGTCGCCGCCGATCATCGCCGCCGACAACGTCGTGGTCGGCTACGATCCGAACACGCCCGTGCTGAACCGCGTCACCTTGCGCGTCGACAATGACGACCGCATCGCGCTGCTCGGCTCCAATGGCAATGGCAAGTCGACGTTGGTCAAACTGCTTGCGGGCCGCCTCGCGCCGTTCTCGGGCAAGGTGACCCGCGCCGACAAGCTCTCGATTGCCTATTTCGCCCAGCACCAGCTCGACGAATTGAACGAGGATGCCTCGACCTACGACCACGTCCGCAAGCTGATGGGCGAGGCGCCCGAAGCGAAAGTACGCGCCCGCGCCGGCGCCATCGGATTCTCCGGCAAGGCGGCCGACACCAAGGTCGGAAAATTGTCGGGCGGCGAGAAGGCGCGGCTCCTGCTGGGACTTGCGACCTTCTTCGGCCCCAACATGATCATCCTGGACGAGCCGACCAACCATCTCGACATCGACAGCCGCGCAGCGCTTGCGGAAGCGATCAACGAATTCCCCGGCGCGGTCATCATGGTCTCGCACGACCGCTATCTGATCGAGTCCTGCGCCGATCAACTCTGGATCGTCGCCGACCGCACCGTGACCAATTACGACGGCGACCTCGACGAATATCGCCGCCTGGTGCTGTCCGCGCGCAATGGCGAGCCCGCGCCGCGCGAACGCAGCGCCGCGAGCGAGAAGCCGCAGCGTCCGAGATCGGACAATCGCGGCTCGCTGAAGAAACGCATCGCGGAAGCCGAAACCGAGATCGCCCGCGTCAGCGAGATCATCAGCAAGATCGACACCGCGCTCGCCCTGCCCGACATCTTCAGCCGCGACCCCAAGCAGGCCGCCCAACTGTCGAAAGCACGCGCCAATGCGGCCGACGCGCTGGCACGTGCCGAGGAGCAGTGGCTCGAGGCGAGCACGCAGTTCGACGAGGCGGCGGGCTGACGCCTCCGCGACCGGGCCGACATCAAAATCGCAAAAACAACCCCATGCACAGTACCGGTATTTTGCTACCTGGTGATTAGCCGTTCAATAACCTGTTCTTTGCCGCACCGACTGAGCCGGCGCGTCTCGCGAAGCTTCGTCAGCATCATGTGGGAACTAGCGCTCCCGCATGATCTCGTGCCGGTAACGCTGCAGCGGCGATAGCAGGTAGCTCAGGATGGTGCGCGAACCGGTCCTGATTTCGACGGTCACCGCCATTCCCGGGGACAGGTTGACGAGGCGGTCGTCCACCTGCATCTGGGTGCGATCGAGCGAGATACGGGCGCTGTAACTCAACTCCTGCCCGCTGGGCTCGCTGCTGTCGCGTTGCGTCGCGAGCGCACGGTCGCTCCCGCGCTCCTGCGGCCGGTCGCGGATGATGGCGTCCTGCGAGACGCTCACGACCCGGCCTGCGAGAAGCCCGTAGCGGGTGAAATTGAAAGTGTCGATCTTGATGGCGGCGCCCTGCCCGGCCTCGACAAATCCGATATCGCGGTTGGAGATCATCGCCTCGATCTCGAGCCGCGTATCGGTCGGCACGATCACCAGCAGCGACTGCGCGGGCGTGACCACGCCGCCCACAGTGTGGACCGCGAGCTGCTGCACGACGCCGTCGACTGGCGACGTCAGTTGCTGAAGCCTCGTCCTCTGCTGCGCCTTGATCAGATCGCGTGCGACGCCATTGGCCTTCTGTTCGCTCTTGGCAAGCTCGTCGGAGAGACTTTTCCTGTACTCGGCCAAGGCCTGGATGCGAGTCTCCCGGATCGCGGCGACGGCCGCCTCGGCCTCCTTCAAGCGGCTGCTCTGGACGCGAAGCTCCTCCTGCTGCTCGATCTGGAGCTGGAGGGTCTCATAGTAGGTCAGCTTCGAGCCGATCTCCTTCTCCATCAGCGTCTTGCGAATCTCGACACGCTGCTGGGTGACCGGCAGCAACGCATCAAGCTTGTGAATCGTCGCCGCAATCGTCTGATGTTCGGCCTCCTTCTGCGCTTCCTGACGCGCCAGCGCCGCGAGCTTGGCCCTGTTCTCGCTGACCTGATTGGCGAGGAGCTGTCGCTGCGTCGCGACCAGCATGGGATCGGCGTCCTCTGGTACGACGAGATCGGCGGACACCTCTTCGCCGCCTGCCAATGCGGCGCGGAGGCGCGCGACGTTGAGCCGCTCGGCCATGAGATCGTCGTGCAGACGATCGCGCTCCGCGGCGTTCACGGTCGGATCGAGCTCGATCAGCAGGTCGCCCGATTTGACCGATTGGCCGTCCTGCACGTGAATGGCGCGCACCACGCCGGTCTCGAACGGCTGGACCACCTTGCTTCGCCCGCTCGACACGACCTTGCCGGTTGCGGAGGCCACGATGTCGATCGTGCCCCAGGCCGACCAGGCCATCGCCGCGCAGACAAGCAGCATCAGGACCATGGCGATGGCGCGGCCGATCGGCGATGGCGGTGTTTCCGTGATTTCCAGCGCCGCCGGCAGGAAGGCGACTTCCTCGGCGCCCCGCCCCTTTCCATTCCGGAACGGGATCACGGTCTGCTCCGGCCGAGCGGCCGGCACAGCGCTAGCCGACCTCATAAATGCCTCCCTGGAGACGATGCAGGGCGGCATAGCGCCCGCCGGTCTTGATCAGCGCATCATGCGTGCCGTCCTCGACCAGACGGCCGCGTTCCAGGGTGAAGATGCGATCGGCGCCGCGGACGGTGGACAGACGGTGCGCGATGATCAGGACCGTGCGGCCTTTCGCGATCTCCTTCATGTTGTCATGGATGATCCGCTCGCTTTCATAGTCGAGCGCGCTGGTGGCTTCGTCGAAGATCAGGATCCGGGGATTGCCCACCAGCGCGCGGGCGATCGCGATGCGCTGGCGCTGCCCGCCCGAGAGCGTTGAGCCGCGCTCGCCGACCACCGTATCGTAGCCCTCGGGGAGCTCCAGAATGAAATCATGCGCGCCCGCCAGCTTCGCCGCGTCGATAATGCGGTCCATCGGCAGGCTCGGATCGGCCAGCGCGATGTTGTCGCGCACCGACCGGTTGAACAGCATGTTGTCCTGGAGCACGATTCCGATCTGCCGACGGAGCCCGGCCGGGTCGGTCGTCATCAGATCCATTCCGTCGACCAGCACGCGGCCGCCTTGCGGAACGTAGAGCCGCTGCACCAGCTTGGCGAAGGTGCTTTTGCCCGAGCCGGACGATCCGACGATGCCGACGGTTTGTCCGGCTGGAATGTCGAATGAGACATCGTGCAGGATCTCCGGCCCATCGAGGCGGTAGCGGAAGGAGACGTGCTCGAAGCGGATGTTGCCCCGGATCGGCGGCAGCCCCGCGCGGGCGGCGGAGTAAGCCGGCTCCGCCGCGCTGTTGAGGATGTCGCCGAGCCGCGCGATCGACAGCCGCGCCTGATGAAAATCCTGCCAGACTTGCGCGAGCCGCAGCACCGGGGCCGACACCCGCCCCGCGAAGATGTTGAAGGCCACGAGCTCGCCGACGGTCAGTGCGTCACCGATCACCAGCCTGGCGCCGACATAGAGAATGCCGGCAGTGACGACCTTGCTGACGAGCTGCACGAGCTGGCTTGCCGTGTTGCCGAGACTGGTGACACCGAAGCTCGCCGAGACGTAGCCGGCGAGCTGCTCTTCCCAGCGGCGCTGCATCTGCGGCTCGACCGCCATCGCCTTCAGCGTTTCGATGCCGCTAACGCTCTCGACCAGGAAGGCCTGGTTCTCGGCGCCGCGGCGGAATTTCTCGTCCAGCCTGCGGCGAAACAGCGGCGTCGCCACGGCCGAGATCGCGATGTAGAACGGGAACGACGCCAGCACGATGAAGCTCATCTGCGCCGAATAGGCGAACATCACCGCGAGGAACACCGAGGTGAAGACCATGTCGATGAGAAGCGTCAACGACGAGCTGGTGATGAAATTGCGGATGTTCTCGAGCTCACGGACCCGCGCCACGGAATCGCCGACGCGCCTGGCCTGAAACCAGGCCATCGGCAGCGCCAGCAGATGGTGAAACAGACGTGCCCCGAGCTCCACGTCGATGCGGTTGGTCGTGTGCGCAAACAGGTAATTGCGCAGGATCCCGAGCACGGTGTCGAACAGGGAGACGACGACGAGGCCGATGACGAGAACGTCGAGCGTAGACAGCGAGCGGTGTACCAGCACCTTGTCAATCACGACCTGGAAGAACAGCGGCGAGACCAGCGCAAAAAGCTGGAGGAAGAACGAAGCCGCCAGCACCTCGCCCAGCAGCCGCCGGTATTTGCCGATCGCGCCGATGAACCAGGTGATATCGAAATGCCGTCCGAGGTCTGACAGCCCGGCGCGCCGGACCATCAGGATCAAGCCGCCGTCCCAGATCGCGCACAGCTCGTCGCGATCCATCAGCACCGGGCGCTGCGCCTCCGGAGACTGCACCAGCACCTTGTCGGCGGAGGCCTTTGCGATGACCATGAAGCCGCCGTCCCGCAGCATTGCGATCGCAGGCAGCGGAGTGTCCGACAGACGGCTCCACTGTGTGCGATAGGTTCTGGCTTTAAGTCCGAGAGACCTGGCGCAGCGGACGATATCCGCTGCGCCGAAGCTTGCCGCGCCCAGCCGGTGCCTGAGCTGCGCGCGATCGGCCGCAACACCTTGCAGATGCAGCAGCGTCAGCAACGCATCGAGCCCCGTATCGGAGGAGACCGCGTTGGTCATCATGAGCGTTCTCCGGGCCGATGCGGCCGGCTTCAGGCGTGCTGGGGCGGTGCGAGCACCTGGCTCTGCGTCGCGTGCGGATCGGGCAGCGGCATCTCGCCGTTCCCCTCACCTGCCGGGACGAAGCTGGCCGCCATGGCCTGGTTGAGCAGCATCGCGGCCGCAAACGCTCCGCCCTGGATGACGACGTTGTTGCCGGTGCCGCCGTCCAGGATGTCGAGGCCGCCGCCGCCGATCAGCACGTCATCACCGGCACCACCCGCCAGCGAGTCGTTGCCCGGGCTGCCGATCAGCACATCGTCGCCGTTGCCGCCATTGGCAACGAGCTGGATGCCGCTGTGCAAGCCGGAAGCCGTGATGACGTCGTCGCCATCGAGACCGTTGATAACGATCCTGTCGCCCGCGCCGGCATCGGTGATGTTGATGTCCTGGCCAAGCCCCGACACCGTGATGATGCCGTCGTGCTCGGTCACCGTGATGACGTCGTTGCCACCGGTTGCGTTGATGGTCACGGTATCCGCGGCGCCGTCATTGGCGCCGAGATCGAGGTCGACCTGGCTGACGCCGGTGCCGGAGAGGTCACCGACGGTAATGTTGTCGGCACCGCCGAGAGCATTGAAGTCGACATGTTCGACCCCGTTCAGGTCCATCGCAATGGCGGCGACATCTCGCGTGAACAGCACCCGACCGCCATTGGCCGAGATATTGATGTTCTCGCTGATATTGGCGCCGTTGAATGCCAGCGTGTCGGTGCCCTTCCCGCCTTCGACGGTGTCGCTGCCGTCGCCGGGATTCCACACGAAGGTGTCGTCGCCCGCACCCAGATTGGCGAAATCGTTGCCGCGTCCCCCGTTCACCACGTCATTGCCGGCACTGCCGATGATGGTGTCGTTGCCGTCGCCGCCATTGATGTTGAGGCTGAACGACTGTCCCGCCTTGATGGAAGACGCATCGATGACGTCATTGCCTTGTCCGCCGTTGATGCCGAGCACATCACCGGCGTCCGCGTGTGCAATCGTCACCTGCGCAGCGAGGCCGTTGACCACGATCGATCCGCCGGCGGTCACGACCGATATGTTGTCGTCACCGTTCGTGCCGTTCACGGTCACGCGGTCCGCCGCTCCGTCGCCGCTCTGGCTGCCGGGGCCGGCGCTGAGGTCGATGGCAACCTGCGCGATTCCAGTCCCGGTCAGATCGTTGACCGTGATGTTGTCGGCGCCGCCTGCTGCCGCGATCTGCACGTGCTCGACGCCAGCGAGGTCCATGACGATAGCACCGACGTCACGGGTGAGAAGCGCACGGGTTCCGTTCGCCGAGACCGACATGTTCTCGGCCACGTTGGCGCCGTTAAACACCAGCGTATCGGTTCCCGCGCCGCCTTCGACGACGTCGCTGCCGTCACCGGGATTCCACGTGAAGATGTCGTCGCCTGCGCCAAGAAGCGCGACGTCATTGCCGCGGCCGCCGATGACCTTGTCGTTGCCGTCGCCGCCGATCAGGGTGTCGGCGCCCTGGCTGCCGGTGATGGTGTCGTTGCCCGCGCCGCCGTCGATGGTCAGCCCGATCGCCGCGCCGAGCGTGGATGCATCGATGACGTCGTTGCCGCCGAGCGCCTGAACGACCAGCCGATCGTTGCCGGCCTCTGCATTTGCGATCGTCACGAGCTCCGGCAGCCCCGTGACCGTGACCGTTGTGCCCGTGGCTGTGACCTCGATGTGCTGATTGCCGTTGCTGCCGTTGACGGTCACCGTGTCAGCTGCGCCGTCGCCTTGCGTCCCTCCCGGAACGGCTCCGAGATCAACCAGCACCTGCTTGACGCCGGTCCCGGTGAGGTCGCCGACGGTGATGTTGTCGGCCCCGCCCCGCGCATCGAATTCGATCTGCTCGACGCTGTTGAGATCCATCGTGATGTTGGCGACATCGCGGGTGAAGCGCACCCGGCCGCCATTGGCCGAGATGTCGATGGTCTCGTTGATGTTGGCGCCATTGAAAAGCAGCTTGTCGCTGCCCGATCCGCCTTCGACCGTGTCGCTGCCGTCACCGGGATTCCAGATGAAAGTGTCGTCGCCACTCCCGAGCTGGGCGACGTCGTTGCCGCGTCCGCCATTGACGATGTCGTCCCCGCTGCCGCCGATGATGAGGTCGTTGCCATCGCCGCCGGTAATCCTGTCGTTGCCGGCGCCGCCATCGAGCGTCAGCGAGATCAGGCTGCCGAGCCCGTTGCCCGCGGTGATGACATCGTCGCCGCCCCCACCGTGCAGGACGAGATTTTCCGTCGTGCCGATGTCGAGCGAGAACGGCACCGCGCCCGTCCCGTCGAGCCGCACGCGGGTGCCGTTCGCCGTGATCGTGAACGTCTCGGCGGCGTTGCTTCCGTTGACCTGAGCCGTATCGTTGCCCTCACCACCCTCGAACAGGTTGGTGCCGCCGCCCGGATTCCAGACCATGACATCGTCGCCGGCCTCGCCGAACAGCTGATTGTCGCCGCTGCCGCCGTCCAGGACGTCGTTACCCGCTCCGCCGAACAGCAGATCGTTGCCGCCGCCGCCCTTGATCAAATCGTTGCCGGCCTGACCAAACAGGAGATCGGCTCCCGAGCCGCCCGTGATCCTGTCATTGCCGTCGCCGCCGAAGATGTGCACCGCCGGCATCGGGCCGTGGCATTCGTCGACGGTGATCGTGTCGTCACCGCCTTGACCGAAGATGTCGATCGCAGTGGTGTTGTCGACGGTGGGTTCGCCACCAACCGTTTTCACGTGCCCGTTATTGACCAGGATGCGGCCGGACTTGTCGCGACTTATCACAAGGCCGTTATTCGCGCTGTCGCCGAAAATGGTGAGCTGCCCCGTAACCGGGGAAAACACAGAGGTAATGGACATCCAAATGATCCTTCCGACCTAGCCCCTCCCTTCGATGCGTAGCAGCCGCGCACATGACATTCTTGAACCGTTGCTTGAGACGCGCGTGATTATTCTGGAGATTTCCTCCAGTTTTGCTTCGGGGCAGTTTTCGAAAGCGAATGCGAAGGCTCTCTCATCACGAATCGCGTGATCACGGATCACGCGTAACGCCCCCGTGACTTTCAACGCGCGCGGAAAAACGCGGCTCGAGGCAATGAAGACGCTTTGGGCGAAGGTCGGCATCCGCGATGTCGAAACTCGCGAACAAGATCGCCGGCGAGCGAGAACGGAGAGGTCACGATTCACGCCCGCCCATCGCAATCAATGGATGCAAAATCGCTTGACGATAGGGGCAAGCATGCGCGGCCGATCGCAGCGACAGCTGCAACCAGCATCAGGGCAAAAGGCCAAACCCGTTACGCCGCCGACTTCTTCTTCGGCTTCGGCTTGGTCGCCTTCGGCATGACCGGCGCCTCCGGCGTGCCCTCGATCGAGGACAGGCGGCCGGCCGTGAAGGTGTAGATGCCGGCGCGCGGACCGGTCGTCCAGGTCACGACCGCAACGCGCCTGCCGGCGGCATCACCGGAGAGGTTGACGCTCGAGGGCGCGCCGATGCCGCGCACCACATCGCATTCGGTGTGGCCGAGCGCGACGGTGCCGCCCATGGGAGCCGGCGCGGTCGTCGACGCATTCGCATCAGCCGGCCCGGGCGGCGGCGCCATGCCGGCACAAGCCCCGTCGGCGCTGACCAGATCCTCGGCCCCAACCGGCTTGTCGGGGGTTAGCGGCGGCGACTCGATCGAGATGCTTTTGATGAACAGGCGGCTGGGCGTGTTGAACCACTGGGCATCCCTGGACAACAGATCGGTCCCGCCCGAACAGCCCGCGACCAGCGGGGCTATGGCCGCCAACGCAACTATGAGCGAGCTGGGAAGCTTTTGATGTCGCACGATAAACTAATTTCCCCGAGTGAAGGATCGGCCCTAAGCAATTGTACCAACACCACTTTGCGGCACGAAGGTGACAAAAGCCATCATCCCCCGAAAAGTGCAAATTATCATTAATTGCGAGCGACCGCTAATTCCGCTTCTGCCATCGGCCCCGCTCGTCGGCCTGCCAATAGGTGACATCAAATCCCCGCGCCTTGCAATCCGTCCAGGCGCTGCGGGCGAACGCAAGTGCGTCCGGATCGTCCCCGTCGAACAGCAGCACCATGCGCTCATAGCCCTGCGCGTCCTGCGGCAGCGCGGCGTTGTCGACGAGGAAGCGGACATTGGCACCGTTCGGATTGTCATCCTCGACCGCCAGCACGATCGGCTGTTCGGCGGCGTCGCTCACCCGCCAGGTCGCGTGCGGCAGGAAGGAATCGTCGCGATAGGTCCACAAATGGGCGTCGAGCGCATCGGCGCGCTCCGGCGAAGTCGACTGCACCACGACGCGCCAGCCGCGCTCGAGCGATTTCTCGAGAAGGGGCGGCAACACGTTCTCCACCGTCATGTTTTGCAGATGGTAGAAAAGGACTTCAGTCATCTCGGGTCATTTGCGCTCGTAATGGTCGGCGACCAGACGGTCGAGCAAGCGAACGCCATAGCCACTTCCCCAGCTGTGGTTGATGTCGGTCTTCGGCGCGCCCATGGCGGTCCCGGCGATATCGAGATGCGCCCAAGGCGTGCCGTCCACGAAGCGCTGGAGGAACTGCGCCGCGGTGATCGAGCCGCCATGGCGTCCGCCGGTGTTCTTCATGTCGGCGAACTGGGAGTCGATCAGCTTGTCGTATTCGGGGCCAAGCGGCAGGCGCCAGACCTTCTCGCCGCTCTCGATGCCGGCCGCCAGCAGCCGCTCGGCAAGCTCGTCATTGTTGGAGAACATGCCGGCATGCTCGGTGCCGAGCGCGACCACGATGGCGCCGGTCAACGTCGCCAGATCCACCATGAATTTCGGCTTGGTTTTCTTGGCGACGTACCAGAGCACATCGGCAAGCACCAGGCGGCCTTCCGCGTCGGTGTTGATGATCTCGATGGTCTGTCCCGACATCGAGGTGACGATGTCGCCCGGGCGCTGCGCGTTGCCGTCCGGCATGTTCTCGACGAGGCCGATGGCGCCGACGACGTTGACCTTGGCCTTGCGTGCGGCGAGCGCATGCATCAGGCCGACGACGCAGGCAGCGCCTCCCATGTCGCCCTTCATGTCCTCCATGCTGCCGGCCGGCTTGATCGAGATGCCGCCGGTGTCGAAGCAGACGCCCTTGCCGACGAAGGCAACCGGCGCCTCACCTTTCTTGCCGCCGTCCCAACGCATGATCACGGTGCGGCTCGGCCGCGCCGAGCCCTGGCCGACGCCGAGCAGCGCGCCCATGCCGAGCTTGTCCATCGCCTTGACGTCGAGCACCTCGATCTTGACGCCGAGCTTGCGGAGCAGGCCTGCGCGGCGCGCGAACTCCTCGGGAAAAAGCACGTTCGGCGGCTCGTTGACGAGGTCGCGCGCAATGATCACGCCGTCCACGATCGCAGCCGCCGATGCAAACGCCTTCTTCGCGACGACCACGTCGCCGACCGCAAACGAGACGTCGGCGCGCGTGCCGCCCTCCTCGCCGTCCTTCTTCTTGGTCTTGTAGCGGTCGAATTTGTAGGTGCGCAGCCGCAGGCCCGAGGCGATCGCGACCGCCTGCTCGCTCGTCATGGCGCCATTGGGCAGTTCCGCCATGATGGTCATGGCCGCCACCCCGGCCGGAAGCTTGCTCGCCGCCACGCCGCCGAATTTGAGGAAGTCGTTGGCCTTCAGGCCGGCCGCCTTGCCGGCGCCGATCACGATCAGGCGGGTGGCCTTCACGCCCTCCGGCGCTAGGATGTCGAGCGCAGCGCCGCTTTTGCCCTTGAAGGCGGCGGCGGTCGCCGCCCGCTTCACGAGTTCGGTGGCCCCGCCGAGGGCCTTGGCGGTCGCCGGCCCGAGCTTCAGGCTGTCGTCGCAGAACACGACCATGATGCCACGGACGGCGGCAGATAATGGAACGAAGCCGACCTTGATGGCATCGGACATGAGTAACTCCTCAAAAACGTTGCGCTTTTACCGATCGGCAGTCCCTGCCACGGGCCGGAGCTGAACGGCGATTCACTGGGCGTAACGCACTATGGGCCACCGGCCCGGTCGATGCCAAGCACCCCCCGTGGCCGAGGGGCCACAACGAGGGAAATATTAACCATATATTGAGGGTGCCACGGGGCAGCCATTTTGTTGACGGATCAAAGGGATGGTACTGAGAGAGTAAGCCGGCGGATGAGATGGTTGACCGACCTTGGGGATCCCCTTGCGGGGATTGGTTGGACAGCCGGAATTCCGGCCGGCATTGGGGACTTGGTGGGATTCGTGCGGTAGCGCATGGGGTCAATCGATAGGTATATCTTCCGCACGACGCTCGCGTCGTTTGCGCTGGTCCTGGTCAGCCTCACGGGCGTGATCTGGATTACGCAAGCGTTGCGCGGCATCGACTTGATGACGAGCCAGGGTCAGACCATCCTGACCTTCCTCGGCATCACCAGCCTCGTCGTGCCCGCGCTGGTCCTGATCATTTCGCCGATCGCGCTGATGATCGCGATCTCGCATACGCTGAACAAGCTTGCGACCGATTCCGAGATCATCGTGATGAATGCCGCCGGCTTCTCGCCGTTCCGGCTGTTCTATCCGTTCTTCTACGCCACCTGCGTGGTGGCGCTGCTGGTCGCCTTCATCGCGGCCTATCTCGCTCCCGATGGCATGCGGCGGATCAAGCAGTGGGACGCCGAGATCACCGCCGACGTGCTTACCAACATCATGCAGCCCGGCCGCTTCGCCCAGCTCGACAAGAACCTGACGATCAGGATTCGCGAACGCCAGCCCGGCGGCATCCTCGCCGGCATCTTCATCGACGACCGCCGCGATCCGAACGAGCGGGTCTCGATCGTCGCCGAGCACGGCGAAGTCATGAAGAACGAGAACGGATCGTTCCTGGTGCTGGAGACCGGCAATCTCCAGCGCTTCGAGGCCGGCAAGCGCGATCCCGCGCTGGTGGCGTTCGGCCGCTACGGCTTCGACATGTCCAAGTTCTCGGGCCAGGGCCGCGACGTCACCCTCGGCATCCGCGAGCGTTATCTCTGGGAGCTGCTCTCGCCGTCCGAGGACGATCCCGTCTACAAGCAGATTCCCGGCCAGTTCCGCTCGGCATTGCATGACAGCCTGCTGGCGCCGATCTATCCCTTCGCCTTTGCCGTGCTGACCTTCGCGTTTCTGGGTGCGCCTCGCACCACCCGCCAGAGCCGCAATTTCTCGATGGGCTCATCGATCTTCGCCGTGTTCGGCCTGCGCATGGCCGGCTTTGCCTGCTCGGTGATGGCGGTGAAATCGCCCGGCGCGGTGCTGGTCCAATATGCGATGGTCATTGGTGCCATCGGCATCGGGATGGCGATCATCATCGGCGGCCTTGTGGTCGAACCGCCGCCGCGCCTCATGGAGGCCATCAACAGGTCGAACGCGCGCATCGCGCGGCTGTTCCGACGGCCGGCCGTCGCATGAGCATGCTCACCAACACACTCGGGCGCTATTTCGCCGGCCGTTTCGTGGTCGCGGCGCTCGGCGTGTTCGCCAGCATTTTTCTGTTGCTGGTGCTGGTCGATTACATCGAGATGGTGCGCAAGACTTCGGGCCTCGCATCCGCCTCCGCGGTCATGGTGGCCGAGACCTCGCTGTTCCGCGTGCCGCAGCTGCTGGAGAAGCTGACGCCGTTCTGCATGCTGATCGGCGCCATGACCTGCTATCTCGCCCTCTCCCGCCGGCTCGAGCTCGTGGTCGCGCGCGCTGCCGGCGTCTCCGCATGGCAATTCATCTCGCCGGCGCTCGGCAGCGCGCTCCTGATCGGAGTGATCGCCACCGTCGCCTACAATCCGATGTCGGCCAATCTGCGCGAGCTCTCCAAGCGCATGGAAGCCGAGCTGTTCGGCTCGGCGCCCGGCGGCGGTATTCAGGACGCCTCCGGCTTCTGGCTCAATCAGGTCACCAATGACGGCCAGACCATCATCAACGCGGCGCGCAGCGAGCAGCAGGGTATCCGGCTCACGGGACTCACGCTGTTCCGGTTTGACACAGAGCAGCACTTCAAGGAGCGCATCGAGGCGCGAGAGGCGACACTCGAGGCCGGCCGTTGGCTGTTCAAGGGCGTCCGCCGCTTCTCGCTGGATTCGCCGCCGGTCGATCAGGCCAGCCTGGAGATTCCGACGACGCTGACCGAGGCGCAGGTCCGCAACAGCTTTTCCACACCCGAGACTGTGTCCTTTTGGCAACTACCGAGCTACATCCGCTCTTCCGAAAGCTCGGGCTTCGCGACAGCCGGATACCGACTCCAGTATCAGAAGCTTCTGGCACAGCCGTTTTTGCTTGCGGCCATGGTGATGCTCGCGGCTTCCGTGTCGTTGCGCTTCTTCCGGATGGGCGGCGTGCAGAAGATGGTTTTGAGTGGCGTGGGCGCAGGCTTTCTGCTCTACGTTCTGTCGAAAGTGACTGAAGATTTGAGCAAGGCTGAGTTGATGCATCCGATCGCTGCGGCGTGGTTGCCCGTGGTGGTGGGCGGCCTCACCGGCTTTTTGGCCTTGCTGTATCAGGAGGACGGATAGTGACGGCCGTCCACCGAGGATCCGTGTCTCGTTTGACGCGGCGCACATTGGTGCGCGCGAACGGGTGTGGCTTGTCCATTCGCAGGTTCCTGCTTGCTGTCGCCGCCATGGCATCGCTCGGTGGCCTGATGGACGTTGCCGCCGTGGCGCCGGCCTCCGCCCAGAGCTTCACCTACAATCCGCTGCCGCCGCGTGCGAAGCCGCCGAAGGCCGTCAACGACAACCAGATGCTGGTTCAGGCGACCGAGGTCGACTACGACTACAACAATTCGCGCGTCTCCGCGGTCGGTAACGTCCAGCTGTTCTACAACGGCACCAGCGTCGAGGCCGACAAGGTCATCTACGACCAGAAGACCAAGCGGCTCCATGCCGAAGGCAACATCCGGATGACGGATGCCGACGGCAAGATCACCTATGCCGAGATCCTGGACCTTTCCGACGACTACCGTGACGGCTTCGTCGATTCGCTGCGCGTTGACACGGCCGACCAGACCCGCATGGCGGCGAGCCGCTCCGATCGCTCCAGCGGCAACTACACGGTGTTCGAGAACGGCGTCTACACGGCCTGCGCGCCGTGCAAGGACGACCCGAAGAAGCCGCCGCTATGGCAGGTCAAGGGTGCGCGCATCATCCACGACCAGCAGGAGAAGATGCTGTATTTCGAGACGGCGCAGCTCGAATTCTTCGGCGTGCCGATCGCCTATATGCCCTATTTCTCGACGCCCGACCCGACCGTGAAGCGCAAGACCGGCTTCCTGATGCCGGGCTTCACGTCGAATACGCCGTTCGGCTACGGCGTCGAGGTTCCGTTCTACTGGGCGATCGCACCCGACATGGACGCGACCTTCAGCCCGCGCATCACGTCCAAGCAGGGCGTGCTGTTCCAGGCCGAATTCCGCCAGCGCCTGATGGACGGCGCCTATCAGATCCGCGTCTACGGCATCGACCAGCTCGACCGCAGCGCGCTCGCCGGCCAGCCCGGCGACAAGCAGTTCCGCGGCGCCGTCGACACCAAGGGTCAGTTCGCGCTGAACGACAAATGGGTCTGGGGTTGGGACGGTGTCCTGATGTCCGACTACTATTTCTTCTCGGACTATCGGTTGTCGCAATATCGCGATCCGCTGGGCTCGTTCCTGTATCTGCCGACGGATGCACTCTCGCAGCTTTACCTGACCGGTGTCGGCAATCGTAGCTTCTTCGACGCGCGCACGATGTACTGGCTGAGTTACTCGGGCAATCAGAGCCAGGTGCCGGTCGTCTACCCCGTGATCGACTACTCGAACGTGCTGAACTATCCGGTCTTCGGCGGCGAGTTCAGCTACAAGACCAATTTCGTGAACCTGTCGCGTGACACCGCGGTGTTCGATCCGATTACGACGCTCGCCAACACCAATGGCCTGTGCACGACGGTGTCGGCCGATCCGCTCGCGCGCACGCCGTCGCAGTGCCTGCTGCGCGGCTTCCCCGGCACCTACACCCGCCTGACGGCCGAAGCGCAGTGGCGCAAGTCCTTCACCGATCCATTCGGTGAAATCTGGACCCCGTTCGCCATTCTCCGCGCCGACGCGATCAACTCCTCGGTCTCCAACCAGCCGGGCGTGTCGAACTATCTTCCTGTCGGCGACACCCAGGCGTTCCGCCTGATGCCGACCGTGGGCCTCGAATACCGCTACCCCTTCATCAACGTTCAGCCTTGGGGCTCGACCACCATCGAGCCGATCGCGCAGATCATCATCCGGCCGAACGAGACCTATGCCGGCAAGCTCCCCAACGAGGACGCGCAGAGCATGGTGTTCGACGCCTCGAATCTGTTCAGCGTCGACAAGTTCTCCGGTTACGACCGTGTCGAGGGCGGCGGCCGCGCCAATGTCGGCGTGCAGTCCACCACGCAATTCGACAGGGGCGGCGCCATCAAGACGCTGTTCGGCCAGTCCTACCAGCTGTTCGGCATGAACTCCTTTGCGGTCCAGGACTCCATCAATACTGGCGTGGATTCCGGTCTGCAGAGGCCGCGCTCCGACTATGTGGCGAGCGCCGCCTATTCGCCCAACAGCACCTATACGTTCAGCGTTCGCTCGCGCATGGACGAGCAGACCTGGAACATCCAGCGCTTCGAGGCGGAAGGCCGCGCCAACTTCAACCGCTGGTCCGTCAGCATGCTGTACGGCAATTACGCGGCCCAGCCGGAACTCGGCTATCTGACCCGCCGCGAGGGCATCCTGACGTCGGGCTCGATCAAGGTCGCGGCCAACTGGGTGGTCACGGGCTCGGCGCGCTGGGACCTGGAGGCCAACAAGATCAATCAGTATGTGCTCGGCGCCGGCTACGTCGACGATTGCTTTGTGCTCGGCTTGAACTATGTAACTGCGTATAGCTATTCCGCAGGCGCGGCGCCGCCCGTGCTGAACCACGCGATCATGTTCCAGATCGGCCTGCGCACGCTGGCGAACACAGCGACGACCAGCAGTTCCGGCGGCGGTCTCCAGTGAACGGTTTGAAGGTGCCGGCCGCGTGTTCCCGATCGCAGGTTCACCGCGGCTGACATGCGAGCGACAAATATGACGATCTCATTGCCTGTCTTCCGCCTCTTCCTCGTCCTCGCCGCCCTGCTCCTGGCCGGCGCGCCGTCGCGCGCGCAGAACATCGTCGTGATGGTCAACGGCGATCCCATCACCGACTTCGACGTCGAGCAGCGCTCCAAGCTCGACCAGCTGACGACGCAGAAGACACCGGCCCGTCAGGAGGTCATCAACGAGCTGATCGACGACCGGGTGAAGATGAAGGAAGGCAAGAAATACGGGGTCGACCCCGGTGTCTCCGACATCAACCAGTCCTACGAGGGCATGGCGCAGCGCATGCGCATCTCGCCGGACCAGCTCACCAAGTCGCTCGAGGTCAAGGGCGTCCGCCCCGAAACCCTGAAGAACCGCATGAAGGCCGAGATGGTCTGGACCAGCCTCGTGCGCGGCCGCTTCAAGGAGAAGTTGTTGGTCGGCGAGAAGGACGTCGCGCAGGCCGTGCAGGCCCAGACCGGCGACAAGCTGCAGATCGAGGGGACCGAATACAAGATGCAGCCGATCGTGCTGCTCGTGCCGCGCGGCTCGTCGCCGGCGTTCCTGGAGACGCGGCATAAGGAAGCCGAGCAATATCGCTCGCGCGTCGGAAGCTGCGAAGAAGCCAATTCGTTGTTCCGCTCCACGCCGAACGCCACGATCCGCGACACCGTCACCAAGACCACGGCGGAATTGCCCGAGGCGCTGCGCAAGGTGCTCGACGACACGCCGATCGGCCACCTGACCGCTCCCGAGACGACCAAGGCGGGCATCGAGATGGTGGTGCTGTGCTCGCGCAAGCCGACCATGATCGACACGCCGAAGAAGCGCGAGGTCCGCGAGAAGATGTATCAGGAGAAGTACGAGAAGACCCAGAAGGCCTATCTCGAGGAGCTCCGCAAAGCGGCGATGATCGAGTATCGCAACCGCTGATGGCCCAGCAGCCCGCCAAGCCCCTCGCCCTGACGCTGGGAGAGCCTGCCGGCATCGGCCCCGACATCACCATCGCAGCCTGGCTCAAGCGCAGCGAACTGGACCTGCCTGCCTTTTATCTGCTCGGCGACGAGGCGCTGATCGCCCGCCGCGCCAAGGCGCTCGGCGCCAATATCAGGATTGCTTCGGTAAGCGCGGGCGAGGCCAAGGCCGCCTTCCCCGAGGCGCTGCCCGTGGTTGCGACCGGCGAGCCCGCGAGCGCCGAGCCCGGCAAGCCGGACGCATCGAGCGCGCCCGCCGCCCTCGCCTCGATCCGCCAGGCGGTCACGGATGTCCGCGAGGGCCGCGCCGGTGCCGTCGTCACCAATCCGATCGCCAAGAGCGTGCTCTATCGCGCCGGCTTCCGCCATCCCGGCCATACCGAATTCCTCGCCGAGCTCGCCGCGGAAGACGGCCGCGTGCCGCAGCCGGTGATGATGCTGTGGTCGCCGCGGCTCGCCGTGGTGCCCGTGACCATCCACGTCTCCTTGCGCGATGCACTGGCCCAGCTCACCAGCGAGCTGATCGTCTCGACCGTGCGCATCGTCGCGACCGAACTCAAATCCCGCTTCGGCATCGCGAATCCGCGCATCGCGATTTCCGGCCTCAATCCGCACGCGGGCGAGGACGGCTCGCTCGGCCACGAGGAGCAGACCGTGATCGCGCCGGCGATCAAGACGTTGCGCAGCGACGGGATCGAGGCGAAGGGACCGCTCCCCGCCGACACCATGTTCCACGAAGCCGCGCGAAACAGCTATGACTGCGCCGTCTGCATGTACCACGACCAGGCGCTGATCCCGATCAAGACGGTGGCCTTCGACGACGCGGTCAACGTCACGCTCGGCCTGCCCTTCATCCGCACCTCGCCCGATCACGGCACCGCCTTCGACATCGCCGGCACCGGCAAGGCCAATCCGGCAAGCCTGATCGCTGCGTTGAGGCTCGCGAGCCGGATGGCGGCTGCGAAAACCCGATGAGCGCGATCGACGACCTCCCGCCGCTTCGCGAGGTCATTCGCCAGCACGCCTTGTCGGCGCGCAAATCGCTCGGCCAGAACTTCCTCCTCGACCTCAATCTCACCGCGCGCATCGCGCGTGCGGCGGCTCCGCTCGAGGATTCCACCATCATCGAGATCGGCCCCGGCCCGGGCGGGTTGACGCGCGCCTTGCTCGCGCTCGGCGCCAGACGCGTCATCGCTATCGAGCACGACGAGCGGGCGATCCCTGCCTTGCAGGAAATTTCAGCGCGCTATCCCGGCCGTCTCGATATCGTGCATGGCGACGCCATGAGCTTCGACCCGCGCCCGCTGCTATCCGGCGAAAGAGCAAAAATCGTCGCGAACCTGCCCTACAACATCGCGACCCACCTCCTCGTCGGCTGGCTCACCACCGAGCCCTGGCCGCCCTGGTACGACATGATGGTCCTGATGTTCCAGCGCGAGGTCGGCGAGCGTATCGTGGCGCGCGAGGACGAGGAGGCCTTCGGCCGGCTCGGCGTGCTCGCCAACTGGCGCTGCGAGACCAAGATCCTGTTCGACATCGCGCCGTCCGCCTTCGTGCCGCCGCCGAAGGTCACGTCTTCCGTCGTGCGACTGATCCCGCGCGAAAACCCTTTCGCCTGCGATCGCAAGCTGCTCGAACAGGTCGCCGCCGCCGCGTTCGGCCAGCGCCGCAAGATGCTGCGACAAAGTCTGAAGTCGCTCGGCGCCGATCCCGCGCGGCTCGCCGCAGCTGCCGGCGTCGATGCGACGCGGCGCGCCGAGACCGTTCCGATTTCCGGCTTTGTTGCCATGGCCCGTGAATTGGCCAATATACGCAGCGAAACAGAGAGATAATTTCGGAGGAAGAAATATGGCGTTGATGCGTCGGCAGTCCCTCGTCAAGTTCGATGCGCCGCTCTGCGAGACCATCGTCGACACGCCGAAGCCGCAAGGACGCGAGGTGCTGGTGCGCATCGAGCGCTGCGGCCTCTGCCACTCCGATCTGCACATCCAGGACGGCTACGCCGATCTCGGCGGCGGCAAGAAGCTCGACACCACGCGCGGCATGACGCTGCCCTTCACGCTCGGCCACGAGATCGCAGGCGTGGTCGACGAAGTCGGCCCCGAAGTGTTCGCCGGTCTCGTCGGTAGCAAGAAGGCGGTGTTTCCGTGGATCGGTTGCGGCCAGTGTCGCGACTGCGCCAATGGCGACGAGAACCTCTGCGCCAGGCAGCGCTTTCTTGGCGTCTCCATCGACGGCGGCTTCGCCACCCACGTGCTGGTGCCTGACGCGAAATATCTGCTCGACTACGATCCCCTGCCCGTCAACCAGGCCGCGACGCTGATGTGCTCCGGCGTCACCGCCTATGGCGCGCTCAAGCGCCTGGTCGACCGACCGCGCCAGCGCAATCTCCTGCTGATCGGCCTCGGCGGTGTCGGCATGATGGGCCTTTCCTTCGCGGCGGCCATGTTCAAGCAGCCGATCACGGTCGCCGACCTCAGCGGTGCCGCGCGGGAAACCGCGCTGAAGAACGGCGCGGCGGCGGCCTACAATCCGGCCGAGCCCGACGTGATCAAGCGCATCCTCAAGGAAACCGATGGCGGCTTCGACGAGATCGTCGATTTCGCGGGCAACGAGAAGTCCATGGCTTTCGCGGTCGCCGTCGCCGCGCGCGGCGGCAAGATCGTGGTCTCCGGCCTGATGGGCGGCCAGTTCACGTTGCCGATGGTGCAATGGGTCTACAAGCGCATGACCATCGAGGGCTTCATGGTCGGCACGCTCACCGAGGCTCACGAGCTGATGGCGCTCGCCCGCGCCGGCAAGATCAAGCCGACGCCGATGCGCGAGGAGCCGATGGGCGACGTGCAGACCTGGATCGACGAGCTTCGCGCCGGCAAGGTCGTCGGCCGCATCGTGCTCAAGAATTAGCATGCGCGAGAAGCGCGAGGCGGCGGGGTCATCTCGCCGCCGGCTTCAATCATCGCGATTCACTCGAAATTGACGCAAGCCGGTGTTCCAAATTGGGGAACCTGATCTCTGCGGATTATGGTCCTCGCCAGCTCTCTTTTGGAATTCTGGCAAGACCATGCAGACCATCCGCCGCTTCCTTGCCGACGAGTCCGGCGCCACCGCGATCGACTACGGCCTGATCGCCGCAGGCATCGCACTGGCGATCATCGCCGTCGTCAACAATCTCGGCGCAGAAGTTCACCTCGATCAGCAGCTCACTGAAGTAACGCGGGCACGCGCGCTAATTCACGGCATTCGTCTGTCCCGCGGAACGGCAATGGCCGCGCCGCGTTGGCAGCCATGTCCATTCGCTGCACCGTCGAGAACGCATTCTTCATCGCCTGGAGCTTCCTGGAGCAGAGCGGACAGCTCGGCTCTCCGGACGAGACGGCGAACGTCCTGCTCGACGCCATTGAGGCCCAGCTCAGGACCGGTGAACGCCGGCAACTGATGCTCGCCAACAGGGCGATCGATGCCTATCGCGCCCACGCGGAAAAAAGCCGGCCCGCGCACGATTGCGAAGCACGCTTCGGGTGACGAACGTCGGGTGATGAACATCCTGGCCGCCCTCGGGCCCGCCGGCCCGGCGGCGTTTGAGATATAGGCCGGCGGTCCGTCGGGCAGAGCGCACGGGCTGCGGCGCTCCGCGACGAGCACGCTACGCTGATCCGCGCTCCTGCTGTGTGCACTCCTGCACAGAGCTCGTAAAGTTGAAGGCCGCTGGGTTCGGCTGCGCCATTTGCCTCGCGTGCCATGCGCCGCGCCAGAATTTTCCGGAATTCCGTAAGCCGGAGGCCATCTTTTCAACGCTTGAAAAACGCCTTGTGTGCACTTTGGAACCGTCGGCTCCGTCACGGAAACGTAGGGTTCTGGCGGGCGCCGATTCCCGGCCAGAGCAAGACATGTGACCGGTCGGCCCCAGAACGATCTTCTCCAGCGGCTCAGCCGCACGGATTTCGAACTGTTCGCACCGCACCTCCAGCCGGTCGAACTCGAGGCGAACCACATCCTGTATCACGCCGGCGACGAGGTCGCGGCGGTCCATTTTCCCTGCCGCTCCACGCTCGTGTCGTTCGCCGTGCCAGTCGAGGACGATCGCGAGGTTGAAAGCCTGCTGGTCGGGCGCGAGGGCGCGGTGGGCATTGCCGCCGGCCGCAGCGCCTCGCTGGCCTATTCGCGCATCGTCGTGAAGCTGGGCGGGACCCTGATGCGGTTGCCGCACCGCGCGCTCGAGCAGGCCCAGCAGAGGTCGGCCACGCTCCACCAGGTCTTCTCGCGCTATGGCGACTGCCAGTTCGCACAGCTGCTCCAGATCGCGGCCTGCAATGCCGCGCATTCGATCGAGCAGCGCGCCGCCAAGTGGATCATCTCCGCGCAGGAGCACGTCGGCGGCCCCGAGATCCCCCTCACCCATGAGCAGCTTGCCGGCATGCTCGGCGTCTCCCGCAGCTATGCCAGCCGCGTCATCCAGATGTTCAAGGCGAGGCAGATCCTCGCGACACGCCGTGGCGCCATCCTGATCCTGGATGCGCCGGCGCTCGAAGCCAGAGCCTGCTCCTGCAACGACTGGGTGAAGAAGCACTTTGACGAGGTGATGGGACGCACGGCCGCGGACGGTTCGCTTTAGGTCTCACGCATGCGGCGGCGATTGGCGCTTCAAGTGCAGATAGGTCGGACTGAAGCCTCCGAGCCGCTGCAGTTCGCGCCATTTCAGGACGATCAGCTCGCCGTCGCGCATGTCCATGGTCCCGCTCCGCCTGAGCTCGGCGAGCGTCCGGTTCACCGTCGCGATCGCCATGCCCAGCGTCTCGCCGAGCTGCGCCAGGCTGATCGGCAGACGGCAGCGATTGCCGCGGACGAGCTGCGCGGCGCGGGCGCGGTAGAACAGCTCGCAGAACAGGTGCGCCATGCGCGCGTGCATCGGCCGGGCGCTATTGTTGGTGATGGCCTCGCGAAAGATAGCGGCATCGAGCAGCGTCTCGCGCCAGACCGACAGTGCGAAGGTCGGTCGTCGCCGAAAGGCAATGAACAATTCGCGATGCGGGATGAACGCCACCGAGGCAGGCCCGAGCGCACACAGCCCATGGTCCATCTGGTCGATGAACAGTCCCTGGGAGTCCGGCAGGTCTCCAGACAAATGGAACGCGAGATATTGCCGCCTGCCGCTGTCGAGCAGATGGTAGCGGGCGATCATGCCGGAGACGACCAGCGCCGAATGCTCGGGTTCGTCGCCCTGACGGATGAAATCCTCATTCGGCGCGAACTCGCGCTGCACAAAAGTCAGCCCGCGAATTTCGGCGACATCCTCCTGTGCAAGCGCGGTGTGCTCGCCGAGGTTCCGGATCAGCACGTCATGGGCTTTTTCCATGTGTCCCGTTCCATGCGTCCCGCCAAAAATCCTGCCGGTTCGATCAAATGATACATCTGGCCCGAATCCAGCGGACTAGAACGCGAGACGGAAGCACAGGTTGCTACCGGTTTGCGACGGTACAGGGTCGCAGCCCCACCATCCCTCGATCGCTGACTGCCCCCGCCCTTCGCATGAGCCCTACGACGATCCTGAAACGCATTCGCCACCTGTTCGCTACGGATTCGGGCGAGCACCTGGACAGTATCAGCGCTGCCTTCCTGCAAGGCAGGTTGAAGCAGCCGGCGCGGCCGATGTCGGATCAGGAGCTTGCGCACGCCATCCGCGAGTTCCAGGCGGTTCCCGTGTCCGATTGGACCATCGCAAAACTCTCCCAACGCCTGCTCGAACCGGCCGTGCCGCGTGACGACTGAAACCCCTCCTCCTCACCATGCCGCACCCGAAGTTCATCGCGCATCTCCAGGCGATTGAAGGCCTCTCAGAAGACGAACGCCGCCAGATCGCGGGTCTGCCGTCCACGCTGCGCCAGGTCTCCGACGGCGAGATCGTGCTGCGCCAGGGTGAAGATGCCTCCCGCTGCGTTTTCATCGTCAGCGGCTTCCTCTACCAGGCTCGCATCGTCGGCGATCGCAGCCAGATCCTCGCCTTCCACGTTCCCGGCGACATGCCGTGCCTGCACACGCTGCTGGTGTCGCCGATGGATGCGGACCTCGTCGGACTTGGACCCTCGATCGTCGGCTACGTCGCACACAGCCAACTCAAGCAGCTGCTCGACAGCTCCATTCACCTGACCCGCGCGTTCTGGCGCGAGACGCTGATCGATGCGGCGATCTCGCGGCAATGGATCGCGCGCCTCGGCGCACAGGCGGCGTTGCCGAAGGTGGCGCATCTGATCTGCGAACTCGCCGCAAGGCTGGAGGTCGTGGGCCTCGTCAAGAACGGCCGCTTCCAAATGCCGATGACGCAGCGGCATGTCGCCGATGCCTGCGGACTGTCGATCGTCCACGTCAATCGCACCATCCAGGAGCTGAGAGGGCGCCGATTGATTGCCTGGGAGGGAAGCGAGATCGAGCTGTTGCAACCCGACGAACTCCGCGCGCTCGCGGATTTCACGCCGGATTATCTGACCTGACCGAGACGGCCGGCGTTCCAACGAACGACACCTCGAACCGGCACAGCGAAAGCGATCCCCCGCGTCACGATCGCGATGGCTTTATCCGCCATGATTTGAGCAACGGGCCGCCGGCACCCAGCACGGGATCGGTCTTCGGCTTACGGACCTTGGCGATGCGTTTGCTGGCGTCAGGACGCTCTCGCGTGTCGGTGCACTCGTCATACGTCCCCTCCTGCGGATACGCTCCGACGACCAGGAAGTCCCGGCTGGACTCGATCAGCCGGTGTCCGGTCCCTGCGGGAAGAACCAGAACGTCTCCGGCCTTCACGCTCAGGATTCGCCCCTTGATCCCGCCGCACTCGATCCTAGCCGTGCCGCGTGCCACGCCCATCACTTCGTGGATCTGCGAATGGTAGTGGACAAAGTCATACACCGTATCGCGCCAGGAGCGGCCCCAGCCATGACTATCGAACAGCGTGTCGACGATGACCTCTGGAGCAAAACGCCGGGTCTTCAGGTTCACCGCGCCGCGATAGAGCAACACTGGAAAATGCGGGTTATTCGGCACGATGCCATCGTCCTGGAAGCGGATGGCTGTCGGCTTCCGAGCCCGCACGAGCGCCCGCAGCGTTGCCGCGTCGGGGTGATCCTCGACGAGCTTCTTGGCGAGATTTTTGATCTGGTCCTTGATCGGCATGGCGTCTCCTCAGCCGCAATTAAACGGCGGCCGAGGTGATAAGTTTCCCGAGGTGATCCGGTTGGACCGCGCTATCTCCTCGGCGTCACTTCCGGCGAAGACAAGCATTCCAGAAATCGTTCCGCGGCAGCTCTCTGGAATGCTCGCTGCGCTCGCACGGCCACCGCCTTACCCCGGTAGCCGACGTTGGCCGCGCAGGAGCGGAACGACGCGATGTGGCAGAAGCAGAAGAACGATCAGTTTCAATTTCGCCGATTGGGCGAGGCGTTTCGCTTACCTGCGAGCGGCTTCGCGACCTCTCGGGCGCACTCGACGAGCAGCCGCTGAGCAGGGTTTGGCGTTCTGCCCTTCAGCGCAATGATCCCGATCGGCCACATCTGAATAGGCATTTCGACGGGTAAGACCTTCATCGACAGCCGCTTCGCGCTGAAGTGCAACATCGATGCCGGAAGGAAACTCAGGAATCGTTCCGACGAAAGCAACGCCGACTGCATAAGGACCGAATACACGGTTACGCTGGCACGTGGCACCTCCAGCCCGGAGGCGTGAAATGCGTTGGCAATCCAGCCGCCCGGAAAGCTTTCGCGCGGCGGCAGGCACCAACGCTCGTTGACCAGCTCGTCGAGGCGGATCTTGCGCCGCCGCACCCACGGACTGTGCAAGCCTGCAACAACGACACCGCTTTCGTGCAACAGCACTTCAACATCGGTATCGGCAGCCGGCGTCGAGCTCGGCAGGCGCCCTATCATGAGGTCGATGTCGTGATTGCGCAGATGGCGATCCTGAAGCTCAGGCGGTTCGCCCTCGATGATGTGAAGCGCGAGCCTCGGATATTGCCGTGATAGCCGGTCGATGATGGCGGGCAGTAATCCGGCCATCACGGGCTCGGTGCTGCCAATGCGCAATTCACCCACCGCGGGATCAGCGAGCGATTGCAACTCGTCCACGCCGCTCCGTAAATCGTTGCACAAAGCAATGCCGCGCTTGAGCAAGGCCTTGCCATAAAGCGTGGGCTCAACGCCGAGCCGGCTGCGCTCCAGAAGCGGAAGGCCGATCGTTTGCTCCAGGTTCGCGAGCATCTTGGATATGACAGGCTGAGAAATGGCGAGGTGCTCGGCCGCCTTCGCCATGCTCCCGTATTCCACGACGGCGATAAACACGCTCAGCTGCCGCAGCTTGATCCGACGGCTGATTTGGGATGCATCGAGCATGCGACCCTTTCCGAAATGGAATAGAACTATTGAGAAATAGAACTTTTCTTATATAGGTCCGCGGGACAAGCTGCAATTCGCGTTACCCTCCACCGCCAAGGTTTGGAGCAGCCATGTCGACCATTTATCTTCCCCGTCGCACTTTCCTGCTGGGAAGCCTCGCCGGATTGTTGCTGCCCGGCAAGGTCGTCGCGCAACCTTATCCGTCCAATCTCATACGGATTGTCGTCCCTACCGGTGCGGGCACACCGCCCGACATTATCAGCCGCATGGTCGCGGACGGGCTCGCGGCCAATGAAGGCTGGCGGCTCGTGGTGGAAGATCGCCCGGGTGCGCTGCAGACCATTGCCATGAACGACGTGGCCGGCCGTCCGGCGGACGGCTATACACTGCTGACCATGAGCCTTCCGATGACGGTCACTCCGTCTCTGCTTCCGAAAGCGGAGGTACGGCCGGACGTGGATTTCGATCCGGTGATCAAGATATCGAAGTCCTACACTGTGCTCGTTACAACGCCTTCCTTGCCGGTCGGCTCGCTGTCCGATCTGGTGGCGCTGCTCAAGAGCAAGCCGGGGAAGCTCAACTTCTCTTCCGCCGGCTTCGGCACTCCCTCGCATCTGATCGGCGAAATGTTTGCATTGCAGGCCGGAGTGCACGCCACCCACGTGCCCTACCAGCAATTCTCCCAAGCAATCACCGATCTGATCAGCGGCAACGTCCAATACATGTTCGTCACCACGCTTCCGGTTATTGATCTCATCGCGACCGGCAAGTTGCGAGCGCTTGCCGTCACCGCCCCCACCAGGATTGCTGCCCTGGGGGACGTTCCCACTGTGATCGAGGCAGGCCTCCCCGATCTGGTGACAGCCGATTGGATCGGCTTTGCGGCCAAGCGTGGAACGGCTGCAGAAATAAAGTCGCAGCTTAACAAGGCAATTAACAAGGTACTTGTCGAACCGAAGATCCACGCTTCGCTCGATAAGATAGGAGCGGTAGCCGTGGGTGGCACCGCTGCAGAATTTGGTGAGGGAATCCAGACTGACATCGCCCACTGGGCCAAGGTCGTCAAGGATGCGGATATCAAGCTACCTTGATGAGCCAGACCACATCCAAAGCCCAGACGAGTGGCCGCGATGCAGCAGCATTGGCGATTACGCCCCCACAAATTGTCGGCCCGTTCTACCCGGTCTCGGAGCACCCCGATCTGGCAACCGATCTGGCGCGTCCAAGCGGCAGCACCGTTGAGGCGCTGGGTCAGCTCATCCATATCAGCGGACGCGTGCTCACGCGTTCGGGAGCGCCGGTGCCGCATGCACGCATTGACATCTGGCAAGCCAACGCGGCGGGGAAATATCGTCATCCAAGCGACAACAACCCGGCGCCGCTCGACCCCAATTTCAAAGGCTTCGCGCGTCTCACAACGGATGCGGCTGGGCGCTACAGCTTTCGTACGGTCAAACCCGGCCGCTATCCGACAGCAGAAGGCGACGTCAGGCCGCCGCACATTCACCTCGCCGTCGAGGGGCGGTTCGATCGCCTGGTAACCCAGCTGTATTTCGCTGGCGAAGGAGAAAATGTGACCGACCGCTGGCTCAATGCGGCTCCGCATCCGGAAAGGTTGATCATTGTTCTGCAAGATTCGCCATCACGCCTTGAGAGGCATGCGTTGGTCGCGAATTTTGACATTGTTCTTGCCAGCGGATGACAAGCTGTTTGAGGTGGCACCAAACCCGATTTGGGTCATTCGCCACTGGGCAGACGCGTCGGGCAAAACACCCCGTCAAGCCATCGGCGCAAAAACATTTCGCTTTTCCGAATTTCGGATTTGTGGCATACAGCCCGCATCCTGGCCCTGCCAAAGGGGCGTTCGCGACCGTCACGACATGCGGGCCGGGTGGCGGTGGACGCGGCAGCGACGGCGCGGGCGGCGTGATGACCGGGCGGGCAACCGTGAGTCCTCACGCGACGCGTACGACACGGCGCTGGAGAGCGGGCTTGTCGGTCATCGGGGGTGAGCACACGCAAGCCCTCGACGATTTCGGCGGGACCGTCCGCGGACGGAGAAGTCGTGTGGTCCTGACGCCCGGGGTCTGTGCGTCAAGCCTCGCGGTGATGTGGCGGCCCAACCGGGCGCGCGCATCAGCGATCGGCGGGGCGACGGGGGCAATAGTGCATCGCTCCCCGGGGAGAGCACGAAGGACACCGTTAAAACCATCCGCGCAGGGAAGGCCGCGCGATCGGCCACCCAATCGGTCCACCCCGTGTGCATTCCTGTAGCGCACGGACCAAACGGGTGCCGCCGGCGCCCGGCCTTCCCTGCGCCCTTTGGCTTCCATTGGGCGATGAACGGCAGCAAGGCTCGGGCAGAACCTGCCGCGGGAACGCGCGGCCATGGCCCCTCGCCTGCGAAATACGCAACGCGGCCTATCCGCGTCATGGCCGGGCTTGTCCCGGCCATCCACGCCTTGCCACGCGGCACGAAGAACGTGGATGGCCGGGACGAGCCCGGGCATGACGGACAGTACGCATGTGGCGCCGCTTTTCGCCGGCGCGCCGGACTGTTAGACTGGCGTCATTATTTTTGGGGAATTTTGATGCGCGCGAGGATTTTCAATCGCGTCCCGGGGCTGGCGACGCTGGTCGCAGCCCTGCTCGTCGTCGCCACGCAACCTGCATCGGCCGAGAAGCGCATCGCGCTCGTGGTCGGCAACTCCGCCTACAAGAACATCACGCCGCTCGACAATCCATCCAAGGACGCGAGCCTGATGGCGGACACGCTTGGCTTGCTCGGCTTCACGCTGGTCGGAGGCCGCGCCCAGCTCGATCTCGACAAGGGCGCTATGGATCTGGCGGTGCAGAGCTTTGGCCGGCAGGTGCAGGGCGCCGACGTCGCGCTGTTCTATTATGCCGGCCATGGCGTGCAGGTCTCGGGCGCCAACTATCTCGTGCCAGTCGGCGCGAACCCGACGCGCGAAGCCGACGTCGACTTCCAGATGACCGATGTCAACCTCGTGCTGCGCCAGATGCAGGGATCGGGCACCCGCCTCAACCTCGTGATCCTGGACGCCTGCCGCAACAACCCGTTCGGCTCGCGCGGCCTGCGCGCCTCCGATGGCGGTCTCGCGCAGATGCGCGCGCCCGAGGGCACGCTGATCTCCTACGCAACGCAACCCGGCAATGTCGCCCAGGACGGCAGCGACGGCCACAGCCCCTACACCAAGGCGTTGGCCGCGACGGTCCGGACCGCGGGCCTCGACGTGTTCCAGACCTTCAACCAGGTCGGCCTCGCGGTGAAGCGCGCCACCTCCGGCGCGCAGCAGCCCTGGGTGTCGTCCTCGCCGATCGACGGCACCTTCTATTTTGTAGCCCCGACGCAAACCGCCCCGCCGCAGGTCGCAGCGATGCAGCCTGATCCGTTGCCGGCGGATCGGCTGCGCGCCGATCCAGACCGCGTCCCCTTGCGCGATGCCGCCCTGCTGAGCGAGCTCAGCGAGCGGCTCTACGAGCTCAATTTCGATCCTGACAGCCCTGACGGAATGACCCGCGCGATCACAAAGCTCCAGCAGCGGATTTCCATGGCGCCGACGGGCGAAGCGACCGAAGGCCTGCTGCTGCGGATGCGCAAGATGGAGGACCTGAAACCATGGGGCTCGATCGTCTACGGGCCCGACGGCAGCAAATGGGGCATCTCCTGGAACCACGCCTCGCGGCGCGCGGCGGTGGCGGATGCGCGCGGCAATTGCGCCGGCGCCAAATGTCCGATCGAGCTGTCCTTCTATGGCAACCGCTGCGGCGCGTTCGCGATCTCCGACAAATCCTGGTCGCTGGTCCAGCGCGACAGCGTGCAGCGCGCGAAAGACGCCGCGCTTGACGAATGCGGCAAGGCTGGCAAAGCTTGCCGCATTATCGGTTCCGTCTGTGCCGACGGCTCCGGCCGTTGATACGATTTTTCATTTTGGATTTTTGCTCATGCGCAATGCCGTCATCCCTGCGATTGCCCTGGCCCTCTTCCTGTCCGTCACCGTCGCTCCACCGTCCGCCGTCGCGCAGTCCGGCAGCGCCGGCGGCTCGATCGGCAATGACGAGAAGTCGCTGTCCGGCTCGCGATCGGATCGTTCCGCCGAGCCGGCGCCCTCGGCGCGCCGCAGCAAGCCGGCCGAGGAGCCGCGCAGTTCCTCGCGACGCGGTGGTGGAGGTGGCGGGAGTTTCGACGGCGCCTGGATGGTCGTCAGCGTCGGCTGCGGCGGCACCACGTCCGGCGCGGTCGTGGTCTCCTCGGGCAAGGTCATAGGCCAAGGCGTCACGGGTACCGTCAGCGCGAGCGGCGCGGTCAGCACGTTCGGTCAAGGCGATGGCGTGACCTTCACCGGCTCCGGCCGCCTCGCTGCCCGCAGCGGTTCCGGATCCTTCCGTCGCTCCGACGGCTGCGGCGGAACCTGGACTTCGACCAAGCAGTAGCGCGAAAAAGTCTGATTTCGCGGGGGAACCAACGCCGCGCAGGCCCGATTCAGGTCACATCCTCTCCGGATTTGCGGCTCATTGCCACCCAAGTCTTTGACGAGAAAGGGAAGGTAACGAGTTGCGTCATGCGTAATCGGGAGACCAGGATGGGCAACCGCACCGCGAAATTCTTATCGGCCCTTGTGGGCAGCATCATTGCCGGTGCGCCATTGGCCGCCGTGTCGCAGAATGCATCGACGCCACCGAGCACGGCAAATGCCGCGAACGACTGCCTTGGCTCGCCAAAGGGCGCCGCCCCGCAGGGCCAGCATTGGCATTATCGCCTTGAGCGCGCGACCAAGCGGCAGTGCTGGTATCTGCGCGCCGAAGGCGGCAAGGCCACTCAAACCGCACAGGCTGCGCCCGATACGACTACAGCGGATTCAGCCCTGCCGCAGCAGCACTCCGTCCAGGACGCGCGCGCCGAATATCTGACGCCGCAGAGCATCGCCGCTGTTAAGACGCCTGTACAGGCCGGACCGGCGCCGACGCAGCAAGCTGCGAACCCCTCCGCTGACGCCAACGCACAGCAGCCCGCCGTCGCCGGGCGCTGGCCCGACGCCTCCACGGCGTCCGCCGCGCCCACAGAGCAGCCGTCGCCTGCACCTGTCGCGGTCGCCGCGCAGCCGACCGCGAAGCCGGCGAAGTCCCCTGCTCCGATGGCTCTGGCTGCGGCAGACAGCACCACCGACAAGCAGACCGGCTCGCTCCAGATGCTGCTGCTGGTGATCGGAGGCGCGCTGGCGTTTGCCGGCATCCTCGCCAGCGTCATCTACCGCTTCGCCGGTGGACGTATCCGCGTCCAGGCCGGCGACCAGCGCCGCGTCAACTGGGACAATTTTGAGCCGCACGATCACGACGATGGCCGTGCACCCTGGCTCAAAGCAGCGCCGGCCGGCACGCCGCACGCTCGGCAGCCGCGCCCGGTGGATTTCGATGCCCTGCGTCCGCAGACAGTCCAGCTCAAGACCGCGCAGCTCGCCGCGATCGATCGCGAGATTGATGTGATCGACAAGCGCGTCCCGCAAGCGCACCAAGATGCCGCAGAGCTCGACGATGCCGATGTCTTCAACGGAGAATTCCAGATCGAGGCCGCACCGCAGCTCGCGGCCAACGACGTCGATGACGAAGAGCCGGCCGATCGCGATGACGATGCGGGAGTCGAGGACGGCATCGACATCGACGTGATCACGACGATGCTGGAACGGCTCGCGAAGGACGGGCCGAGGCTGACGGAATCAGCTATTTCTCAAGCTGGTTCCGCAGCGCCCGAACGAAGCCTTCAAGACCGACCTGACGTTCGCGCTTAAGCTGCTCGGCCCGGAGGATGGACCGCACAGCTTCGAAGGCGATACCAATGTTGTCATTGACCACGATGTAATCGTAGGCGTCGAAATGGCTCATTTCGTCGCCTGCTTTTTTCATACGGCCGCGGATGACCTCATCCGAATCTTGTGCGCGCGTATGCAGCCGCTGCTCGAGGGCGGCAACCGAAGGCGGCAAAATGAATACGCTGACGACATCCTTGCCCGAGCCATCGCGAAGCTGCTGTGTCCCTTGCCAATCTATGTCGAACAACACGTCATTCCCCGACGCAAGCGCCGCCTCGACTGGAGCACGCGGCGTACCGTAACGGTTCCCGAACACGTGGGCCCATTCCAGTAGCTCGCCTTTCTCCACCATCGTCTCGAAGCGTTTCTGATCGACGAAGAAATAATCCTTCCCGTCGACTTCGCCCGGCCGCATCGGCCGCGTTGTCGCCGAAATCGACATCTGGAGACTTGGCGTCTCTGCAATCAACATGCGCGACAGCGTCGTCTTGCCCGCGCCCGACGGCGAGGACAGCACGAACATCAATCCGCGCCGCTCGACACCATCAGTTACGTGACCGCCAATCGTCATCGATCACTCCAGATTCTGGACCTGCTCGCGGAACTGCTCGACCACGTTCTTCATGGCGAGCCCCGTATTGGTGAGCTCGATGTCGTTCGACTTCGAGCAACAGGTGTTGACCTCGCGGTGAAACTCCTGCGCCAGGAAGTCGAGCTTGCGCCCGACCGGGCCGCCCTTGCCGATCAGCTCGCGCGCCTGCGCGATGTGCGAGGCGATGCGGTCGAGCTCCTCGCGGATGTCGGCCCTGGTCGCAATCAGGATCGCTTCCTGCATCAGGCGGTCGGAATCGAAACGGTCGGAGGTGTCGAGCAGGCTCGCGATCTGCTCGGCGAGCCTGGCCTTGATCGCCTCGGGCTTGCGACCGGGCGCAGCCTCGGCCTTCTTCGCCAGCTGCTCGACCTCGTCCACGCGCTGGATCAGGATCTGCCCGAGCGAGGTGCCCTCACGCTTGCGCATCTCGACGAGTTCGGCGAGCGCCTTGTCGAAGGCATCCGCGGCGGCGGCGCGCGCGGCCTTGTCCTCTTCCTCGTCGCCCTCGGGCTCGGCGACCTCAATGACACCCTTGATGGCCAAAAGCCCGTCGACGCTCGGCGCGACCGCATCGACCTTGCCGGCGATCACGGCGGCGGCCTTGAGGACGGCGTTGAGCACGTCCTCGTTGACGCGGACGCTGGCGGCCGCATTGGCGCGCTTCACGGTCAGATTGGCGTAGACGGTGCCTCGCGAGAGCAGCTCGGCGGCGCGCTTCTTGGCATGAGCCTCGAGCTCGTCGAACCCCTGCGGCAGCCGTACCCTGAGATCAAAGCCCTTGGCGTTGACCGACTTTAATTCCCATTCGAACGTATACGGCCCACTCGCGCCGTGGCTTCGGGCAAAGCCGGTCATGGACGACAACGCCATCAGGTCAATTTCTCCAGAAGCACGGGATTCGCGCGGCCATCAAGCCACGCGAATCTTAAGACTATTTTGCAGGAAAATGTAATCCGCAAAGTCCCGCGGGGCAGGTCTGCGCGCAGCCTAGCGCTGGACCACCGGGGGCGAGGGCTGCACCGCGCCTTGGCGGGCCGGCGGCGGACCCGCGGGGCGAGCGGCCGGCGGCTTTTTCTGCTGGTTGGGCCGCGCCGGCGTGGTCGCCGTCGGCGTATCGGCGGCACCGGGCGCGGCGGCGGCCGGCGGCTGCGCGTCCTCGGCCGGCTCGACCGTGTCGTTCTGGATCTGCTTTTCCATCGCGCGCAGCTTGGCTACATTCTTCTGGTGCGCGTCGTAGGTCTCGGTGAAGGAATGCCCGCCGGTGCCGTCTGCGACGAAATAGAGGTCGCGGGTGCGGGCCGGGTTGGCGGCAGCCTCGAGCGAAGCGCGGCCGGGGTTCGAGATCGGGCCCGGCGGCAGGCCCTCGATCACATAGGTGTTGTAGGGCGAAGGCTGCGTGATCTCGCTGCGCTTGATCGGACGGCCGAGCGTGCCCTTGCCGCCGACGAGGCCATAGATGATCGTGGGATCGGACTGCAGCTTGATCCTCTGCTTCAGGCGATTGACGAACACCGCGGCGACGCGGCTGCGCTCGTCCGGCTTGCCGGTCTCTTTCTCGACGATCGAGGCCAGCGTCACCAATTGCTCCGGACTCTTGACCGGAATGTCCTGACTGCGGCGCTCCCAGATCTCGGTCAGTACGCGCTTGTGCGCCTGCTGCATGCGCTGGATCACCTGATCGCGCGGGGTGCCACGCGGGAACTTGTAGGTCTCGGGCAGCAGCGTGCCCTCGCGCGGCAGCTCACGCACGCTGCCGGTGAAGATATCGTTGTCGGACAGGCGCGCCACGATCTGCTCGGAGGTCAGGCCCTCCGGGATTGTCACGGCATGCTGTACCACCTTGCCCTCGACCATGGTGGCAATGACGTCGCGCAAGGATGCGTTCTTCTGGAACGAGTATTCACCGGGCTTGAGGTCCGAGCTCGCCTTTAGCGCAGCGACGCTGGCAATGAACGCCCACGGATTGACGTCGGTCACGCCTTCCCGGTTCAGCGTCTCGGCGATGTCGCGCTTGCCGGCGCGCTGCGGGATGTTGACGATCTTGTCTTCCTTCAGCGGTCCCGGCGCCTCGAGCACCTGCCGGCCGTAATAGTACACGCCGCCCGCGCCGATCATCGCAATCAGCAGCAGGGTGATGATGGCGTTGCCGACGATCACGAACGGATTGCGCGCGCGGTCCGATCGCCTCGGCGGCGGCGGGACCTGCTCGGGCTCGAGCGCTGCCCGCGGACTCCGGGGCGAAATGGGCGGCCTTTCACTCATCGAAGCAACCTGAATCCTGCCGGTTCAATCGCGACCTGACAATCGCTTGCCGAGCCAAATGCACGCGCCCGCTTCCATGACTATCGCCGAATACGGCAAAACGGTGGATTCGTCGCAACGACAAACTAATGGACCAGACGCCGGAAGATGACCGATGCGTTGGTACCGCCAAAACCAAAAGAATTCGACAACGCGACGTTGACCTCGCGCTTCTTCGCCTGATGCGGCACGAGATCGATCGCAGTTTCGACCGACGGATTGTCCAGGTTGATGGTCGGCGGCACGACATTATCGCGAATCGCGAGAATGGCGAAGATCGCCTCGATCGCGCCGGCCGCGCCCAAGAGGTGACCGGTCGACGACTTGGTCGAAGACATCGCGACCTTCGAAGCGGCATTGCCGAGCAGGCGTTCAACCGCACCGAGCTCGATCTCGTCACCGAGCGGTGTCGAGGTGCCGTGCGCGTTGATGTAGTCGAGATCGGACGCGGTGAGGCCGGCGCGCTTGAGCGCCGCCGCCATGCTGCGGAAGCCGCCGTCGCCGTCGGGTGACGGCGAGGTGATGTGGTAGGCATCGCCCGAGAGACCGTAGCCGATCACCTCGGCATAGATCTTCGCGCTGCGGCGCTTGGCATGTTCGAGCTCTTCAAGGACGAGGACGCCGGCGCCCTCGCCCATCACGAAGCCGTCCCGGTCCTTGTCGTAGGGACGCGAGGCCTTCTCAGGCGTTTCGTTGAAGGCTGTCGAGAGCGCACGCGCGGCGTTGAAGCCGGCAATGCCGATGCGGCCGATCGGCGATTCCGCGCCGCCGGCAACCATGACGTCGGCATCGCCGAGCGCGATCAGGCGGGCGGCATCGCCGACCGCGTGAGCACCCGTCGAGCAGGCCGTGACCACCGAATGGTTCGGCCCCTTCAGTCCGTGCTTGATCGAGACATAGCCGGAGGCGAGATTGATTAGGCGCCCCGGAATGAAGAACGGCGAGACCCGGCGCGGCCCGCGTTCCTTCAGCAGGACCGCGGTCTCGGCGATGCCGTTGAGGCCGCCGATGCCGGATCCGATCATCGTGCCGGTAGCGCATTTGTCCTCTTCGGTCTCGGGGTGCCAGTTGGCATCGTCGAGTGCCTGGCCGGCCGCGGCCATGCCGAAGATGATGAAGTCGTCGACCTTGCGCTGGTCCTTCGGCTCCATCCAGATGTCGGGATTGAAAGTGTCGTTGGTGCCGTCGCCGCGCACGACCGTGCAGCCGATCTTGGTCTGAAGATCGGAGACATCGAAGCTCTCGATCCTGCGTGCGCCGCTTTGGCCGTCGAGGATGCGTTTCCAGGTCGGCTCGACACCGCAGCCGAGTGGCGAAACCATGCCAAGACCCGTGACGACAACCCGTCTCATATCCGAAAACTCCGCATCGAAATATTCACGGCCAATAACAAGAAACCGGCTGACCGCTGTTGGGCGGTCCGTCCGGTTTCAATGTTGTCCCCGCGAAAATGAAGAGCCTTAGCTCTTCGCGTTCTTCTCGAGAAACTTGGTGGCATCGCCGACGGTAAGAATCGTTTCCGCGGCATCGTCCGGAATCTCGCAACCGAATTCCTCTTCGAACGCCATCACCAGCTCGACGGTGTCCAGACTGTCGGCGCCGAGGTCGTCGATGAAGCTCGCAGCATCGACAACCTTCTCGGGTTCAACACCAAGGTGTTCGACCACGATCTTCTTAACCCGCTCGCCAATCTCACTCATTGCATAACCTCGTGTTGTTCCCTGTAGACCCGACCCCCCGGGACGATACGAGCCGTCGTGGTCGTTGACTGCCTTCGCTTACGAACTTTGATTTGGCCCCATCCTAACCGATGCAGGCCCGGCGAATGACGGCCAAGGCTCCGCATCGCCAATATACAGGGTTTCAAAAACCTGCAATGGCGTTCTTTGCCCATCCGTTGAAGGTCCGGTTATCATACTTCAATTGCGTTGACTACAAGCCTCATTTCGCTCCGGAAACGGCCGTTTGCCGCATTCGGCTGCCCAAGGGGGCGGTGCGGCATGAGGCGTCAGATCATGGCCATGCCGCCGTTGACGTGGATGGTTTGGCCGGTGACATAGGCCGCTTCGTTCGAACTCAGGTAGACGGCGGCCGCCGCGATGTCCTCTGGCGTCCCCAGGCGATTGGCCGGAACCTTGGTCAGAATCGTTTCGCGCTGCTTGTCGTTGAGCGCATCGGTCATCGGTGTCTTGATGAAGCCGGGAGCGATGCAGTTTGCGGTGACGCCGCGCTTGGCGTATTCGGCACCCAGCGTCTTGATCATGCCGATCAGGCCCGCCTTCGATGCGGTATAATTGCCCTGCCCCGGGTTACCGGTGACGCCGACCACCGAGGTGATGGCGATGATGCGGCCGAAGCGCTTGCGCATCATCAATTTGGTGGCGGCGCGGGCAAGCCGGAAGGTCGAGGTCAAATTGATGTTGATGACCTCCTCCCAGTCCTCGTCACGGAGCTGCACGAAGAGATTGTCGCGCGTGATGCCGGCATTGGCGACGAGGATGTCGACCTGTCCCATCGCCGCTTCCGCAGCGGGCACCAGCGCCTCGACCTCGTCGGCCTTGGAGAGATTGCAGGGCAGCACATGGGTGCGCTCGCCGAGCTTGCCGGCAAGCTCATCCAGCACTTCCTTGCGCGTCCCCGATATCGCGACGGTGGCGCCCTGCGCGTGAAGCGCTTGTGCGATCGCGCCGCCGATGCCGCCGGTTGCGCCGGTGACGAGCGCCTTTTTGCCAGTCAGATCGAACATCGATAACTCCTCCAAGGCACGATCCGGGAAAATGCGCAGCGATTTTCCGAAAGGATCGTGCGTCAACTAAAGAACTCGCGCGCGACGACGAATCATCGCGCCTCAGGCCTGCTTCGCAGCGGCCAATGCATCTTTGGCGGCAGCAATGTCGTTGGGACCGCCGACCGCAACGCCGACGGCGCCGTCCGCAATACGCTTGACGAGGCCGGTCAGCACCTTGCCGGCACCGATCTCGAAGAAACGGGTAACGCCCTGCCCCGCCATATAGGCAACCGACTCGCGCCAGCGCACGGTGCCGGTGACCTGCTCGACCAGGCGGCGGCGGATCTCGTCGGGATCGGTGATCGCGCCCGCCAGCACGTTCGACACCAACGGGGCCGCCGGCGCCTTGATCGTGACCTTGGCCAGCGCCTCCGCCATCGCGTCGGCAGCCGGCTGCATCAGCTTGCAATGGAACGGGGCGGACACCGGCAGCAACATCGCGCGCTTGGCGCCCTTGGTTTTGGCGATCTCGACGGCGCGGTCGACCGCGGCCTTGTCGCCGGAGACGACCACTTGCCCGCCGCCATTGTCGTTGGCGGCCTGGCAGACCTGCCCCTGAGCGGCTTCGTCCGCCACCGCCAAGGCGGCCTCGTAGTCGAGGCCGAGCAGAGCGGCCATCGCACCGACGCCCACCGGCACGGCTTTTTGCATTGCAAGACCGCGGATGCGAAGCAGCCGCGCGGTGTCGGAAATCGTCAGGCTGCCGGCCGCGGCCAGCGCCGAATATTCCCCGAGCGAGTGGCCGGCGACGAAGGCCGCATCCCGCCCCACAGAAAACCCGGCTTCGGTCTCCAGCACGCGCAGGGTGGCGACAGACACCGCCATCAGGGCCGGCTGGGCGTTTTGGGTGAGCTGGAGGGTTTCGGCCGGACCATCCCAGATGGTCGCCGTCAGCTTCTCCCCCAGCGCGGCATCGACCTCGTCGAACACGGCGCGCGCCGCCGGAAAGGCATCCGCCAGGGCCTTGCCCATGCCGACCGCCTGGGAACCCTGCCCCGGAAATGTGAATGCTGCCGTCATCGGCGCTCCCTGCTTGTCGGACGTGATCCCTGCGAGAACCGGCAGCCGATGACGCACGGCCTTAGGCCATGGTTCCGGATCATGCTCCAAAGGGGGCCGTAGACACTGTCCGGGGCCGGAATGTCAAGCCAAGATAGGAACTTCGATCAGCACTCACCTAGCAGCCTTCGACTGGAGAGACGGGTCCCTAGAATCCGCCGGCCGTCTGGTTGGCGTCGACCTCGGACCCCGCCTGCGCGCGGCGCGCGCTGTTGACCAATTGCCCCGGCCGGTCATCGCGGTTCGGCTTCGCGGTCGCAAGCCGCAGCACGGCTGCGTAACTCGGTTGCACCTCCATGCGGCCCGCATGCCGGCTCTCGCTCAGCAGGCGGTGCACCTTGGGCAGATTGTAGCAGGGCACGTAGAACAGGAGATGATGTTCGAGGTGGTAGTTCACGTAATACGGCGCGATGAACAGACGTTCGAGGACATTGGCGTAGGTGGTGCGGGTATTGCGCAAGGGATCGCTGCTGTCAGGCACGACAGCGTGCTCGGCGATGTTGCGGATGCGGGTGATGACCATCATCCAGGTCAGGAGCGGCACCAGCCATAGCAGCGGATAGGCCCACCACACGCCGGCGGCCGTGAGCGCGGCGAACATCGCGCCATTGACCAGACATTGCGGGCCGAGCTTCTCCCAAAAATGCGCCGCGCGCTGCCGCAACGGCCAGTCCTTCGGCCCCAGCGCATTGAGCAACTGCGCCTTGCGCTGCTGGTAGCCGGTCTGCCCGGTGAGATCGCGAATGAACTTGCGGCGATAGCTGAGCTTCGTGATCGGAAACGGCGCCGACAGCACGAGATCGGGATCATTCTCCTGCTGCGTGCGCGCATGATGCTGAAGGTGATAGCGCCGGTAGCTGCGCGTCTCCGCAAACAGAGGATAGGCACAGAACCACTGGCTCAAGGTCAGATTGGTTTTCTCGTCGGCGGACAGGCAGCCATGCGCGCCGTCATGCATGAGGATCGCGAGCCCGAGCTGGCGCGAGCCGATGATGGCGACCGCGACAATATAGGTGATCGGATTGGGCCACCACGCGACCAAGGCGATTGCGGCGAGGATGAGCGCCCAGGCGTGCGCGATCAGCGCGACGCCTTTCCAGGTCACGCGCCGGCGCACGTCGGCAAGTTGATCGTCGGTCAGGAAATCGCGGGCACGCATGCGGAGCGCAGTCATGGCCTAACTCTCCTCATTCGAATTGCTCGATGCGTCGCGCGCGTCGACGAGGCGCAAGCGCGCAGCGTCATGATTGGATTTCGCTTGCTCGCCCAGCACGCGCAGCATCTCGGCGCACAGCGCCTCGGGCGAACGGCCCATGGCGTAGCCTTCGAGGATGATTCCGATGGCGACGGCCCAGAACCGCCGCGAGCTCTCATCGGGCGCGCGCAGGGAGCGCCAGCCGTGCCGCGCGACCTGGCTCGCATAGGCCCGCGCACCTTCACTGTGCAGGCGCTCGATGGTGCGCTCGACCAGCGGCGCGAGATCCTGGCGCCGCCGCGTCAGCGTCAGCGCCTCGGCGAAGAAGGCGACCGAATCGCTAGCTGTGACGGTCTCGGCCAGCGCGTGGGTATAATCCTGCGGCGTGCGCGCCTTCAGCGCCGCCTGCTCGGTCGCCCGCGCCAGGTACAGCAGTTCGCGGCAGGCGCATTCGACGAACAGCGCCTCTTTGGTACGGAAATAATAGGTGATCTGGCTCGGGAATGCGTTCGCAGCGGCTGCGATGTCGGTGATCGCCGTACCCGACAGCCCCCGCTCCCGAAACAGCGGGCTCGCGGCATCCAGCAGCAGCGAGCGCATTTTGCGGCCGGCCGACCGCGTGGCGCGGGCGGCGTGCTTGGGGTCGCCTGCCGCCTCTAGCGGCTCATGGGCCGGCTTTTCTGCCATTGGGGTTCGCTCCCTTTAGACTTATTTGTATGACATACAAACAAATAAATCAAGCCGGTATGGTGGTCCGCGGTGGTTCCAGCCGCCCGCATCGGGACCATCCGCGCCGAAACCGCCGCCTGCAACCTTGCCAAGCCAGCCGAAATCCGTATAACGCGCCCATCCGCAGACCCCGGCCGGGAGCTGAACGGACGGTCTCAGCAAATCATTCGTGATTTTGGTGTGGCAGGGCCAGTCGGCCCGTCGTCCCGTGTTTCCGCCTTCTGAGCTTAATCCCAGAGTCCTTTCCGAAGGCCTCTTAAGGGCTTGACGCCGGGCGATGCGCCAACATGAGGAAAGGACTTCCATGGCTCTCTATGAGCATGTTTTTCTCGCGCGCCAAGACGCGAGCACGCAGCAGGTCGAAGAGCTGACTGCGCAGATGACCGGCATCGTCGAAGGTCTCGGCGGCAAGGTCACCAAGACTGAGAATTGGGGCGTACGCTCCCTCACCTACCGCATGAACAAGAACCGCAAGGCGCATTTCGTGCTGCTCAACATCGACGCGCCGTCCGCGGCGATCGCCGAGATCGAGCGCCAGGAGCGCATCAGCGAAGACGTGATCCGCTATCTCAGCGTTCGCGTCGAGGAGCTCGAGGAAGGCCCGTCCGCGATGATGCGCAAGGCCGATCGTGACCGCGAGCGTGACGACCGTGGCGGCGGCTTCCGTGGCGATCGCGAAGGCGGTGGCTTCCGTGGCGACCGCGAGGGTGGTTTCCGTGGTGGCGATCGTGAAGGTGGCGGCTTCCGCGGTGACCGCGGTCCGCGCCGTCCGCGCGAAGACGTTGAAACCACCACCACCACCACGACGGATGGGGAGTAAGAACAATGGCTGAAGCTGGTGCACGCCGCCCGTTTTTCCGTCGCCGCAAGAGCTGCCCGTTCACGGGCGCGAATGCTCCGAAGATCGACTACAAGGACTCCAAGCTGCTGATGCGCTACGTCTCCGAGCGCGGCAAGATCGTGCCGAGCCGCATCACCGCGGTGTCCGCGAAGAAGCAGCGTGAGCTTGCCCGCGCCATCAAGCGCGCGCGGTTCCTGGGCCTGCTGCCCTACGTCATTCGCTAAGACGAATACGGCCGGCGACGACATCGCCGCCGGCCGTACGACCTAGTTTCTCATAAGGCTTCCGGATCGTCCGGTCGCCGATGGTTGGGGCGAGATGCCTCTAACCGCTCGAAGGGAGCGGGACAGCTGATGATGGCCTTTGGACTGATAGCCCTGATCGCCGGCGCTGCGTCGGCCCTGATGTTCGCCTCGATCGCTTCGGGCGCGCTGATCTCGCTCGTCCTGTTCTATCTCGCACCGCTGCCGCTGATGGTCGCTTCGATCGGCTGGGGACCGCTTTGCGCGAGCCTCGGCGGCATCGCCGCCGCGGTTGGCCTCGGCGCCCTGTTCGGCCTGCCCTACTGCATCGCCTTTGCCCTCACCGTCGCATTGCCGGCCTGGTGGCTCGGCCATCTCGTCCTGCTCAGCCGGCAGGTCGGACCCGCCGCGCCGGAGGCCGCCACTGAGCCAGCGCTCGAGTGGTATCCGGTCGGCCGCATCCTGCTGTGGATCGCAGGCTTCGCCACACTGACCACGATCGCCGCCCTGCTCACGATCGGCACAGACGCCGAGACCATCACGGGCACGCTGCGCCGTGGCCTGATGCGCCTCCTCCGAGCCGCCGACCCGCAGAGCTCCGGCGAGACCGACCAATTCGTCGGCGCACTGGTGCGGATCTTGCCGGCCGGCGCCACCATCGTCGCGATGATGACGCTGACCCTCAACCTCTGGCTCAGCACCAAGGTGACGGCGACGTCCGGCCGGCTGCGGCGCCCCTGGCCGGACCTGATGACGGCGGAGCTGCCGCCGATGACGCTCGTGGCGCTCTGCATCGCGCTCGCCTTCTGCTTCACCGGCGGACTGCTTGCGATCGTGGCGCAGATCGCGACGGCGGCGCTAATGATGGGATACGCACTGACCGGCTTTGCCGTGTTGCATACGCTGACGCTGGCGCTGAAGAGCCGCACCTTCTGGCTCGGCTCGACCTACGCCGTCGTGGTCGTGTTCGGATGGCCAGTCATCGCGATGGTGATCCTCGGCCTCGCCGATGCCGTGTTCGGCCTCCGCGAACGCTTCCTTCGTACGCGCCAGCCGCCGCCGCTGCCGACCTTTTGAGTTCAAGCCCGACAGTTCAAGTTCGAAATTCCAACTCACTCAACACATCAAAGGAGAACGAATATGGAAGTCATTTTGCTGGAACGCGTCAACAAGCTCGGTCACATGGGCGAAGTCGTGAAGGTTCGCGACGGCTATGCCCGC
This sequence comes from Bradyrhizobium sp. MI1.10, assembly GCF_055811035.1. NCBI lineage: Bacteria > Pseudomonadati > Pseudomonadota > Alphaproteobacteria > Hyphomicrobiales > Nitrobacteraceae > Bradyrhizobium > Bradyrhizobium sp. MI1.10. Next base: position 99,572 of record NZ_JBVVPN010000024.1, read on the forward strand.
AATTTCCTGCTCAAGCGCGGCAAGGCGCTGCGCGCCACCGCCGACAACCGTGCCAAGTACGACGGCATGAAGGCCGAGCTCGAGGCTCGCAACCTTGAGTCCAAGGGCGAGGCGTCCAAGGTCGCCGAGAAGATCCAGGGCAAGAACATCATCGTGATCCGTCAGGCTTCGGAAGCCGGCCAACTGTTCGGCTCGGTCAACGTGCGCGACATCGTCGTGGCGTTCGAAGCCGACGGCGTTTCACTGTCCCGCCCGCAGGTTCAGCTCGACGCGCCGATCAAGACCATCGGCAAGCACACCATCACGGTCGCCATCCACCCCGAGGTCGAGATCGAGATCAGTGTCACCGTGGCGCGCAGCCAGGACGAGGCCGAGCGCATCAACCGCGGCGAGGACATCTCGAGCCGTAACGAAGACCGGGATGCTGCGGCCGAAGCGATCGCAGCCGCCGGCGAGTTCTTCGACCCCGAAGCCCAGCAGGACGACGCCGAGCCGGCACCGGCTGCTGAAGAGACCGAGAAGTAAGCCTCGCGCTCGTTCGCGCAGGCTTTCGAAGCCCGGTCGCCTCAGGCGGCCGGGCTTTTCATTGTGGCAGCAACGTCCTCGCTCAGCTCGCGATCGACGTGAGCGCCATTGCCGTGTGCTTCTCGACGCCGTCGCTGACGTAGAAAACGCCGGCGGCGACCACGGAGACCTGACGCCCCGGCTTGATCACCCTCGCCCGGCAGATCAGTTTCTTGCGGACCGCGGGCGACAACAGATTGAGCTTGTATTCGGCCGTCAGCGCCGGCTGGCCGCGCGAGATCGCTGCTGCGATCAATCGTGTTGCGGTCAAGACGACGAAGGCCGCCCGAGCGCGCGGCCTTCACATGGCTAAAAATGTGGTCGCCTATCGCGAAATCGGCGGCGTCGGCGGACCGAACGATTCGGCTGGCGCCGGTGGCGCCGCAGCGGTCGCGGGCGCCGGCTCCTGCGACTTCGCTGGCGGTTCGGACCTCGCGGCGGGCTTGGGAGCAGCCTCTTCTGCCGCCTTGGGCGCAGCTGGCTCGGCGGGCTTCTCGGCGGACGGTGCTGCCGGCGTCACCTGCGGCACCGGGTCGGGCCGCAACGCCGGAGCTTCGCTGCCGCGCGGCTCCACCTTGGCGCTTTCCGGCTTGGCCTCGGCGGGCTTCTCGGACGGCTTGCTGCCTTCGGGTTTGCTGCCTTCGGATTTAGCCTCGCCGGAATCCACCTTCGCAGTCTCGGGCTTTGTCTCGGGCTTGGACTCGACGTTCGGCTCGCTCTTCTTGTCGTCTGCTGTCGGCGCCGCGGCATCGACCTTCGGCGCCTCATCACTTCCCGGCTTGCCGCGCTTGCCGAGACGCTTCGCCTTGCGCCCTTCGGGTGCAGCCTGGCCCTCGGGCTTCGCGCCGTCCTTCGTTCCTTCTTCGGCCGGCCGCGCAGCGCGCTTCTGACGCGCGCCCTCGGCCGCGGGAGCGGCACCCTCGCCTTCCGGCTTGGCGGATTCCTGGGAACGCTGCCGGCGGCCCTGATGTTCAGGGGACTGCGCGGGATTGGTAGCGGCTTCCTTGTCCTTGGCGCCGTCCTTCTTGTCCTTGCCGTCCTTGGCCTGGTAGCGGGTGTCGGTGGCTCCGTTGGAGACCAGGTAAGAGGCAAGCACGCCGGCCATGTCGGGGCTGGTCGTGTAATGCTGACGCAGGAAGCCCGGCAAGGAGCCCGGCGCCACCGTCTTCAACAGGCCGCGCGGGCTCTTGTGACATGCATTGCAGGTCTGCGCGAAAAGCTGGGATGGGGCCTTGCCGGCCTCGAGGTTCGTCGCCTGCGCGAGAACGGTGTCGGTCGCGCCGAAGCCGATCAGAAGCAAGACCATCGCGAGGCTGAGCGCTCGGCTCGACATTCCCATCATCTCCATTGAATTCCGAGAGGTGCAGCCGGCAGGCGGCGCCGCAGCGGGTCACCTTTTATCCGATTGAGCCGCGAATGGAAGCAGGCTCCGCGCGCAAGGATGTGATTAAGCGGTTTTGGAATATCCGCTTTGAGCACAGCGCAATAGCGGGCCCGGGACACCTCCCTAGATCTAGATGCAAACGCATAGGAACCGCTGAGATGCCCGGACGTAGGGTGTAAAGGCCGGGTTAGTCGCATCTCTTCGGGTTCGCTCGAGAGGATGGGTGCCGATGGATCGATTGTTGCGTCAATTCCTGTCTCAATTCATCCGCCGCGGCTCGATGACGGTGACCACGGCGAAGGACTCGAAGTTCACCGTCGGCGATGGCTCGGGCAAACCGGTCGCAGTCCGCTTCGTCACCGCGGACGCAGAGCGGAAGATCCTCGTCAATCCCGAGCTCGGGCTTGGCGAGGCCTACATGGACGGCGAGTTCGTCGTCGAGCACGGCACCATAGCTGATGCCCTCGCGATCCTGCTCGATCAACCCGACCTATTGCCGCACTGGGCAAAACCCTGGTGGCACCTGCGCTATCTGGTGCGGCACCTGAAGCAGTTCAATCCGCGCCCGCGCTCCCGCAGCAACGTCGCACACCATTACGATCTCGATGCGAGGCTCTATTCGCTCTTCCTCGACGCCGACAAGCAATATAGCTGCGCCTATTTCGAGACGCCGGAGAGCACGCTCGACGATGCGCAGCTCGCCAAGAAACGGCACATCGCCGCAAAGCTGCTCGTCAGGGACGGCCAGCGCGTCCTCGACATCGGCTCGGGCTGGGGCGGACTTGGGCTCTATCTCGCCGAGATCGCAGGTGCTGACGTCACCGGCGTCACGTTGTCGACCGAGCAGTTGCAGATCGCCAATGCGCGCGCAGCCGAAAAGGGCCTGACCAGATCGGCCAAATTCCTGCTTCAGGACTATCGCGACATCGCCGGCCCGTTCGACCGCATCGTCTCGGTCGGCATGTTGGAGCATGTCGGCGCCCGCTTCTACGACACCTACTTCCGGCGCTGCGCCGAGTTGCTGGACAAGGACGGCGTCATGCTGCTGCACTCGATCGGCCGTTCGCAGGGCCCGGATTCCACCAATCCCTGGATCGCCAAATACATCTTTCCCGGCGGCTACATCCCCGCCCTCTCGGAGGTGCTGCCGGCGATCGAGCGGGCAGGCCTGCTGGTCTGCGACATCGAGATTCTGCGTCTGCATTACGCCGAAACGCTGAAGGCATGGCGCGAGCGCTTCATGGCGCGGCGCGAAGAAGCCGTGCAGCTGTATGACGAGCGCTTCGCGCTGATGTGGGAATTCTATCTGGCAGCCAGCGAGATGACGTTCCGCAAGCAGCATATGATGAACTTCCAGATTCAACTCACCCGGCGTCAAGGCGTCGTGCCGACGACACGCAACTACATCGCGCGTGAAGAAGCCCGGCTGCGGGCCGTCGAAGCCGGTGCCACGCCGAGGCTGAAGCTGGCTGGTGAATAAGTCCTAGTGGCGCAGGGTCGAAATCGGTGCGGACCGGTAAGAGGCCGTTAAGGCCAATTGCATCCGCAGTGCCTTCAGGATTTCGGGGGCGACCGGTTCCCGACGGACTTCCGGCCGCTCAGCGTGCTCCATGGCGGCGATCAGCCCCGACAGCCAAAGTCGGCTGCCTGCTTCGCTTCGCCAATTCCGGGGCTGCCGTTCTGGCCGCATCGCTTGCCTCGTTCCCTGGTGGCAGATCGGGAGACAACCCCCCGCCCGCTAACCTGTTCCGGCTGTACCCCCGAAAGAATCCGGGGAGATGTGATCTGCTTCACATAAGTCTCGTCGGCCCTGGCTTAGACCGTCGCCATGAGCGACGAGACCAAAACCTCATTCGACGTGCAGGACGACCTCCGCACCGATTACGCCCTGATTGCTACCGGCGTCGGGGCGGCTCTGGTTGCGCTGGTCTACCTCCTGCTGGTCTGAACCGAGCCGAAAGCGCCCAGCGTGCGTCATCCGCGCGCGTCTCGATATGTCGGCCCGCCCACCCATCAGGTTCACTTCATCCGGCGTTTTCCGCGGCACGGTAGCGGCCGCTTTAGGCGGCGACCTGGTTCCACGAAAATCCGTCAAGCGCGGCGCGTGGTGCGGCGGGCAATCATCCACCATTTTAATGATCGGTTGATAGCGGCCAGCTTTCGCTTCCGCTTTGGTCTGAGGCGGCGCTTTATCCCGGCCCCGCATCCGCCCCAGAAAATTGCTATCGCTCGACCATGGCCCTGACTGATTCGAACGTTCTCAAACTCGCGCCCGAAGCCGGAACCCCCGCCTATCGAAGCGCGCCGCATAATATTGAAGCGGAACAGAGCCTTCTGGGCGCGATCCTGGTCAACAACGACGCGTTTTACCGCGTCTCCGATTTCCTGGAGCCGAAGCATTATTTCGAGCCGCTGCACCAGACCATCTTCGAGACTGCCTCGAGCCTGATCCGGATGGGCAAGATCGCGACGCCCGTCACACTGAAGACCTTCCTGCCCGCCGACACCGATATCGGCGGCATGACCATCGGGCAATATCTGGCGCGTCTCGCCGCCGAAGCGACCACCATCATCAATGCGCAGGATTATGGGCGCACCATCTACGATCTGGCATTGCGGCGCGACCTGATCGGCATCGGCGAGGACATGGTCAATGTCGCCTATGACGCCCCGGTCGACTTCGCGCCGCGGGCGCAGATCGAGGACGCCGAGCGCCGCCTCTACGAACTCGCCGAATCCGGCCGCTATGACGGAGGCTTCCAGAAATTTTCGCAGGCGCTGACGCTTGCGGTCGATCTGGCCGCAAAAGCGTTCCAGCGCGACGGAAAGCTGTCGGGCATCTCGACGGGCCTGCGCGACCTCGACACCAAGATGGGCGGATTGCAGCACTCCGACCTCATCATCGTCGCCGGCCGTCCCGGCATGGGCAAGACGTCGCTTGCAACCAATATCGCCTACAACGTCGCCCGGGCCTATGTCGGTGAACTCCAGGCCGACGGCACCATGAAGGCAGCCCATGGCGGCGTCATCGGCTTCTTCTCCTGCGAAATGTCGGCCGACCAGCTCGCCACGCGTATCGTGGCCGAGCGCACCGGCATTCCCTCCTCGTCGATCCGCCGCGGCGGCATCTCGGAGGCCGATTTCGAGAAGATCCGCGAGGTCTCGATCGAGCTGCAGTCACTGCCGTTCTATGTCGACGAGACCGGCGGCCTCTCGATTGCCCAGCTGATGGCGCGCGCCCGCCGGCTGAAGCGGCAGAAGGGCCTCGACCTCATCGTCATCGACTACATTCAGCTGTTGTCGGGTTCGGGCAAGCGCAGCGAAAACCGCGTGCAGGAAATCACCGAGATCACGACCAGCCTGAAAGCGCTCGCCAAGGAACTGAGCGTGCCCGTGATTGCGCTCTCGCAGCTCTCGCGCCAGGTCGAGTCGCGCGACGACAAGCGGCCGCAGCTCTCGGACTTGCGCGAATCGGGGTCGATCGAGCAGGACGCCGACGTCGTGCTGTTCGTCTACCGCGAGGAATATTACCTCGGAAACAAAGAGCCGCGCCCGGGCACGCCCGAGCACGAAAAATGGCGCCTGGACATGGATCTTGCGCACGGGAAGGCCGAAGTCATCATCGGCAAGCAGCGCCACGGCCCGACCGGCACCGTCGATGTGGCCTTCGAAGCGTCGATCACACGGTTCGGCGATCTTGCGCCGGACAGCCAGGTGCCGGACCGCAGCGGCAACGACTACTGAGTTCCCTGGGTTGAACCCGACCGGCCTCTTGCGTAAAACGGCGCCATGACAATGGCGTCCGACCCGAAAATCATCCCGCAATCCGGCCTTCTCTCCGCGGAGGCCAATCAGGCTGCCGCGCTCGCTGCCTTCGGCGGCGTGCTCACGGTCGATCTCGACGCCATCATCGCCAATTGGCGCAAGCTCGAGAAGACGGCGGTGCCGGCCGAATGCTCGGCGGTGATCAAGGCCGATGCCTATGGCTGCGGCGCCGAGCAGGTCGCGCGGGCCCTGAACAAGGCCGGCTGCAAGACCTTCTTCGTCGCCACTATCGAGGAAGCGCGCAAGGTGCGCGCGGCGGCGCCGGAGCCTGCGATCTACGTGCTCGGCGGCTATTTCCAGAACACCGGCGAGCACTACGCCCAGATCAACTGCCGCCCCGTGATCGGCGATCTCAACGAGCTCGCCGAATGGGACGTGTTCTGCCGCCGCACCGGCTGGACCGGTGGCGCCGCCATCCACATTGACACCGGCATGAATCGGCTCGGCCTGACCCTTGCGGAAGCACAGGCCATCATCCCCCGCATCAACGCCGGCGATCACGGCATCACCCTGGTGATGAGCCATTTGGTTGCGGCCGAGCAGCTCAACAGCCCGGTGAACGCCAAGCAACTCGCGGCCTTCCGCGGCATCGCCAGCGAATTCTCCGGCGTGCCGGCGGCGCTCGCCAATTCGTCCGGCGTCTTCCTCGGCGCGCCCTTCCAGTTCGACATGGTGCGGCCGGGCGCCGCGCTCTACGGCGTCAACCCGACGCCGGAGGCCGACAATCCGATGCAGCCGGTGGTCGATCTCAAGGCCCGCATCGTGCAGATCCGCAATGTCGAGCGTGGCGAGAGCGTCGGCTATGGCGGCACCTGGACCGCACGGCGGCCGACGAAACTCGCAATCATCGCGGTCGGTTATGCCGACGGCTATTTCCGCGCGGCAAGCTCCAATGACGGCACCCGGGGCGCCGAGGTCATCGTCGCCGGCAAGCGCTGCCCCGTCGCGGGCCGCGTCTCGATGGACCTGATCGCGATCGACATCACCGATCTGCCGCCGAACGCGGCGCGGCGCGGCCACATGGTGACGCTGCTCGGCGAGGGCATCACCGTCGACGAGCTCGCGCATCATTTCGGAACGATCGGCTACGAGGTGCTGACCAGCCTCGGCCGCCGCTACGCCCGCATCTACAAAGGCGGGAATGTGGTGGAGCCGCTGGCCAAGCCGGCTCCCGCGCAGGTAGTCGAGCAGCAGGCGCCCGCTCCGCCACCGATCGAACAGCCCGCAAGCCCGCCGCCGCTGCGGGGCTGAGCGGCGCGCCGCTTACTTCTTCTTCCTGCTGTCCAGCGCCGTCTTGCAAGTTGCGCTGAGCTGATCGCGCTTGCCGTTGAGGCAGGCGACGATGCCGCCGCCCGGCGCAAGGCCGGCGCAGAATTTATCATAGTCCGCCTTGCACGCGCCGCGCGGATCGGATGATTGTGCCGAGGCGACCCCGGAGAACGCAACGGCGACGGCGATGACGGCAAAGCTCAACTTGGACATTGTTTCTCCGGAAGCGGAAGGCAGGAGCCGGTAGCTCTACATGAAGATCGCGACGTTCAACATCAACAACATCAATCGCCGCCTGCCCAATCTGTTGGCATGGATGCGAACGGCGAATCCCGATGTCGTCGCACTTCAGGAGTTGAAGGCAAGTGATGGCGAATTTCCGGCAGCCGCGATCGAAAAGTCAGGTTACGGCGCTGTGTGGTGTGGACAGAAGACCTGGAACGGCGTCGCGATTCTGGCCCGCAATGCCGAGCCCGTTCTCACCCGCGATCGCTTGCCGGGAAAGCCTGCCGATCACGAAGCCCGCTACATCGAGGCCGCGGTACGCGGTGTCATCGTCACCAGCATCTACCTGCCGAACGGCAATCCGCAGCCGGGACCGAAATTCGACTACAAGCTAGACTGGTTCGCGCGGCTCAAGCGCCACGCCAAAACGTTGATCAAGCAGGAGCTGCCCGTGGTGCTCGCCGGCGACTACAACGTTGCGCCTGATGAGATCGACATCTATCCGACGCGCTCGTGGGACAAGGATGCCTTGATCCAGCCGAAGAGCCGTGCGGCTTTTGCCTCGCTGCTGGCACAAGGCTGGTGTGACGCGATCCGCGAACTGCACCCGGAGCAGCGCATCTACACCTTCTGGGATTACAAGCGAAACCGCTGGCCGCGCGATGCGGGCCTGCGGCTCGATCATCTCCTGCTCAGCCCCGCCCTCGCCTCACGCCTGGCAAAAGCCGGCGTGGACAAGAAGGTTCGCGGCGAGGAAGGTGCGAGCGACCACGCACCGGCGTGGGTCGTGCTGCGCTAGGTCAAAGTCCGTAATACTCCTGCACCGTGTCCCACGCTGCTTTCTGCAGCAGCTCCACCGTCGGCGCGTCCAGTCCCATCATGTAGGAATTGCCGACCGGCGAGCGGCCGGTCAGCGCGGCGAACGTCACGCAGGTCGCCAGATACGTGCCTACGGGGCTCGGGTGCCGCTTGTCCGGCGCATACAGATTGAGCTCGGGCTGCAGCTTGCGCACGCGCGCGAAAGCAAGACCCGCGGGGATCACCAGCGCATCATTGGCATTGCCGGCGATCGTGTAGGCCTCGGCCAACGCTTCGGTCATCTCAGGCTTGTCGGCGTACGCCCAGGACATGAACAGGACCGGCCGCATGCCGTGGGCGCGGACGATCTCGCCGTCCTTCTTCACGAAGGTCGCGAACGCGTCCTTCAATTGCGGATGGATCGGGCACTGGCTGCAATCCATCATCACGACGGCGTCGTACTGCCTGCCCGGCTTGTTGAAGACGACGTTATTCTGCTCGTCGAACGAATAGGCGCCGAGGCCGCCCGCCCGCAGCAGGTTCTCCATGTCGTGCCAATCGAGGCCGGAGCCGCCGATCGTTGCCATGGTGTTGCGATAGGCCGCCTTGTTTTCAGGATACGCAGCCCGCTCCATGAAGGAGAGATGCCCGGGCATGCCGTTGTTGTAGTAAAAGAAGCTGTTGCCGACGAACAGCGCGGTCTTGGGGAAATCCGGTCCTGATGTCGTGACCTTGGGCCTGGTCTGCGCCTGGGCATGGAAGCCGACTACAACGGCCAGACACATCGCGAGCATCACTCGCGCGAAAAGACGCATCATCGGCTTCCTCCCCTTTTCTGTCGGGCGGAAACAGATCAGCTTTTCAAGAGTGCCTCAAGAGCACTGACGAGCAGCAGACATGCGCGAGAGCGCATGCTCACCATAAATTCTTGCCGTCAATCATGGTCACCGGCACGGCCTCCAGATCGAATTCGTCGAACAGGCGCGCGTTGACGGCGACCCTCGGATTGTCGAAATCGGGCTTGCCGGTCGACCAGTCCGGCGACTCCGAATAGGTACCGCAGCCGCAGCTTGCGCAGAAATGGTGTTTGACCGTGCGGCTGCCCCAGAGATAGGTCGCGACGTTCTCCGCGGGCGACAGCAGCCGAAACTGCGCCGGCGTGTAATAGGCCCACAACGCGCCGCGCTTGGCGCAGAGCGAGCAGGTGCAACGGGTCACGCTCGCGGGCGCCTCCGTCACCTCGAACACCGTCTCACCGCAATGACAGCTTCCCTCGACCCGCATGACCCGCTCTCCGTTTTGTCAGGAGATGGTCGTAGCCGGACCCTGCTGCCAACATGCTGTCAGCAGCGCGCAGCCGGCCTTGCTCCACGTGCTGCGAGCACCGACTTGCCGCGCCAACTCAACAAAAACATGAAAAACAACCCCATGCACAGTAGCCGACCGCTGGCAAATCAAAGGGTTACGCATAGTCCGAAACCGGGCAAAACACCGGCGGGATGTCTCCGGAGGCAGTCGTCGCCCACCGGACAGGAGAGGTCGCCCGCAAACGACCTCTCCTTCGCATTCAGCGCAGTGACTGCGATCAGCCCTTTTGAACGGCGGCCGCCGCCTTGCGTATGACGTCGATCACCACATCAGGCTGGGACAGCATTGGCACATGGCTGCTCGCGACCTCGGTAACAGTCGCTCCCATTCGCTTTGAGACCCAACGTTGCAGATCGGGATGCACCGTGTGGTCTTTCGTGGCCAGGACGTACCAGCTTGGCTTCGATCTCCACGCGACCTTGTCCGCGCTGAGCTTTTGCTGCTGGAACAGATCATAGACGGGCGCATAATGGGTCGCCCAAACCAGCTTCTGGTCTGCGTCGGAGAGATCGCCTGCGAAGAACTCGGTGCCACTCGGAAGCATCCAGGCACGCCCATCCGCCACCTCGACGCGAGAGAAAATGTCCGAGGGATATTTGTCGAGCTGATCCTGTACGGTTTCGCCGGCATCCGGAGCGACCGCTGCAATGTACACCAGCCCGACCACGCGCTCATCCGTGCCTGCGCCTGTAATGGTCGCCCCGCCGTAAGAATGACCGACCAGGAGGACAGGACTACCGACACGATTGAGTGTGCGCTTAACCGTCGCCAGATCCTCCTCGTAAGAGTCCAAACCATATTGAACGGCAATCACCTCATGCCCATCGGCCTGCAATGCAGGGATGACCTTACTGAAGCACGAGCCGTCGGCCCAAATGCCGTGGCAGAAAACGATTGTTGGTTTGGCGTTCATGGGAACTTGCCTTCCTGATCACAATTGAAGAGCGGCAGGATAGTAAGGAGGCAAGGTGCGTCTTCCGAAATGGCACGGAAGGTTTGGTCCTTCCAAAATAGCTATGGATTGATGTCCGAAACGTCTCCTTCGCGTCAACAGGGCTTCGTTTGATATGAAAGGGCAGCCCGTCGATGCGCCTTTTGGGAAGTCGAAGCCATGAAATTGCGATGGCAAATTGCAATCCTTGGTGCGGCTCTAACCGGCGCAGCATTGAGCTACGCTTATACTCATACCGCAATCAGGGTGACTGAGCCGTGCCGGAGAGGTTCTCCTGGCGAGGTGGTGGTCTGTCCTCCGCCCTACAAGCCGTAAATTGTTTGTGCCTAGCACAAGCTTCGGATCGGATGACCTCGTAGGCGACTTGAGTTGCCTCCTAGTCCTCCGCTGCAGGATGAGGACGGAGGAGGAGTTACTGGGCCTCGGCGATCCTCGGTCCAGATGACGGCATCTGCGCGTGAGTTGCTGAGGGCCGGTTCGACGGCGATGCCGGGTCCGGTAATCGGAAAGCGGCGTCGCCCGGCGCTCCCTGGGGTGGTCGGCGGGCAACGGTTGTCGGAAGCACGATCACTTTCGCGCCGACTTTCACGCGATCATAGAGGTCAACGACGTCCTCATTGGTCAGTCGGATACAGCCGGACGAGACCCGCTTCCCGATCGTATCGGGCTTGTTGGTGCCGTGAATTCGATATTCCGTGTCGCCCAGATACATCGCCCGAGCGCCAAGCGGGTTGCCGGGACCGCCTGCCATGAACCGCGGCAGATAAGGCTGACGCGAGACCATCTCAACAGGCGGATGCCAATCCGGCCATTCTGCCTTACGAGCCACAATCTGCTCACCGGACCATGTGAAACCTTCGCGGCCAACACCGATGCCGTAGCGCAGTGCCTGCGCGTCGTTCAGAACGAAATAGAGGAATGTGTTCTTGGTATCGATGATCACGGTGCCCGGGCTCTGGCGGCTGGCGTAGTCAACCACCTGCCGAACAAATGCTCCAGGAACGTCGGCAGCTTTGGGCGGTTCGACCAGAGGCGCCGGGGCCGGAGGTGGAGCCGAAGCCGGAGCGGGAGGTGACGATGATGCATGAACGGGCGTTGCGACGTAAACCGGAGTCGACGACGCTTGGGCCTCGTGCGCGGACGGCTTTCGTGTCGGTTGCACGTTCGTCGGTCGAGACAGCAAACCGTACCCCAACGCACCAACGGCCACGGCGCCAATTGCAACTCTCGCGGCCATCGGGATTGCGAACGTCTCCGCCTTTCCGCGCTTGGCCCGCTTACCCATACTCGTCCCCCAAGGTCACTATGCTCACGAGAGGTACCCAGTAAGATTTAAGAAACTTCGAAGCGATTTTGCTCAGACTGGAACCGTCGGCGATGGTTAACGCCGGGCTTTCGCTCGGCAGATAGGGTTCCCTCGCCTCGCGGATCGCCCGCGCCGCTGGCCGCGGCTAAACTCTCCCGATTCGTGGAGACCGTTTTGGCTTTTCTCTTCGTCCTCGTCGTCGGCCTCGTCGCAGGCACCATCTCCGGCATCGTCGGCACGGGCTCGTCGATCATGCTGATGCCGGTGCTGGTATATGCCTACGGGCCAAAGGAGGCGGTGCCGATCATGGCGGTGGCCGCCGTCATGGCCAATCTCTCTCGAATCCTGGCCTGGTGGCGCGAGGTCGACTGGCGGGCCTGCGCGGCTTATTCGGTGACAGGCATTCCGGCCGCCGTGCTCGGCGCGCGGACATTGCTGGCCCTGCCCTCGCACGCCGTCGATCTCGCCATCGGCGTCTTCCTGATCGCGATGGTGCCGGTCCGGCACTGGCTGGCACGGCACGATCTCAAGGCCAATCTCTGGCATCTGGCGATCGGCGGAGCCGTCATCGGCTATCTCACCGGCATCGTCGTCTCCACCGGCCCGCTCAGCGTCCCGCTATTCCTGTTCTACGGCTTGTCCCGGGGCGCTTTCCTCGCCACCGAAGCGGCTTCTTCGCTCGGGCTCTATGTCGCGAAATCCGTGACCTTCGAACGGTTCGGCGCGCTGACCGGCGAGGTGTTCGTCAAAGGCCTGGTCGCTGGATCTTCGTTGATGGCGGGCGCCTTCATCGCCAAACGCTTCGTGCTGCGCCTGAAGCCGGAGATGTTCCGCGTCGTGATGGACGCGATCATGATCGCGGCGGGCCTCTCCATGCTGTGGAATGCAGCGCAGCCGTAACCGCGCTGTGCTCAGACGGCAAATTCGGGTGCGATCGACGGACTGTCCTCGATGACGCGGCTGTGGTGGACCGGCCGTCCTTCGAGCCATAGCAACACGGCCTCGAGTGGCTGTGGCCGATGATAGAGAAAGCCCTGCCCGAACCTCACGCCCATCTCGCGCATCGCCTGGGCCTGCTCGGCGCGCTCGATGCCTTCGGCCACCAAAGTGAGGCCCAGCGTACCGGCGAGCGATGCGATCACGCCAACAATCGCCTTGTCTTCCGCGCTGTCAGGGATCTCGTTGATGAAGGCTTTGTCGATCTTGACCTTGTCCAGCGGAAACCGCCTGAGATGGGCGAGTGAGCTGTAGCCGGTGCCGAAATCGTCGAGCGCGATGGTGGCGCCGAGGCGCCGCAGCCGGTGCAGCGTCTCGGATGCGCTGGCCATGTTGTTGATCAGCGATCCCTCGGTGATCTCGAGCTCCAGCAACGAGGCCGGCACGTCGAAGCGCGCACAGGTCGCGCGCAGCTCGGCGGCGAACGAATGGTCGGCGAGCTCGGACGGCGGCAGATTGATTGCGATCCGGATACGCGACCTGCCGGCCGCAGCCAGAGCTTGCAGGGCGCGGCAGGCGTCGGTGAGCACGTAGCGCGTCAGCCGCGCATTGTTGCCGCTGCGCTCGATCAGCGGCAGGAATTCGCCCGGACCGATCACGCCATGTTCCGGATGGCGCCAGCGGATCAGCGCTTCCAGGCCGACGATGTCGTGGCTTTCGAGATCGACCTGGCTTTGATACCAGACCTCGAACTGCCCCTCGTCGAAGCCTGTGGGAATGGCAAGTTCGAGGTCCCGCCGGCGGCGATAGTCGCGCTGAAGCGCTTCGTCGAGCACGGCAACCGTGCCGGGCGCCCTGCTCTTGGCATGGTAGAGCGCGATGTCGGCGAGCGCCGGCAGGTGCGAAAGCTCGGGATCTCCGGCGCGACGCACGGCAAGACCGATGCTGGCACGCGGCACCACTCGCTTGTCATGAAGCCGGATCGGCTCGGAAATCGCATCCAACAATTGGCGTGCAAACCGCTGCGCGCTCTCCTCGTTGCTGACCTCGGGTCGAATGACGACGAATTCATCGCCGCCGAGCCGCGCCACCCAATCTTGCGGTTCGACCGCACCACGAAGGCGCTCGGAAATGTGCACCAGGAACTTGTCGCCGGAGTCATGGCCAAAGGTGTCGTTGATGCCCTTGAAGTCGTCGAGATCGATGAAGCAGAGCGCGATCAGCGCGTCCGGCGAGCCGGCATCGTGGCTCAGGGTCACGAGGTGCTCGGAGAGCGAGCGGCGATTGGGCAGCCCCGTGAGCGGATCGTGCGCGGCCATGTGCCCAAGCCGGTCGAGCGCACCCGACGTCGTGTGCTGCATGGCATTGAAGGCATGCGCCAGCTGACCGAATTCGTTCGAGGATTTGACTTCCGCCGGATAGGCGCGGCCGTCCTGCTTGCTGCGCTGGATCGCGGACATCATTGCCGCCAGCGGCCTGCCAATGAAGAGGTTGGCGGAGATCCGCATGGCGATCAGGGTCGCAAACGTTGCCAACAGGCCGACGACCAGCAGCAGCACCAGCCGGCTGCCCGCGTCCGCGTAGAGCGCCGCATGCGAATATACGATCGCGATGCGGCCGGCCTGCACCGCCATGTTGCCGTTGCTGTAGTTGATCGGACGCGAGACCTCCGCGGCCGCCTGCCCCGCCGGACGCGCCATCACGCGGGCGATCGCGATACCGGTATCATCGTAAACGGCCGCCGCGGCGATGCTCTCGTCGTGCATGATCTCGTTGAGCACGCTCGTGACCTGGTCGTAACGCATCTTCCAGAGCGGTTCGGCGATCAGCTCGGCGCGACTCTCGGCGACGCGGGCAATGCGGGCGTCGAGCTGCCTGATCTGCGACCAGAAGCTCGAGGCCTCGACGCCAGCGGAGGCGAGCAATTGCACCAGCAGCAGAACAGGGACGGTGGCCCAGATCATCGCGCGGACGACCGACCGCAAGCGCGGCGGCGCCGCCTGCTGCTTGCGATCCGGATCGGTCATGTCGTCACCGTTTCGCATCAGTCGGCAGCGCCTTCCAGAGGCGTCAGCGACGAGATGAGCGCATCGACGGAGAAGTCGTATTGGCCGCAGTGCCCTGCTTTGGCCCTGAAACGCGCGAAATCGATCCGGTCGAAGGCGCGCGTGGTGATGAGGTCGCCGACCGCAGCGAGGTTGTCGCGCGTGATCGCGGACGTCTTGACCTCGACGCGGGGTGATACGGCCGCGAAATCGCAGCCGTCGGCGTAATCGCGCAACAGAACGACCGACCAGCCGCCGAGCAGGAAATGCCCGCCGTCGGTCAGAAGCAAGCGGCCCGCTTTGATCTCGCGCAGCGCATCCTCCGACCAGTTGAGGCCGACCAATTGGATGTTCCGCCCGGGCGTGAAGCCGGCAGCGACCACCGCGCGAAGCGCTCCGAGCGCCATCGGATCGTTTCCGGCCCATATGCCCGCAGGCCGGATCTCCTTGCGCGCGGCCCAGCTCAGATAATTCGTGGTGACATGCTCGGCCTCCGACTGCGTCCAGTTGGCGAACAGCATCCGATCGACCACGACGTCGGGCGCGGCGTCCACCGCGAGCTTGAGACCCGCGTTGCGGGCGATCGAGGCCGGCGTGATCTCGTCGCCACCGACGCCGAGAATGTGGATCTTGCCGTCCGGGCTCTGCCATTTCTCGGCACGCGCCGCGTCGATCAGGGCATTGGCCATCCGCGCGCCCGCAGTCTGAAGATCCGTCGTGATGTCGCCGAGCCAGGTCTTGAGCTTTTGACGCGGCGGTCCAAGACGCGCCGCATCGTCACCGATCAGCGTGTTCGAGAGCAGCAGCGTCCTGATCCCAGCGGCCTCGGCCGCCTCCATGATCGGGACAGCGGCGGATTCCTCGTTCGAGAGAATGAGAAAGTCGGGCTTGTCGCTGCGTGCCACCACGCCGAACCCGAGCTCCTGCATGGTGCGGTAATTGCGCTCGCTGGTCAGCACCTCGACATGCGCGCCGAGCTTGCGGCCGGCGGCCTGCATGGTCTGCGAAACCATGTCCCAATAGACCTCGCCGGTCTTGCCCGGGTTGACGAAGACGACGTTGAGACGCCTCGCATCGGCCGCAACAACGCCGTCAGGCGGCATAACAATGCCGCAGGCCATGCCCAAAGCGAGCAATATCCGCAAAAATCCCGTCATTCGTTTCGCCATCCCGTATCGGTTCCGAAACTGGACCCGGGTCGCTAACATTTGGCAAAGTCCGGCCTGGGGCGACGGCATAGAGCTAACAAGGAGTGTATCCGGCGTACCGAATTGCGATATTCGGGGTGCGCCCGGACTCACTCTCTTGACCCGTCATTCCGTGCTAATCAGCAAACCTGAAACCCTCGACTCGCTGTCCCCGGGCTCGCTGTCCTCATGGCCAAGAATACGCTTTCCTTCGTCTGCCAGAACTGCGGCGCGGCCTATAACCGCTGGCAGGGCAAGTGCGAGTCCTGCGGCGAGTGGAATACGCTCGCGGAGGAGGACACGACCGGCAGCGTGCCGGTGTCGATCCGCTCCAAGCGCAAGGGGCGGACGTTCGCGCTGGAGAGCCTGTCCGGAAAAACCCAGGACGCCCCGCGTCTGTCCTCAGGCATGACGGAGCTCGATCGCGTGACCGGGGGCGGCTTCGTCCGCGGCTCGGTGCTTCTGGTCGGCGGCGATCCCGGCATCGGCAAGTCGACGCTGCTGACGCAGGCCACAAGCCTGCTGGCGCGCGCCGGACACCGCGTCGTCTACATCTCCGGCGAAGAGGCGGTCGCGCAGGTTAGGCTGCGCGCCGAACGGCTCGGACTGTCGGATGCGCCGGTGCAGCTCGCCGCCGAGACGTCTGTCGAGGACATCGTCTCGACGCTGTCCGAGGGCGCGGTGCCCCGGCTGATCGTGATCGATTCGATCCAGACCATGTGGACAGACACGGTGGAATCGGCGCCCGGCACGGTGACGCAGGTGCGCGCCTCGGCACAGGCGCTGATTCGATTTGCCAAAAGGACGGGCGCGGCCATCATCCTGGTCGGTCATGTCACCAAGGACGGCCAGATCGCCGGCCCCCGTGTGGTCGAGCACATGGTCGATGCGGTGCTGTCGTTCGAGGGCGAAGGCTCGCAGCAATTCCGCATCCTGCGTGCCGTGAAGAACCGTTTCGGACCGACCGACGAGATCGGCGTGTTCGAGATGACCGGGCTTGGCCTGCGCGAAGTCACCAATCCCTCCGAGCTGTTTCTGTCGGAGCGCGATCTCGGCACGCCCGGCACCGCAGTCTTCGCGGGCATCGAGGGCACAAGGCCCGTTCTGGTCGAATTGCAGGCGCTGGTGGCGCCGACCTCGCTCGGCACCCCGCGCCGGGCCGTGGTCGGCTGGGATCCGAGCCGGCTGTCGATGGTGCTGGCGGTGCTGGAGGCCCATTGCGGGGTCAAGCTGTCCGGCCACGACGTCTATCTGAACGTCGCGGGCGGCCTGCGCATCCACGAGCCCGCGGCTGATCTGGCCGCCGCGGCGGCGCTGGTGTCCTCCCTGGTTAATGCGCAGTTACCCACCGATGCGGTCTATTTCGGCGAGATCTCGCTCTCAGGCGTGGTGCGCCCGGTGGCGCAGACCCCGGCCCGGCTGAAAGAAGCGGCAAAACTCGGCTTCCAGCGTGCCGTGCTGCCCGAATCGGCCCGGGGCGAAGCCGCCGGCGATGCCGGCCTGTCGCTGAACGCGATCAACAGCCTGACGACATTGGTCGCCGAGATCGCCGCACGCGGCTCCCGGCGGGGCGACTCGAGCGCTCCGGCAGAGAAAAATGCCACACCGGCAAGATTCCGCCGCGGAGAGGGTTAGCCGGTGGTGACGTGCCCCGCCCTCGCCGCTATACAGCCGTCACAAAAGCAGCATGGGATTGCGTGGTTGCGGCCTTGCCGGGAACGTCGTCTGGCCCTCACGTAGGGCGGGCGGCCAAACACCGATTCGCTGAGCACCTTGAAGTACGAGCGGACCAGACCAGCCGATGCCAGTAACCATCCTCGACCTGATCCTGCTCGGTGTGATGCTGATTTCGGGCCTGCTCGCCATGGTTCGCGGCTTCATGCGCGAAATCCTGTCGATCGCGGCCTGGGGCACGGCGGCGATTGTCACGCTTTATTCATTCTCGAAACTACTGCCGACCGCAAAGACCTATTTCAACAACGATACCGTCGCGAGCGTGGTCGTGGTCGCCGGCGTGTTCGTGGGCACCCTGGTCGTGGTCTCCGTGATCACGGTCCGGATCTCCGACATGATCCTGGATTCGCGCATCGGCGCGCTGGACCGCACCCTCGGCTTTCTGTTCGGGCTGGCGCGCGGGCTTTTGATCGTCGTGGTCGCCTTCCTGTTCTTCACTTGGCTGGTGCCGGACAAGCAGCGCCCGGATTGGGTCACGGGGGCCAAATCCCGCGTGGTGCTGCAGGGAACCGGCGATTGGCTGATGGCCCTCTTGCCTGACGACCCCGAGAACACCATCTTGAAGAGATTCAAGAAAAACAAACCAGATGAAGAGCAAACTGATTCCGAGCAGCAGCCTTCGGGCAGTGGCGACGGATACAGCAAACCGGCTCGTGACAGCCTTAAAAAGCTAATCGAGAAACCCGCGGCGCGTTGATAAGCCCTAACGAGAGGCTCGGACGAGATGCGAAATCCTGACCAGGACGCCCTACTTGATCTCGGCCCGGCCGCGCTGGAACTTCAAGACGATCTGGAGGGGGATACGCTGCGCGAGGAATGCGGCGTCTTCGGCATCTACGGCCATCCCGATGCCGCGGCCATCACGGCGCTCGGCCTCCACGCCCTTCAGCACCGCGGTCAGGAAGCCGCTGGCATCGTCTCCTATGACGGCGGCCGCTTTCATTCCGAACGCCGCCTCGGCCTCGTCGGCGACACCTTCTCCCGCCGCGAGGTGATCGACCGCCTGCCCGGCACAATGGCCGTCGGCCATGTCCGCTATTCCACCACCGGCGCGACCATCCTGCGCAACGTGCAGCCGCTGTTCGCCGAATTGAATGCCGGCGGCCTTGCGGTCGCTCACAACGGCAACCTCACCAACGGCCTGACGCTGCGCCGCGAGCTCGTGAAGAACGGCGCGATGATGCAGTCGACCACCGACACCGAGGTGATCCTGCATTTGGTCGCGCGCTCCAGGCGCAGCCGCTTCATCGAGCGCTATATCGACGCCCTGCGCGAGATCGAGGGCGCCTATGCGCTGGTGTCGCTGACCAACAAGAAGCTGGTCGGCGCACGCGATCCGCGCGGCATCCGTCCGCTGGTGCTCGGCGAGCTCGATGGTTGCCCGATCCTGACCTCCGAGACCTGCGCCCTCGACATCATCGGCGCGCGCTTCGTCCGCGACATCGAGCCCGGCGAGGTGATCGTGTTCGACGAGAACGGGCAGGACATTCACAAGCCGTTCCCGCCGATCGCGCCGCGTCCCTGCATCTTCGAGTACATTTACTTCTCCCGTCCGGATTCCATCGTCCACGGCCGCTCGGTCTACGAGGTGCGCAAGGCCTTCGGTGCGCAGCTTGCGCGCGAGAGCCACGTGCCGGTCGACGTGGTGGTGCCGGTGCCAGATTCCGGCGTCCCCGCGGCAGTCGGCTACAGCCAGCTTTCGGGCGTGCCGTTCGAACTCGGCATCATCCGCAACCATTATGTCGGCCGCACCTTCATTCAGCCGACGCAGGCGATCCGCGAATCCGGCGTGCGCATGAAGCATTCGGCCAACCGCGCCGCGATCGAAGGCAAGCGCATCATCCTGATCGACGATTCACTGGTGCGCGGTACCACCTCGAAGAAGATCGTGCGCATGATGCGCGATGCCGGCGCCAAGGAAGTGCATTTCCGCCTCGCCTCGCCGCCGATCCTCTATCCCGACTATTACGGAATCGACCTGCCGGACCGTGGTGGTCTTCTTGCGGCGACACATTCGCTGGAAGAGATGCGCGAGATCATCGGCGCCGATTCGCTCGCCTTCCTGTCGATCGACGGCATGTACCGCGCGATGGGCGAGCCCGGCCGCGACCCCGCCAATCCGAAATTCTCGGATCATTGCTTCACCGGGGCCTATCCGACCCACCTCACCGACCAGACCCAGACCGAGCAGCAGCCGCGGCAATTGTCGCTGCTGGCGGAGGCGAGCTAGGCCGTCGTCCTGGCCTAGTGCGCAATTGCGCACGGGAGCCAGGACCCATTACCACAAGCCTCTCTGGTTCGAAGAAGGTGTGACAATCATCTTCCCTAGCCATAAACGTCACGGCGTACGGGTCCCGGCCTGCGCCGGGACGACGTTGGATCAAGCTGTTCGATGACAAATCCCCTCGCCAACCGCATCGCTCTCGTCACCGGCGCCTCGCGCGGCATCGGCTTCGCCACGGCAAAAGCGCTGGCCAGGGCCGGCGCGCATATCGTTGCGGTCGCGCGCACGCAGGGCGGGCTGGAAGAGCTCGACGACGAGATCCGCAAGGACGGCGGCAGCGCAACGCTGGTGCCGCTCAACCTCACCGATTCCGACGGCATCGCGCGGCTCGGCGCCGGCCTGCACGAACGCTACGGCAAGCTCGACATCCTCGTCGGCAATGCCGGCGTGCTCGGCCCCTCCTCGCCGATCGGCCATATCGAGCTGAAGGCCTTCACCGACGTGATGGCGGTCAACGTCTCCGCGAACTTCCAGCTGATCCGCTGCATGGAGCCGCTGCTCAAGCAGTCCGACGCCGGCCGCGCGGTGTTCATCACCTCGGGCGCGGCCAACAAGGCCACCGCCTATGTCAGTCCCTACGCGGCGTCCAAGGCGGCGCTGGAAACGCTGGCGCGCGCCTGGGCACAGGAGACCGCGAATACGAAACTGCGCGTCAATTTGTTCAATCCGGGCCCCGTCCGCACCCGCATGCGCGCGACGCTGATGCCGGGCGAAGATCCGGCGACGCTCGATACAGCCGAGCAGGTCGCCGAATTCATCGTGCCGATGTGCGCGCCGGACTGGACCGAAACCGGCAAGTTCTACGACTACAAGACCCGCAGCCTGATGAGCTTCCGCTCGCCGGCCTGATTGACTTGACGGCCTCCCCGCGATTGACTGCCCGCGCTCAAGCGGCAGCAAGCTGCAGGCCAATAAAGGGAGGTTGCCATGACGCCATGGCGGAATCGCGCAAGCTTTAAGCGTGCGCTCGCAAATGTCTCTCGCGTCCTCTCTGTCCTGATCGCGGCCGTCGCGTTTGCGCTTCCGGGCGCGGCAACCGCCGGCGACGTCCCGACCTTCGCGGTCGATGCTTCCTGGCCAAAGCCGTTGCCGAACAACTGGATCCTCGGTCAGGTCGGCGGCATCACCGTCGACTGGCAAGGCCACATCTGGGTGATCCATCGCCCCCGCTCCCTCACCGACGACGAGAAAGGCGCGAGCCTCACTCCGCCGCGTTCGAAATGCTGCGTGTCGGCGCCGCCGGTGCTCGAATTCGACAGCGACGGCAATCTGCTGCGATCGTGGGGCGGCGCGGGCGAAGGCTATGAATGGGTCGGCCGCGAGCACGGCATCGAGGTCGACGAGCGCGGCTTCGTCTGGGTCGGCGGCAATGCCGACAACGACAACGCGATCCTGAAATTCACGCTCGACGGCAAGTTCGTCGCCCAGATCGGCAAGATCGCGCCGAGCCTCGGCAGCAACGACACGACACAGCTCGGCAAACCCGCCGAGACCGCGATCGACAAGGCCGCCAACGAAATCTACGTCGCCGACGGCTACGGCAACCGCCGCGTCATCGTGTTCGACGCAACGACCCTCGCCTACAAGCGGCACTGGGGCGCCTACGGCAACAAGCCTGATGACACCAAGCAGGCGGCGTACGATCCCAAGGCGCCGGTGTCCCAGCAGTTCGGCAATCCCGTCCACTGCGTGAAGCTCGCCAATGACGGGCTCGTCTACGTCTGCGACCGCATCAACAACCGCATCCAGGTCTTCAAGACGGACGGCACCTTCGTAAAGGAGTTCTTCTTCGAGAAGAACACGCTCGGCAACGGCGCGGTGTGGGACATCGCGATCTGGCCCGATCCGAAGCAGACCTGGCTGCTCAGCGCGGACGGCGAGAACAACGAGATCAGGGTGATCAGGCGCGAGGACGGCAGCGTGGTCGGCAGCTTCGGGCACAACGGCCGCAATGCCGGACAATTCCACTGGGTGCATGCCATGGCGATCGACCCCAAGGGTAACGTCTATACCGCCGAGGTCGACACCGGAAAACGGATCCAGAAATTCAGGCTGACATCGGACGCGCTCAAATAGCGCCTCAACGCATTTTGCCCAAAAATTAACGGACGGATGACGCTGGGGACGCGGCGTCATCCGGCTTTAGGCGCATTGCCGACGCCCTTGGGACACGGTAGAGCCATCAGCCGGAACAAGGCTCCCCAAGAGAGCCGTCCGCATGTTTGACAATGGAGGAAAGCTTTTATGACGACGACGTTCGCGCGCCGCTCCGCGGCTCTTCTGGCCTGTGCCGCCTTCGGTTTTGCCACATCCGCCTTCGCCCAGGAAAAATCCGTCACGATCGGCGTGCTCAACGACATGTCCAGCCTCTATGCCGACATCGGCGGCCCCGGCGCCGTGGCGGCGGTCAACATGGCGGTGGAAGATTCCGGCCTTCGCGCCAAGGGCTGGAAGATCGATGTGATCAGCGGCGACCACCAGAACAAGCCGGACGTCGGCGTCAACATCGCGCGGCAGTGGATCGACACCCAGAAGGTCGATGTGATCGCCGACACCCCGAACTCCGGCGTGGCGCTGGCCGTCAGCAACGTCGTCAAGGAAAAGAACGCGGTCCTGCTCAACAATGGCGGCGCCAGTGCCGACCTCACCGGCAAGGCCTGCAACGCCAACACCATTTCCTATACTTACGACACCTACATGCTCGCCAACGGTACCGGCAAGGCGCTGACAAAGGCCGGCGGCGACAGCTGGTTCTTCCTGACCGCCGACTACGCCTTCGGTGCTGCGCTCGAGCGTGACACCAGCGCGGTCGTCACCGCGAACGGCGGCAAGGTGCTCGGCGGCGTCAAGCATCCGCTCAACACGTCGGATTTCTCCTCCTTCCTGCTGCAGGCGCAGAATTCGAAGGCGAAGATCGTCGGTCTCGCCAATGCCGGCGGCGACACCACCAACTCGATCAAGCAGGCGGCCGAGTTCGGCATCGTCGAAGGCGGCCAGAAGCTCGCGGCGCTGTTGCTGTTCATCAACGACGTCCACTCGCTCGGCCTGAAGACCGCGCACGGCCTGACCTTCACCGAATCCTTCTACTGGGACCTCAACGAAGGCACGCGCGCCTTCTCGAAGCGCTTCCAGGACAAGGTCGCCAACAAGGCGATGCCCTCGATGACGCAGGCCGGCAATTACGCGGCCGTGCTGCATCTTCTGAAGGCGATGGACGCCCTCGGCGGCAATCCGCACGACGGCGCCAAAGTTGTCGCCAAGATGAAGGAGATCCCGACCGACGATCCGCTGTTCGGCAAGGGCCCGCTGCGCGAGGACGGACGCCGGATCATTCCCGCCTTCCTGTTCGAGGTGAAGAAGCCGGAAGAATCCAAGGGACCGTGGGATTACTACAAACTGATCGCGACCATCCCGGCGGAAGATGCGGCCAAGCCGCTCAAGGACAGCGAGTGCCCGCTGGTGAAGAAGTAAGAGCATAGGTGCCGTAGGGTGGGCAAAGGCGCGAAAGCGCCGTGCCCACCATCTCTCGACAACCGAACAAGGCGGTGGGCACGCTTCGCTTTGCCCACCCTACGCAACCGTTTTGGCCGCTCCCAGCGCCCGCACCGCGATCGCCACGCACGCAACCATCAGCACCGCCGCGAGCAGGAACGGCGCGCCGGGCAGCTGCCACGGCGCGCTGGCGCCGATGAAGTATGAGAACGTCAGCGTGAACAGGAACGGGCCGACGAGTTGCGACACGCTCTGCACGCTCGCGGTCGCACCCTGCAACTGGCCCTGCTGATCGGGCGCGACCAGCCGCGTCATCAGCGATTGCATGGCGGCACCCGAAATGCCCCACAGCGACATCACGGGAATGCCGATCCAGAACAGCGGCCCGGTCGGCGCCGCGCCGAAGATCACGAAGCCGACCGCGCCACAGCACAGGCCGAGCAACAAGGCGTTGCGCTCGCCCAGCACGCGCACGATCGGACCGATCGCGAGCCCCTGCACCACCATGGCGCAGACGCCGACCATCGCCAGCGTCAATCCCACGGTCTTCGAATCCCAGCCGTAGCGATAGGTGGCGTAGAGCACGAAGGTCGAGGGCAGCACGACATGCGCGACCTGCGCGATGAAGTTGACGACGGACAACGCAGCGAGCACCACGTTCGAACGCAGCAGGCGGAGCGCTCCGAGCGGATTGGCGCTCCTCCAGCGGAACGGCGCGCGCTTGTCCGGCGCCAGCGATTCCGGCAGGACGAAGAGCCCATAGAGCGCATTGGCCAAGCTCAGGGCCGCCGAGGCCCAGAACGGCAGGCGCGGATCGATATCGCCGAGCAGACCACCCAGCGCCGGGCCCAGCACGAAGCCGGCGCCGAACGCAGCTCCAATCCTGCCGAACACCGCTGCGCGCCGCTCCGGCGGCGTAATGTCGGCGATATAGGCAAAGGCGGTCGAGATGCTCGCCGAGGTGATGCCTGAGATCACCCGGCCGACGAACAGCCAGACCAGCGACGGCGCCAGCGCCATCAGCACATAGTCGGCCGCGAGCCCGAAATTCGACAGCAGCACCACCGACCGCCGCCCGAAGCGATCCGACAGCGCGCCGAGCACCGGCGAGAACACGAATTGCATCAGCGCCCAGGCGGTGCCGAACAGGCCGAAGATGCGGGCCGCGTGCGCCGTGTCGTTGTCGACGAAGCTCTCGATCAGTTTTGGCAGGATCGGCATGATCACGCCGAGCGCGAGCATGTCGAGCAGGATGGTGACGAAGATGAAGGCGACCGCACCGCGCCGGACTGGCGCAGCGCCCTGCGCCATCGCCTCGCCGGCCTCGTTGCTCACGATGGCCGCTTGCGCTTGTGGGCGAACGGATTGGCCTTCTCGCGCAAGGTGATGCGCACCGGCGTGCCCGGCAGCTCGAAGGCCTCACGCAGCGAATTGGTGAGGTAGCGCAGATAGGATTGCGGCACCGCGTCCGCACGCGAGCAGAACAGCACGAAGCTCGGCGGACGGGCCTTGGTCTGCGTGATGTAATTCAGCTTGAGGCGTCGGCCGGACACCGCCGGCGGCGGATTGGCCTGCACCGCCTCCTCGAACCAGCGGTTCAGTGCCGCGGTCGACACACGCCTGTTCCAAAGCGCATAGGCATCCTGGATCGCCTGCATCAATCGATCGATGCCCTCGCCCATCAAGCCGGAGACGGCGACGATCGGCACGCCCTTGATCTGCGGCAGCAAATGATCGGCATCGCGGCGCAGGTTCGAGATCGCGCCGCCACCCTTGCTCTCCATCAGGTCCCATTTGTTGACGGCGAGCACGACGGCGCGACCCTCGCGCTCGATCAGGTCGGCAATGCGAAGATCCTGCTCCTCGAAGCGGTTCTGCGCATCCATCATCATCACGACGACTTCGGCAAAGCGCACCGCGCGCAGTGCGTCGGCGACCGAGAGCTTCTCGAGCTTCTCCTCGATCCGCGAGCGCCGGCGCAGACCCGCGGTGTCGAACACGCGAAACTCGCGGCCTTTCCAGTTGATTTCGACCGCGATGGAATCGCGCGTGGTGCCGGCTTCCGGGCTCGTCAGCAGACGCTCCTCGCCGAGCAGATGATTGATCATCGTCGACTTGCCGGCGTTGGGCCGGCCGACGATCGCGACCCGGATCGGACGCGTGGCCGCCTCTTCCTCCGTCAGCGGCTCGTCGTCCTCGACGTCATCCTCCTCGACGGGCTCCGGCATCAGCTCTCGAAGGGCATCATAGAGCTCACCGAGGCCCTCGCCGTGCTCGGCCGAGATCTGGATGGGATCGCCGAGGCCGAGCGCGAAGGCCTCCATCGCGCCGGCATCGCCATGCTTGCCTTCGCTCTTGTTGGCGACAAGCATCACCGGCTTGTTGGCCTTGCGGGCGAAATCGGCGAAGGCGCGATCGTTGGGCGTGAGGCCCATGCGGGCATCGATCACGAAGAACAGCGCGTCGGCCTGTGCGATCGCGGCCTCCGTCTGCTCCTGCATGCGGGCGGTCAGCGAGCCCTTGGCGCCCTCATCGAGGCCGGCGGTGTCGATGATCGTGAAGTCGAGATCGCCGAGCCTGGCCTCGCCCTCGCGGCGGTCGCGGGTGACGCCGGGCAGGTCATCGACAAGCGCGAGCTTCTGCCCGACCAGGCGGTTGAACAGCGTCGACTTGCCGACATTGGGTCGGCCGATAATGGCAATTTTAAAGGACATGGGTCATTCGTGCGCTGCCGGAGCCGCGCCTGTCAATGAAATGAAGACAATTGTTTGAGCATGATCTTTTCGGAAAACCGCTTCACACTTTTCCGGATCATGCTCTAGCGCGAGAAGCTGCCGCTGGGCATCGGCGCCGGGAAGGCGCCCTGCGTTTGCTGCTGGGTGGTCTGGGTCGGTTGCGCCTGCTGGACGGGCTGATCGGGCGGCGGCGCGGTGGTGCGCTTGCGCACGATCTTCTGCCTGGGCGCCGGAGTGGCCGCGGGCGGCGCGGCCTCGGGCTGGGCCTCGCCATCGACTTCGCCGGCGGGCGCCTCAGCCGGCGCAACGGCAGCGCTGGGGGGCTGCCTGGTCTTTTTCGCCTTGGCACCCTTCGCCGGCTTGGCCGGCTCGGGCGGAGGCTCGGTGGGCAGAGCCGCGACGGCGGGGCCGTTCGGATCGGGCTGTTGCTGCGCGCCCTTGTACATTTCCTTCGGAACGCCCTGCTCGAGGCCCGGCACGCCTTCCGGGAACACCGGCTTGCGGTCGCCCGGCAGCTTCTTCTTGGTATCGAGGAAGTCGAGCATGTCGCTCGGATCGAAGCTGGAGCAACCGCCCAGCACGCCCGTGAAGGCGATCAGGACGAAGGCTGCGATCAAGCGTGACGTACGGCGCATATCGGTATCTCGTCTCAGCTCTCGGCTCAGCTCTTCGCTACGGGCGGCAGCAAGGCCTGTAGCGCCTCGGCGCGTGAGCGCAAGCCGGGCGGCGTTTCGCCATCCTCGGCAATCGCGTCGAGCCATTTGCGGGCGGCAGTCATATCGTTGTTGCGCCAGGCCGACAGCGCCAGCATCTCGCGGGCAGTATGACGGAAGGTCGATTTGGGCGCGGTGGAGGCTTCCAGCCGCTGCTGCATGTCGGCATAGCCGGCGCTGTCGAGCAGGAAACCGGCGGCGCGGATCTTTGCCAGATCCTGCCACTCGCCGCCTACGCTGCGATCGGCGGCGATGTCGTCATAGAGCTTGGCACCTGCCTTGGGATCGCGGGCTGCCGCCTCGGCCGCAGCACGCAGCCGCGCCAGGGTGCGATAGCCGGATGGAGCCTTGGCCGCGAGCTCGGTGAAGGCCGCCTCGGCCTCCGCATGCTTGTCCTGCTCGGACAGCTCGGCGGCCTTCTCGAAGGCGGCGCCGGCCTCGGCGGCCTTCTTGGCCTCCACATACTGGTAAGCGCGCCAGCCACCCACGGCGGCGACGATCAGCACCATCAGGGCGATGAAGACGATCGAATACTTGTCCCACAGCTTCTTGAGCTGTTCGCGACGTACTTCCTCGTCGACTTCGTCAAATAATTCAGACACTTATGCTAATCCCATGCCCGTCCGGGTGCGCGCGCCAAGGCGTTCGCGTCAGGAATCCCGTCCCCACGTGGCGGCGAGGTACCCTAACGATATGGCGGTGGCAAGGCAAAGCGAGCCCGATCAAGGCGTTAACCACCCGGGACAGCCCGGAGAGACCGCCTCCCCGGGTCAGGATCCCAACAGCTCCCGCAGCTGCCGCTTCAGTACCTTGCCATTGGCATTGCGCGGCAGCGGCTCCGCTGTGATCATCATGCTCTCCGGGACCTTGTAGTCGGACAGCCGCTCCGCGCACCAGGCGCGCAAGGCCTCGCTGTCCACCGGCGCACGCGCCACCACCACCGCGTGAACGCGTTCGCCCAACACCGGGCACGCCTTGGCGACGATCGCGCTCTCGACCACGGCCGGGTGGCCGGCCAGCACGGATTCGACCTCGGCCGAATAGATCTTGAGGCCGCCGCGGTTGATCATGTCCTTCTGCCGGTCGAACACCCGGACAAATCCCTCCACATCGATCGAGCCGAGATCGCCGGAATGCCAGAACCCGCTGGTGAAGCTTTCGGTCGTGGCCTTTGGGTTGTTCCAATAGCCCTTGATGACGGAGGCACTCTGGATCCAGAGCTCGCCGATTTCCCCAGGCGGCAGCTCACGCCCGTCCGCGCGCATTGCCAGAATGCGCGCACCGGGACACGGCAGGCCAACGCTGTCGATGTGGGTTGCCGTCAACTCGCCCGGCATGATCGTGGACGGCGATGTCGTCTCGGTCGCGCCGTAGCAATTCGCCAGCTCGAGGCCGGGAATGATCGCCTTGAGCTTCTCGATGGTAGCAACCGGCATCGGTGCGCCGCCAAAGCCGCCGATGCGCCAGCTCGACAGATCGTAGCTCTCGAAATCGGGCTGGAGCAGGCAGAGATTGTACATCGCTGGCACCATCACCGTGTAGGTGACGCGCTCGCGCGCGGCGAGCTTGAGATATTCGCCGGCTTTGAACTCCGGCATGATGATCAGCGCGCCACCGCAGCAGATCATCGTCGTGATGTTGGCGACGACGCCGGTGACGTGACCGAGCGGCACTGCCGCGATCGAACGGTCGGCCGCCGTCAATTGCAGGCAGGACACGAAGATCATCGAGGAATGGACGATGTTGCAATGGGCCAGCATCGCGCCCTTCGGCTTGCCTGTCGTGCCCGAGGTGTAGAGGATCATCGCAGTGTCCTCCTCGCTCGTCTCGATCGGCGCCGAGGCCGGCGCGTTGTCTGCCAGCACAGCGAAACGCGACAAAGCCGGATCGTCGTCGACGGCGATGCGGTGGCTTATTTCGGGCACATCCCGCACGTCCGGCAGCCGCTCCGCGAGGGCCGCCTCGTGGATCAATATCTTTGCGCCGCAGTCGGCGAGCACATAGGCGATTTCCGGCTTCTGCTGCCGTGTGCTGAGCAGCACCGTGACGAGCCCCTCATGCGCGGCAGCAAACAGCAGCAGCGGGAATTCGACCCGGTTGCCGAGCAGGATCGCGACACGATCGCCGCGCTGCAATCCGAGCTTGCGAAATCCCGCTGCGATCCGCGCAGCCTGCTCCGCGGCCTGCCGCCAGCTCAGCCGGACATGGCCTGAGATCAGCGCTTCGCCGTCGGGATTGCGGGCGCACGCGTCCGCAATCATCGCCCACAGGCTCGAAGGCCGATCGCAAAATGCCGGTACGACTCGATCGCCGAAGCGCGCCTCGAACCGCATTGGCGGGATCTGAGAATGCGACCAGTCCATCGGAATGACCTTGGCTTGTTGCTCTTGTTACCTTGTCACTTTCCGCGCAGGGCATGCGGTCCTGTCTTGTGCTGATCGGCTAGCCGCCCATCACGGGAACACCGATCACGACCGGATGGAACGCAAACGCCAGCGCCAGATAAGCGACGATTCCGACCACCACAGCGATCAGATCGTTGGTGACGCCGCCCACCGGAATCGGCGGACCGCCGCCATCGGTGCGACGCTTCAGCGTGATGCGATCATACACCGCCCAGCCGAGAAAGGAGCCGAACAGGATGATGGAGCCGAGATCGCCATTGGCCAGAAGATGCGCCGCCGCCCACAGCTTGATGCCGGCCAGCATCGGATGCTTCAGCGTCGCATAGATGCGGCCGCGCAGATAGGACGCAACCACCAGGATGACCGCGGGCAACATCAGCGCGAGCGTGATGTGCTTCAGCGCCTTCGGCGGATACCAGACGTCGATCCAGCCCGTCGCACGGTAATGCGCGAAGCCCCAGATGATCAGCGCGAGCCCCGCGAGCGAGGCAAGCGAATAGAGGATTTTGTAGGTCCCCTCGCCCAGTCTCGCGATGGCCTGCGCGCGCGCCTCGCGTTTCGTCGTGAACACATGCGCTGCAAAAAACAGCGCAAGCCCCAGGATCATAACCAGCAGACCCACGAGATTCTCCCCCCAACCAGCGCCCCAGCCCATGGCGTATCATCGATTGGCCGCGGGTCGCAACTGATGCGCTACTTGCCGATCTCGCGATTGTCGACATATCGGATCGCGATTGGCCGCCCGGCGAGGGCACCGCCAAGACCGCCGGTGAATTTCAGCGGCAGGCAGGCGTTCAACGATGAATTGATCGCATTGAGGTAGGAGGTTCTCGTCTCGGCGGGGACGCCTGCGGTCGCAACGGTCAGGCGCGGCGGGCCGATCAGGCCGCCCGATTTGTTGAAGCTGAAACGCACGGCGATTTGCATGCCTGCTCGGGCATTGTCCGTTGGCGGCGACCAGCAAGTGCGCAGCTCGGCGAAGAGATCGCCGATCGTATCGAGATCGTGATCAGGCTTTTGATATTTGCCGCGATCCGCCTCCGACGGTACGCTTTGGATCGTGAGCTGGAGGTTCTGGCCGTAGGGATAGTCGATCTCGGGAATGCAGGGACCAGGCTCGAGCGGGCTGCAGTAGGACGGCGTGCAGGGCCTGCCGTCGAGGACGCTGCACGGCTCGTGCGAAAACGGAATTGGGTTGATTTGCCTGGGCCGCGCGTCCGCGGCGATCGTCGAGATCGCCAGCAGGAAGAAAACAAGGATGCCGCGCCACATGACCAGAACGTGGCATCGCCGGAGAAGCCGTCAAGCCTGCAAGCGTTCACATGCTCGCGCGTACACGCGGTGTCGTGGGGGGGGGGGGGGCCGCCGCCCCCCCCCCCCCCCGGCGGGTTGTGTTGGGCCCGCGGCGGGGGGGGTCGGCGTGGCCCCCCCGTGAGGCGGGCGGGGGCGCGGGGGGGG
>NZ_JBVVPN010000025.1:0-22707 GCF_055811035.1 Bradyrhizobium sp. MI1.10
TCCCCAGATCCTCTTCAGATGTCTCTTAGAGAATCGCAGATTCGCGATTTACGCAAAGCCCTCGCAAGCGGGAGAGGGGGCGCACCTCCGCCCCGGATACAATCGATACTAATCCACGTCACTACTTCGACCGCTGCATCGCGGGCTTCTCGCTGCCCTGCCTTGCCGCCGACAGATTATGCGCGGTGTTGACCAGCGCGATATGCGTCAGCGCCTGCGGGAAATTGCCGGTCTGACGCTTGGCGCCTGAATCATATTCCTCGGCCAGCAGCCCGACATCATTCGCGATCCCGACCACGCGATCGAACAAGGCTTGCGCCTTGTCGAGATCGCCCGCCAGCACATGGGCATCGGCCAGCCACAGGCTGCAGGCGAGGAAGGCGCCTTCGAGCGGCGGCTGCCCCGCAGGCACCTCGCGGGGATCGTGCCGCAGCACGAAACCGTCAGGCATCATGTGCTTTTCCATCGCCACTATGGTGCCGCGAATGCGCGGATCCGACGCTTCCAGGAAGCCGACGGCCGGCAGCAGCAGCACGCTGGCGTCGAGCAGCTTCGAGCCGTAGGACTCCACGAAGGCATTCTCCTCCGTGTCGAAGCCCCGGTTGCAGACGTCGCGATGAATGGCGTCGCGCAAGGTGCGCCAGTGCAGCAGCGGCGCCTTGAAGCCGAAGGTCTCGGCGCTCTTGATGCCGCGGTCGAAGGCGACCCAGGTCATCACCTTGGAGAAGACATAGTGCTTCGGCTCTCCGCGCCGCTCCCAGATGCCGTGATCGGGCTGGTCCCAGACTTCGGCGAGATGCTTGAGCACGGCGCATTCCAGCGCCCAGCTCTCGTCGTCGAGCTTGAGCTTGGCCATCCGCGACTGATGGAAGGCGTCGATCAGTTCGCCGTAGACGTCGAGCTGGAGCTGCGCATGCGCGGCATTGCCGACGCGCACCGGCTGGGCGCCCTCGTAGCCGTCGAGCCAACCGGCTTCCCATTCCAGCAGTCGCCGCTGGCCCCAGATGCCGTACATGATCTGCATGTTCGACGGCGAGCCTGCAGCCGCCCGCAACAGCCAATTGTGCCAGGCCGAGGCTTCCTCGGTGTAACCCGAGTTCATCAGCGCCAGCAGCGTGAAGGTGGCATCGCGCAGCCAGCAGAAGCGGTAGTCCCAATTCCTGGCGCCGCCGAGCTTCTCCGGCAAGGAGGTGGTCGGCGCCGCGACGATGCCGCCGGTCGGACCGAAGGTCAGCGCCTTGAGTGTGATCAGCGAGCGCACGATCAGGTCGCGATAGTCGCCATCGCGATTACAGTGGCTGCACCAGTCCTGCCAGAACTTTTCCGTCTCCTGCAGCGCGAGCTCCGGGTCGATCGGTGCGGGTGGCTCGAGATGCGAGGGGCCGTAGGTCAGCACGAACGGCACGGTCTCGCCCGCCTTCACCTCGAAATCGGAGACCGTGGTCAGATCCTCGCCGCGGGTCTTCGCGGGAGTCCGCAGCACCGTCATGTCCTGCCCGGCGACCGCCAGCAGGGAATGGTCGATCCGCCGCACCCACGGGATGTCGACGCCGAAGCCGAAGCGGATGACGAGCTCCATCCGCATCTTCACCGTGCCGCTGACGCCGCGGACCAGCCGCACGATGTCGGAGGCCTTGCCGCGCGGCGGCATGAAGTCGATCAGCGCAACGGTGCCGCTCTTCGTCTCAAAGCGTGTCTCGAGGATGAGGGTGTCGCCGAGATAGCGGCGCGACGTCGCGGTGACGTCCTCGCTCGGCGCGATCAGCCAGCGGCCGTTCTTGTGCGTGCCGAGGAGCGCTGCAAAGCAGGCGTCGGAATCGAAGGCCGGCCAGCACAGCCAATCGATCGAGCCGTTGCGGCCGACCAGCGCCGCGGTCTCGCAGTCGCCGATCAGCGCATAGTCCTCAATCCTCTGAGACAAGGTCGTACGAGCCTCGAAAACGGCACCCTTGGAGCCCCGGCGATCAACGCCCGCCGGGCAACGAGCGTTCCCGTGTCGCGGCCTTCAAAGCCGCGAGATCGACTTTCGAGGCAATCTTGTCGAGCGTCACAGGCAGGCGCTGGCGCCAGTTCGGATGCTCGTCGATCGTACCGGGAATGTTGGGCTGGTCGATCACCCCGAGCAGATCCTCCAGCGACACCGCAAGCAGCCGCGACGGCGTGCGCGACAGGAAGGCGAGCACCGAATAGACATCATTGGCACGGATGCCGTTGGCGCGCAGGATCTCGTCGAGCAGGCCGAGCGCATCCCAGCGGGCCTGATCGTTCTCGCCGGGATCGAGCCCGAGCGAGCGCTTCATCCTGAGATCGCTGAATGAGCGCCAGCCGGCATAGGTCGACAAATCATGCGTGTTCAGCGTCACCAGCGCGTTGGGCCGGTAGTGATCGACGGGCCGGAAATGACCGGCATCGTCGCGCTCGAACATCATGACGAGGTAGGACCAGATGCCGAAATCCTGCATGGTCTCGCGAAAACCTTCCGGCACCGTGCCGAGGTCTTCGCCGATCACGATGCACTTATGGGCCGCGCTCTCGCGCGCCACAGTCGCCAGCAGCGCCTCGAACGGCATTTGCACATAGGCGCCGTTGTCGGGCTTGAAGCCGCGCGGCACCAGATAAAGTCGCTTCAGGCCCAGCACGTGATCGAGACGGATGGCCCCGGAATGGCGCATTGAAGCCGCGAGCATATCGGCGAATGGTACGAAGGATTGCGCCTCCAGGCCGCCGGCATTGAAGCCGGCGAGGCCCCAATCCTGGCCGATGGTATTGAGCACGTCCGGCGGCGCGCCGACGGCGAGATGACGGGAGATCGCCCCCTGCTCGTTCCAGGCATCGAAGCCGTTCGACTGCACGCCGACGGCAACGTCGAGATAGAGCCCAACCCGCATGCCGAGCTGGCCGGCCAGCTCCTTGGCGGCATGCAATTGGCTATCAGCCGTCCATTGCACGAATTCGACGAACTCGACCTCGTGCTTGTCCGGGCCATTGCGCAGCTCGGCGCATTTCGTCTCGTCCGGCTTTTGCCATTCCTCCGGCCATTCCCACCACGGCGCCGCGAAGCGATGACGGAGCACCTCGAAGCAGGCAAAGCGGGACAATAGCGGCGCGCGAGCCGCGCGGAAGGCGTCGAACTGGTTGCGGCGGACGCCGCTCGCGGTTTTGACGAAGCTGTCGAAGGCGGCGCGGAGGCCGAGCCATTTCAAGGCCGCCATGTCGGGATAGGGCACGCGATCGCCGTCACGGAGCCGCGCGGCGGTCGCGGCCGCGTCGGGGACGAGGTCGGGGGAAAATTCCGGGATCGCCTCGACGTCGATATAGAGCGGATTGAGAAACAGCCGGCTGTTCGGCGAATACGGACTGCAATCGGCCGGATGGTCGTCGAACAACACATGCAGGGGATTGAGCCCGACGCCGTCGGCCCCCAACTGCTTGGCGAGCCGGACGAGACCGGCGAGGTCGGTGAAATCGCCGATGCCCCAATTGCGGTCCGAGCGGACGCTGTAGAGCTGCACGGCAAGCAGCCAGCCGCGGTCGAAATCGCCGCCAAAGGCCCGCTCCGGCGCCACGATCATCGGCACCTCTTCGGTCACGCCTTCGGCATCGGTCAGCGTCAGGCGGTGATAGCCGAGCGGCAGGCCGGCGGGCCAGGCAATCACGGGCTCGCGCGTCTCACCTTGCGCGATCAAATTGCCGTTGTCGGTCATCTTCCATTTGAGCGGCGGCGCACCGATCGTCACCAATTCGGTGCGCGGATGTCCCAAGGCGCGTACCACCACGGGCCCGCTGACGAAGCGGTAAACCCGCTTCTCCGGCAGGGCGTCGAGGATGGATTTGAGGGCCACGGGATCGGTGACCCGCAGCTTTCCGAGGGCATCGACGAATTCGGATTGAACGCCCTTGATCCGGGCTTGAGCTAAAAGATCCATTCGGCACGCAGCTTGCAGGCCATTTTTTGGCCGGGGGCATCGATTTTAACGAGGTCGCGGAAGAGGTTAGTCAGGAGTAACTCGCGAGCCGCGCCTGCCGTTCCCCAGGGAACCAATGACACACAAGCGGCTTTCTATAGTGGTATCAAGCGTAGGTTCCCGGCAAGGGAAACGGGCTCCTGCTTTCTTGTCAATGGCATCACCGTGAACAAGACAATTCAAACTGTCGAGAGTGCCGCAGCCGGCAGCACTTTCCTCATCGAGGACGTCTATCCCCTGATCGACGGCGGGCGCTTCCCCGTGAAGCGGATCGCGCGCGAACCGTTCGAGGTCTGGGCCGACATCTACCGGGACGGCGACGCCGTGATCGGCGCAGCGCTGATCTGGCGACAGGAGCAGGACCGCGAATGGCAGAGCGAGCCGATGATCCCTCACGGCAATGACCGCTGGTCCGGCGCGTTCACACCGGTCGAGCCCGGCAAATATGTCTATGCGATCGAAGCCTGGACCGACGAATTCGCCACGTGGTCGCACGCGGTCGCGCGCAAGCAGCGCTCCGGTGCCGATGTCAGTCTCGATGCGATCGAGGGCGCCGGCCTTCTGACCAAGGCGCATGGCGCGCAGCAGGACGCCGCCGCCGTCATCGTCAGGCAATGCGAGGACTATCTTCAGACCGGCGACGTTGCCCCGCTGCTGGCAACCGAGCTCGGCGCAGCCATGGCCGAGAGCCAGTCGCGGCCTGATCTCACGCGCTCGGCGCTATTCCCACTGTTCGTCGACCGCGACAAGGCACGCTTCGGCGCCTGGTATCAGATGATGCCGCGCAGCCAGAGCGTGGTGCCAGGACAGCATGGCACGCTCCGCGACTGCATCGCGCGCGTGCCCGACATCGCCGCGATGGGCTTTGACGTGCTCTACTTCACGCCGATCCATCCCATCGGCCGCACCCGGCGCAAGGGCCGCAACAACACGCCGGTGGCGGCCGAAGGCGATCCCGGCTCGCCTTATGCGATCGGCGCCATCGAGGGCGGGCACGATGCGCTGCACCCCGAACTCGGCACAATCGAGGATTTTCGCGCGCTGGTCGCGACCTGCCTGGAATACGGCCTCGAACTCGCGCTCGACTTCGCCGTGCAATGCTCGCCGGACCACCCGTGGCTGACGCAGCATCCGGAATGGTTCAAATGGCGCCCGGACCGCTCGGTGCGGACGGCTGACGGGCCCTATTCCGATATCGTCATCCCCGATTTCACGTCCGTCGACCGGGCTGGACTGTGGAACGCGTTTCGCGACGCCATGCTGTTCTGGATCGACCACGGCGTCACCATCTTCGCCATCGACAATCATGACACCGCGCCGCTCGCCTTGTGGGAGTGGCTGATCCGTGACATCCGCCGCCGGCATCCCGAGGTGATCCTGTTCTCCAAGACGTTTGCG
Organism: Bradyrhizobium sp. MI1.10; assembly: GCF_055811035.1. NCBI lineage: Bacteria > Pseudomonadati > Pseudomonadota > Alphaproteobacteria > Hyphomicrobiales > Nitrobacteraceae > Bradyrhizobium > Bradyrhizobium sp. MI1.10. The sequence continues at coordinate 5,364 of NZ_JBVVPN010000025.1, forward strand.
CGCCCGAAGCTGATGAAGGGGCTTGCCAAGCTCGGCTTTGCACAATCGTTCAGCTATTTTCCCTGGCGCACGGCGAAGTGGGAGCTGGAGCAATATCTCGGCGAGCTGACGCGCTATCCCGAACGTGATTTCTATCGGCCGAACCTGTTCGTGAATACGCCCGATCTCTTGCCCTATCATCTCCAGGGCGGCGAGACCTGGGCGTTCAAATCGCGCCTCGCGCTGGCGGCGACGCTGTCCGGCAATTACGGCGTCTACAGCGGGTTCGAGTTGCTGGAGCATGACGCGATCCCCGGCCGCGAGGAATATCTCGATTCTGAGAAATACCAGGTCAGGCAGCGCGACTGGAACAAGCCCGGCAACATCAAGGCCTACATCACGGAGCTCAATCGCATCCGCAACGAGAATGCTGCGCTTCACCAGACCGCGAACCTGCGCTTCCTCGGCATCGAAGACGGCGAGACGATCGCCTTCGTGAAGGAGGCGACCGGCCCGGCCAACGTCGTCGTCGCCGTGGTTGCACTGTCGCGCCACGTGCGCGAATTCTGGTTGCCGCTCGGGGACGTCACGGTTGACGCCGGCGGGCAGCGACACCATGTGTCGGCACTCGAAAACCTCCTCACCGGCGAACAGGCCCGCATCGAATGGGGCGGGATCAGGTTGCGTATCGATCCCGAGCGCGATCCGGCGCTACTGTTCCGCTGCCTGGCGTAAGGGCGCACGCCATGAACGTATTGTCTTCCGTCGACACCAAGAAAGCCGAGGCTGCCGAGATCGTGGACGAGCTCTGGTACAAGGACGCCATCATCTATCAGCTCCACGTCAAGGCGTTTGCCGACAGCAATCAGGACGGCATCGGCGACTTCGCAGGGCTGACCGAGAAGCTGCCTTATCTCCAGGAGCTCGGCGTCACCGCGCTGTGGCTGCTGCCGTTCTATCCTTCGCCCGGCCGCGACGACGGCTACGACATCGCCGACTACGGCGCGGTCAATCCCGATTTCGGGACGATGAAGGATTTCAAGCGCTTCATCCAGGAAGCGCAGAAGCGCGGGCTGCGCGTCATCACCGAGCTCGTCGTCAACCACACCTCGGACCAGCACAATTGGTTCAAGCGCGCGCGCCGCAGCCCTCCCGGCTCGAGCGCCCGCAACTGGTATGTCTGGAGCGACACCGACCAGAAATACCAGGGCACCCGCATCATCTTCACCGACACCGAGAAGTCGAACTGGACCTGGGATCACGAGGCCGGCGCTTTCTACTGGCACCGCTTCTTCTCGCACCAGCCGGATCTCAATTTCGACAATCCGCGCGTCGTCAGCGCCCTGATCCAGGTAATGAAGCGCTGGCTCGATGCCGGTGTCGACGGCTTCCGTCTGGACGCCATTCCCTATCTCTGCGAGCGCGAAGGCACCTCGAACGAGAACCTTCCCGAGACGCATGCCATCATCAAGCGGCTGCGCCACGAGCTGGATTCCTACTCCAAGGGCAAGCTGCTGCTGGCCGAGGCCAATCAATGGCCGGAGGACGTGCAGGAATATTTCGGCCGCGGCGACGAGTGCCACATGGCCTACCACTTCCCGCTGATGCCGCGCATCTACATGGCGATCGCCCAGGAGGACCGTTTCCCGATCACCGACATCCTGCGCCAGACGCCGGACATTCCCGCGAGCTGCCAATGGGCGCTGTTCCTGCGCAACCATGACGAGCTGACGCTGGAGATGGTGACCGACGTCGAGCGCGACTACCTGTGGACCACCTACGCCAACGATCCACGTGCCCGCATCAATGTCGGCATCCGCCGGCGCCTCGCGCCGCTGATGGACAACGACCGGCGCAAGATCGAGCTGATGAACTCGCTGCTGCTGTCCTTCCCGGGAACGCCGATCATCTATTACGGCGACGAGATCGGGATGGGCGACAACATCTATCTCGGCGACCGCAACGGCGTGCGCACGCCGATGCAGTGGAGCCCGGATCGCAACGGCGGCTTCTCGCGCTGCGACCCGGCCCGCCTCTATGCGCCGCTGATCATGGATCCGGTCTACGGCTACGAATCGGTGAACGTGGAGGCGCAGTCGCGCAGCCTGTCCTCGCTGCTCAGCGCGACCAAGCGCCTGATCTCGGTGCGCAAATCGACGCTCGCCTTCGGCCGCGGCACCATGACCTTCATCCGCCCGGCCAACCGCGCCGTGCTGGCCTATGTCCGGCAGTACCGCGACGAGGTGATCCTCTGCGTCGCTAATTTGTCGCGCGCGGCCCAGGCGACCGAGCTCGATCTGTCGCCCTGGAAGGACCGCATCCCGCAGGAGATGCTTGGCCGCACGCGTTTTCCGGCGATCGGCGAACTGCCCTACATGGTTACGCTGGGGCCCTATGGCTTCTACTGGTTCCAGCTCACCGAGCGCGACAAGTCCGAGCCGGTGACGCCGCGCGCGGTGCCGGAATTCGAGACGCTGGTGGTGCCGGTGAACTCGACCTGGGTGTCGCTGGCGCGCGAGCGGGGCGTGTTCGAGCACGAGGTGCTGCCGGGATTCCTGTCGCGCACGCGCTGGTATCCCGAGCACAATCCCAAGCACATCAAGCCGACGCTGACCTCGGCGGTGCCGTTCTGCGACATCGGCGACAACAGGCCTTGGATCGCGTTTTTCGAGGCGGCGCAGGGCGACGTCACCACGCGCTACGTGCTGCCGATGCAGATCGAATGGGTGCGCTTCGACCGCGAACGCTTCAATCCCAGGGCACTCGCCGCCGTACGTCAGGGTGCCCGCGAAGGGACGCTGCTGGATGTGGCAACCGAGCAGATCTTCATTGGCCTGTTCCTGCGCAATCTGTCGCAGAACCTGGTGGTGGAAGAAAACAATCTGCGGCTGGAGTTCAAGGCGACCAGCCGGTTTGCCGAGTACACCATCAAGGAGCCCGAACGCATCCGCGCGATCGAACAGTCGAACAGCACCGCGCTGGTCGACAATCAATATGTCGCCAAGATCTATCGCCAGCTCGAAGCCGGTATCAATCCCGAGATCGAGATCGGCTCCTACCTCACGGAAATCGCCCGCTTTGCCAATACGCCGGCACTGCTCGGCAGCGTCGAACTGGTCGAAGACGACCGTCGCAGCGCAGTCGGCGTGCTGCACGCCTATGTCGAGAACCAGGGCGACGGCTGGGGCGTCACTGCGGGCTATCTCGACCGCTATATCGACGAGCAGCGGGTGCTGCCACCGGGCGAGATGCCCCGCGAGACCCAGGAGCAAGCGCCCTATCTGCACTTCATTACACAGATCGGTCGACGGCTCGCCGAGCTGCATGTGGCTTTGGCCGCCGCAAAGCCCGGCGATCTCGCGCCGGAGCCGATTGGCTCCGCACACATCAAGCGCTGGTCATCCGAGCTCAAGGCACGGGCCGAGCGGATTTTCGAGCGGCTGGCCGCCAGCACCGACGGCCTGCGGGAGGCAGATCGGCCGCTGATCAATCAGCTCGCCGCGGAGCGCGCCTCCCTGTCCGGCCGGCTCAGCGCGCTACTACCTGCCGAGATCGGCGGGTTGAACATCCGTCATCATGGCGACTTCCGCCTCGGGCAAACTCTGATCGTGAAGGACGATATCTTCATCATCGACTTCGACGGAGATCCGCGTTTGCCGCTGGCGGAGAAGCGGCGCAAGCTGCCTGCGGCGCGCGACGTTGCCGGCCTGATCCGCTCGATTGATCTTTCGGTTAACGCGGCGCTCCACCGCGCGCTCACGGGTGCTTCCGACGAACAGGGCCGGCTTACGGCTGCGCTCGACGAATGGCGCGAGCGCACCACCGCGACGTTCCTCACCGCCTACCGCGAAGCCATGACCGATCGGCGGCTGTGGCCGGAAGATCCGCAATCCGCGGCAGGCCTGTTAAGGTTTTTCCTGCTTGATCAAGCGTTCGAGGAAGTAGAGTACGAGCTGTCCCACCGGCCTGAGGGGCTCCATGCGCCGCTGTCCGGACTGCTTCGCATTCTGTCCAGTATCGAGAGCGAAGCCCATGCCTAAACTCCCTGCCGAGGCCTATGCGATCATCGAGGGTCGCCACTCCGATCCCTTCCACTATCTCGGGCTGCATCCCGAGGGCGACAAGAGCGTGGTGCGCGCGTTTCTTCCCGATGCTTCCAATGTCGAGGCGGTGGGCGAGCACGGCGAGGTGGCGAAGCTCGATCGCGTCCATGATGCCGGCCTGTTCATCGGCGCTCTGCCGAACGGCGCGAAGCACTACCAGCTCCGCGCGAAGTTCGGCGATAACGTCATCGAATTCGAGGACACCTATCGCTTTCCGCCGATCCTGACCGATTTCGACCTCTATCTGCTCGGCGAAGGCACGCACCAGCGCCTTTACGACAAGCTCGGCGCGCATCCGATGCGGCTCGACGGCATCGATGGCATCGGCTTCGTGGTGCTGGCGCCCAACGCCCGCCGTGTCTCCGTGGTCGGCGACTTCAATTTCTGGGACGGACGGCGCCATCCGATGCGGGTGCGCGGCGCGGGTTATTGGGAATTGTTCATCCCGCACGCCAAGGCGGGCGACCACTACAAGTTCGAAATTATCGGACCGCATGGCCATCTGCTTCCGCTGAAGTCCGATCCGATGGCCTTTGCAAGCGAGGTGCGGCCGAAGACCGCTTCCATCGTGTTCGACGAAGCACATCTGCCCCGGCCGCGACCGGCACCCGACGGCATCAACGCGTTGTCCGCGCCGATGTCGATCTACGAGGTCCATCTCGGCTCGTGGCGGCGCAAGAACGGCAATGAATGGCTGACCTATCGCGAACTGGCCGAGCAGCTGCCGGCCTACGCCCGCGACATGGGCTTCACCCATCTCGAATTCCTCCCCGTGAGCGAGCATCCTTTCGACGGCTCATGGGGCTATCAGCCGACTGGCCTGTATGCGCCGACCAGCCGCTTCGGCACGCCGGAGGATTTTGCCGCACTGGTCGATGCCTGCCACCGCGAGGGCGTCGGCGTGCTGCTCGACTGGGTGCCCGGCCACTTCCCGGACGATCCGCACGGGCTCGGCAGCTTTGACGGCACAGCGCTATACGAGCACGCCAATCCGCTCCAGGGCCGGCATCTCGATTGGGGTACGCTGATCTACAATTACGGCCGCACCGAAGTCACGAACTTCCTGGTGTCCAACGCGCTGTTCTGGCTCGAGCGCTACGCGATCGACGGACTGCGCGTCGATGCCGTCGCGTCCATGCTCTACCTCGACTACAGCCGTCCGCCCGGCGCGTGGATTCCGAACCAGCATGGCGGCCGGGAGAACATCGAGGCGATCGCGTTCCTGCGCCGCTTCAACACCGAGCTGTTCGCACGTTTCCCGCAGGCGACCACGGCCGCCGAAGAGTCCACCGCCTGGCCGCAGGTCTCGCGCCCGGTCGAATTCGGCGGGCTCGGCTTCGGCTACAAGTGGAACATGGGCTGGATGCACGACACGCTGAACTACATCAGCAAGGATCCGATCCACCGCAAGCATCATCACGGCGACATCCTGTTCGGCCTGCACTACGCCTTCTCGGAGAACTTCGTCCTGCCGCTGTCGCATGACGAGGTCGTGCACGGTAAGCGCTCGATCCTGGGGCGCATGCCCGGCGACGAATGGCAGCGCTTCGCGAATTTGCGCGCCTATTACAGCTTCATGTTCGGCCATCCCGGCAAGAAGCTGCTGTTCATGGGCGCCGAGATCGCACAAAGCCGCGAATGGAATCACGACCAGTCGCTCGACTGGCACTTGCTCGAGTACAAGCTCCATTCAGGCATCCAGGCGCTGATCCGCGATCTCAACCGGCTCTATCGCGCGGTGCCCGCGCTGCACCAGATGGACTGCGAGCAGGCCGGTTTCGAATGGTTGATCACGGACGACGCCAACCGCAACGTGTTCGCATGGTTGCGCAAGGGATTTGACGAGCACGCCCGGTGCATGGTGATCGTCAACTTCTCACCCAACGTCTATCGCAACTACCGCGTTCGCGCGCCCCTCAGTGGCAAGTGGAAGGAAGTGTTCAACTCCGACTCCGCCCATTACGGCGGCAGCAATGTCGGCAATATCGGCGAAGTCCACGCCGTCAATGGCGAGCTCCGCCTCACCATTCCGCCGCTCGCCGCGATCTTCCTCGTTCCGGAAAGCTGAACGATGCGCCTGACTGCTGGATCGCCCGCACGCCTCGGCGCAAGCTGGGACGGACGCGGCACCAATTTCGCGCTGTTCTCCGCCAACGCGCAGAAGGTCGAGCTGTGCCTGTTTGACATGCAGGGCCGCCGCGAACTCGAGCGCGTCGAGCTGCCGGAGCGCACCGAGGATGTCTGGCACGGCTATCTCAACGACGTCTCGCCCGGCCAGCTCTACGGCTACCGCGTGCATGGCCCCTACGAGCCCGAACAAGGCCACCGCTTCAACGCCAACAAGCTCCTGCTAGACCCCTATGCCAAGCGGCTTTCCGGGCGGCTGGTCTGGAGTGACGCGCATTTCGCCTATCGCACCGGAAGCCCGCGCGAGGATCTGTCGTTCGACCGGCGCGACAACGCGCGCGGCATGCCCAAGGCTGTCGTCGTCGACGAGACCTTCAACTGGGGCCGCCGCGAGATCCGGCCCAACATTCCCTGGGAAGACACCATCATCTACGAGGCCCACGTCAAGGGACTGACACAGAAGCGCGATGACGTGCCGCCGAATTTGCGCGGCACCTATGGCGGCCTGTCCTCGCCGGCGATGATCGAGCACCTGAAAAAGCTCGGCGTCACGACGGTGGAGCTTCTGCCGGTGCACAGTTTCGTCGATGACCGCATCCTGGTGGAGAAGAAGCTCGCCAATTACTGGGGCTACAACACCTTGTCCTTCTTCGCGCCCGAGCAGCGCTACGCCCAGGACAACGCCCTCGATTCTTTCCGCACCACCGTCGCACGCCTGCACGATGCCGGCATCGAGGTGATGCTCGACGTCGTCTACAACCACACCGCCGAGGGCAATCACCTCGGCCCGACGCTGTGCTACCGCGGCATCGACAACGCCTCCTATTACTGGCTGAACCGCGAGAACCCGCGCTACTACGACGATTTTACCGGCTGCGGCTCGTCGGTGAACCTCACCCATCCGCGCGTGCTGCAGATGGTGATGGATTCCCTGCGCTACTGGGTCGAGGTCTGCCACGTCGACGGCTTCCGTTTCGACCTCGCCACCACGCTGGCGCGCGGGCCGAACGGTTATGATCGCGGCAGCTCGTTCCTGACCGCGATACGCCAGGACCCGGTGCTGGCGAGCGTCAAGCTCGTCGCCGAACCCTGGGACCTCGGCCTTGGCGGCTATCAGGTCGGCGCATTTCCTTCACAATGGTCGGAGTGGAACGACCGTTATCGCAGCGCTATGCGCCGCTACTGGAGCGGCGAAGGCAGCCTGATCGGCGACATCTCCAGCCGCATGACGGCGTCCTCCGACCTGTTCAACCACGACGGACGGCGGCCGCGCGCCAGCGTCAACCACATCACCGTGCATGACGGTTTCACCCTCGCCGATCTCTTCAGCTACAACGAGAAGCACAACGAGGCCAATGGCGAGGACAATCGCGACGGCTCCAACGACAACCACAGCAACAATTGCGGTGTCGAGGGCCCGACCGACGATCCCCAAATCGTCAGCTTGCGCCGGCAGCTTCGCAAGAACGTACTGGCTTGCCTCATGTTGGCGCAGGGCATTCCGCTGATCCTCGCCGGCGACGAAGTCGGGAATTCGCAATCAGGCAACAACAACGCCTATTGCCAGGACAACGAGGTTGGCTGGGTCGGCTGGGACAATCTCGGCAAGGACGGCGACGACATGGTCGATTTCGTCGCCGAGCTCGCCGATATCCGCCGCCGGTTCTCGCAGCTTCGCAGCCATCGCTGGCTCGACGGCCGCCCCAAGGACGGCATCTCCTACGGCGCGCTGTGGCTGACGCCGGCCGGCGACGAAATGACGGAAAGCGACTGGAAATTCCCGGAAGGGCGGTTCCTCTCCTATGTGATGGGGCCGATGGAACCGGGCAGCGCCGCGATCTTTATCGTACTCAACGCAGCCCCCGAAGAGATCGCATTCAAATTGCCAAAATTGACCGAATACAAGAGCTGGCAGCAAATCCTGAACACGACCGACGCCAAGCTGAACACGGTCGACTTCCTGCCCGGAAGCGACAGCAAGGCGCCGCCGCGCTCCGTGCTCGCTTTCGCGGGGGCGCTATGAGGCCATCCTTCGGGGCGAGGCCGACGAAGGACGGCGTGTCGTTCCGGCTATGGGCACCTGCCGCGCGCCGTGTCGATCTCCTGCTCGACAGACGACACGCGATGCAGCGCCGGCAGGATGGCTGGTATGTCGCCGAGATTGCCAATCTGCCCGTCGGCAGCAACTACAAATTCAGGATCGACGACGCGATCGACGTGCCCGATCCGGCGTCTGCATTCCAGCCCGACGACGTGTTCGGCCCGAGCGAGGTGATCGATCATGACGCCTTCGCCTGGCGCACGCCCGATTGGCGCGGGCGTCCCTGGGAAGAGACGGTACTGATCGAGACGCATGTCGGCACCTTCACTGCGGAAGGTACCTATCGTGCCATGATCGACAAGCTCGATCATCTCGTCGCGACTGGCATCACCGCGGTCGAGCTGATGCCGCTGGCCGACTTCGCCGGTCGTCGCGGCTGGGGTTATGATGGCGTGCTGTGGTACGCGCCCGACAGCGCCTATGGTCATCCCGATGATTTGAAGACGCTGATCGACGAAGCCCATCTGCGCGGGCTGATGATGTTCCTCGACGTCGTCTACAATCATTTCGGCCCCGAGGGAAATTACCTCGGCCGCTACGCGCCGGCCTTCTTCACCGACGCGCACACGCCATGGGGCAGCGCGATCGATTATCGCGTGCCGCAGGTTCGCGCTTTTGCCGTCGAGAACGCGCTGTCGTGGCTCAGCGATTATCGCTTCGACGGCCTGAGGCTGGATGCCGCCAATCACATCATGGCGATCCCCGGCGAGCAATCGATGCTGCAGGACCTCAGCGTCGCCGCGGGCGAGCTTGCCAAGGCGACGGGACGGCATATCCATCTCGTGCTGGAGAACGGCGACAATCGCGCGAGCCTGCTCGACGCCGCGCAGGAGCCTCCGAACGGCAAATATCGCGCCCAGTGGAACGACGACTACCACCACGTCTGGCACGTGATGCTGACGGGCGAGCTCGCTGGTTATTACGCGGACTATCAAACACCGCGCCTCGATCTCGCACGCGCGCTCGCCTCCGGCTTCGTCTATCAGGGCGAAATCTCTGAATTCTGGGGCAAGAAGCCGCGCGGCGAGAACAGCGGCGAGCTGCCGCCGGCAACCTTCGTCAATTTCCTGCAAAACCACGACCAGATCGGCAACCGGCCGCTCGGCGACCGGCTCGAAAGCCTGGCATCGCCCAAGCAGATCGAAGCAGCACTCGCGGTGACCCTGCTCGCGCCGATGGTGCCCATGCTGTTCCAGGGCGAGGAGTGGGGCTCCACCGTGCCCTTCCCGTTCTTCTGTGACTTCCAGGGCGGACTGGCTGATGCCGTCCGCAAGGGGCGCAGGCAGGAATACGCCTGGGCCTATGAAAAGTACGGCGACGACGTGCCCGACCCGCTCGATCCGGCAACGCTGCAATCGGCCGTGCTCGACTGGAGCGGCCACACGCCGGAGCAGGATGCACGCCTCGCGCTGGTGCGGGAGCTGCTCGCACTCCGCCACAAGGAGGTCGCGCCACGACTGAAAGGTGCGCGCTTCGGTGATGCCGCCGTGGCCGATAGCGGGCTGCTCACCGCACATTGGCACATGGGGGATGGCGCGACGTTGCGCCTCGTGGCCAATCTCTCCGACAAGGACGCCGCATATTCCGACGACGGTGTGGGGACCCTGATCTGGGGCGGCGCGACCGGCGACCGGCTTGCGCCCTGGTCGGTGGTCTGGCGCCTCGGAGGTTGACATGCCTCCAGCCATTCCTCTCGCAACCTACCGGCTTCAGCTCACCGCGGATTTCGATTTCGACAGGGCCGCCGCGGTGGTGCCCTATCTGAAGGCGCTGGGGATCACGCATCTCTACACCTCGCCGGTGATGAAGGCCCGCAAGGGCTCGACCCACGGCTATGACACCGTCGATCACAGCCAGTTCAATCCGGAGCTCGGCGGCGAGGCCGGCTTCGCGCGGCTGAGCGAGGCGCTGACGCGACACGACCTCGGCCTCATCATCGATTTCGTACCGAACCACGTCGGCGTTCACTTTGCCGACAATCCCTGGTGGCTGGACGTGCTGGAATGGGGCCAGGCCTCGCCGCATGCCGTCTCCTTCGATATCGACTGGGATCAACTGGCTTTCCGCGCCCGTGGCGGCGTGCTGCTGCCGATCCTCGGAGCGTCCTATGGCGAAGCGCTCGAGAGCGGCGATATCGAGCTGCGCTACGATCCCAACGAAGGTAGTTTTTCCGCTTGGTATTTCGAGCATCGATTGCCGATCGCGCCGGAGCGCTATGGCGAGATGCTGCGGATGATCGTGAAGGAAGCCGACGCCGCCGAAACCGAGGCCGGCAAGCGCCTGCTGTCGCTGGCGGCCCGCTACACGGGACTGCGCCGCCCCAACCGCAAGGAAGCGCCCGGCTTCAAGGCGGAGCTCAAAGAGATCGCAGGCAGCGCCGATATCATCGCGCGCGGCCTCGGCGCCTATCGCGCCGCCAAGGACCGCCCCGCGCAGACGCTGGCGCTGCATCATTTGCTGGAGCGCCAGCACTACAAGCTCGGGCACTGGCGGCTTGCCTCCAGCGACATCAATTATCGCCGCTTCTTCGACGTCAACGGGCTCGCCGGCATGCGCGTCGAGGATCCCGGCACGTTCGCCGCCACGCACCGGCTGGTGAAGCAACTCATTGCCGACGGCAAACTGCAGGGCATCCGGCTCGATCATATCGACGGCCTGCGCGATCCCGCGCAATATTGCCAGCGGCTGCGCCGGCTGGTGCGCGACGCTCAGGGCACCACAAAGCCGTTCTATACGGTGATCGAGAAAATCCTGTGCGAGCACGAGCGCCTGCCGCATTTCGCCGGCGTCCAGGGCACCACCGGCTATGAGTGGATGAATGCCATCACCCACGTTCTGGTCGACCCCAAGGGGCTGGAGGCGCTGGACGAGACCTGGCGGCAGATCAGCAACCGGCCGCCGCGGCTCGCGCCTTATGTCAAGGACGCCAAACGGCGCGTGCTGGAGACGCTGCTGACCAGCGAATTCACGGTTCTGACGCGCCTGCTTGCACGCATCGCCAACGGGCACTACTCCACCCGCGACTTTTCCGCCGACAGCCTGCGGCAGGCGCTCGAGCTCTACGTGCTGCATTTCCCGGTGTACCGCACCTATTTGACGACAAGCGCGCCGACCGCGAACGATCGCAAGCTGATCGACGACACCATCGAGGCCGCTCGCCAGGAATGGTTCGCCGCAGACGAAGGCATTTTCGACTTCCTGCGCGACGCCCTCACCATGGACCTGCTCAAGCCCGGCCGTCCCCCGCACAGCGCCCCGCGCGTGCGCCGCTTTGCGCTGAAGGTGCAGCAATTCACCGGGCCGATGATGGCGAAGTCGCTGGAGGACACTGCCTTCTATCAATTCCACCGGCTGCTCGCCCTGAACGAAGTCGGCGGCGATCCCGCGAGCAAGGGCCTCACCATTCCCGCTTTCCACGAGACCATGCAGGCCCGCGCCAGGGAATGGCCGCAAGGGATGACGGCGACTGCCACGCACGACACCAAACGTGGCGAGGACGCCCGCGCGCGGATCGCTGCCTTAAGTGAAATTCCCGGCGAATGGACCAGCGCCGTGGCACGCTGGAAAGTCCTGAACGCGCCGCACCTCGCGCTCGACGGCAATCTACGCGCTCCGTCGGCAACGTTCGAATACATGCTCTATCAGACGCTGCTCGGCGCCTGGCCGCTTGTAGAGACGGCCGATGCCGGTTTCGTCGCGCGTATCCAGGCCTATGCGCTCAAGGCCGCGCGCGAGGGCAAGGAGGAGACCAGCTGGCTCAACCCGCACGAGGCCTATGAGAACGGCGTCAAGAGCTTCATCGCGAAGATCCTCGATCCCGCGCAATCAGGCGAGTTCCTGGAGGCGCTGCAAACCCTGGCTCGCCGCGTCGCGCTGCTCGGCGCGCTGAACGCGCTGAGCCAGCTCACGCTCAAGGCGACTCTGCCGGGCGTGCCCGATTTCTATCAGGGGACCGAATTCTGGGACCTGTCGCTGGTCGATCCCGACAACCGCCGCCCGGTGGATTTTTCCGCGCGACACGCGGCGCTGGGCACGCTGGACAATCCGGATTGGAATCACCTGATCAAGAGCTGGCCGGACGGCCAGCTCAAGCTGGCCTGGGCGCGGCACCTGCTCAAGCTGCGCAACGAGTTGTCCGACGTCTTCGCGCGAGGCGACTACCAGCCGCTTCAGGTGCGGGGCGCACATGCCGACCATGTCGTGGCCTTTGCCCGCCGCCACGGCCGCACTGCTGCGATCGTCATTGTCGGGCGCCACTTCGCACCTTTCACGCAAGCAGGACGCGAATGGCCGGCGCTCGATGGGGCCGACGCCGCCATCGACGTCACGGGCTACAGCATGCCGGGTTTCGCCGGCAACGATCTGCCGCTCGCGCAGGCGCTTCGCGGTTTTCCCGCTTCGGTCATCCCGGCGCGCCCCGTGGACGCGGCGAAACCGGTGCGACAGCGCACCCGCGCTTGAACGCTAGCTCTTCCCGTCTTTGCCCAACAGCAGCTGGCCGCGTTTGCGGATCGTGGCCTGTGCCATCTCGGCAAAGCGCTGCAACAGCCAAGGCAGCACCACCTGCACCTTGACATGATCGTCGGCGACATCGACCTGGCCGCTCGCAATCTGCCCCAGCGCGCGGATGCGGAAATTCATGCTGTCGCCGTTCCAGCGCTCCTCCTCGACCTGCATCACCGGAATGCTGGCGGCAGCACGGCCGAGCCCGGTCTTGAGCCGGCGTACCGCCTCCTCGCGGCCGAGGCGGTGGGGAATAGAGACGACAAGCGGTGCTGACATGGCTCTGCCCCGTTAGTGATTGAACCTCACATAATCATGCCCACCGGTACCACAAAGGTTCCATGCAAGTTGCGCGTGCACCCCGTGTTTCATAGGCGGAACTATAAAACCTGCGGCAAGTTGCCCTCGCACAACGGGACAGGTTGCAAGAGACCCTTCAACGAAGGGCTGGAGGAGATTTGGCATGTCTATCGGTACGATCATTCTGATCATTTTGGTCATCGCGCTGCTCGGCGGCTTCAGCGGCATCGGCGGCGGCCCGTTCTACGGCACCGGCTATTACGGCGGCGGCGGTCTCGGGCTCGTCATCGTGATCCTGCTGATCCTGCTCCTGCTGGGACGGATCTAGCCGGGTTCGGTAGGGTGGGTTAGCCGCAAGGCGTAACCCACCTTTTTTCTCTCCGTGTCAACAGAAGTGGTGGGTTACGCTTCGCTAACCCACCCTACTTCGTTTTCCCCGCGAGCTTCTTGATCGCTGCCTTGATCGACACGGCCGCATCGTCATAACCATCCCACGCCTTCGACCGCGGCAGCAGCCCAGGCACCGTCCGCAACGTATAGCGCTTCGGATCGAGATCGGTCTTCACCTGCGCCCAGGTGAGCGGCATCGACACGGTGGCGCCGGCGCGCGCACGCGGCGACAGCGGGGCCACCGCCGTCGACATGCGATCGTTGCGCAGATAATCCAGGAAGATCTTTCCGTTGCGCAGCTTCTTCGACATGTTGAGCAGATAGCGCTCGGGAGCGTCGTCCGCCATCCACTGGCAAACGCCTTGCGCGAAGGCCTTGGCCTCTTTCCAGCTCACCTGGTCGCGCGCGCCATGACGCAGCGGTACCACGACGTGCAGGCCCTTGCCGCCGGTGGTCTTGCAGAAGCTTTCCATGCCGATGTCGGTCAGCCGCTGCCGCATCTCCTTGGCGGCCTCGACGACCTCGGCGAAGACCACGTCGGGCGCGGGATCGAGGTCGAACACCAGCCGGCCCGGGGTATCGTAGGCGTAGGGCGCGCAATTCCAGGGATGCAGCTCGACACCGCCGATCTGCGCTACGGCGGCGAGCCCCTCGATTCGATCAATCTGCAAATAGGGTTTGCGATCGCCGGAGACCCTTGCGAGCTCCAGAAGATTCGATGTCCCCTGCATGGCGTGACGCTGGAAAAAGCATTCGCCCTTGATGCCATCGGGGGCGCGGATCAGCGAGCACGGCCGACCCTTGAGATGCGCGATCATCCATTCGCCGACGGCTTCGAGATAGCGCGCGAGGTCCAGCTTGGTGACGGGATCGCCATTGCCATCGTCCGGCCAGAGCTCCTTGTCCGGCTTGGAGATGACGACTCCCATCACTTCGGCACTGCCGCCGGCCTGGGCCGTTCGTGCGCCGGTCTTCGCTTTCGCGCGCGGCTTCGTCGAGGGTTCGGCAAGCTCGGTATCGACCGGTGTCTCAGCCTCCACCTCCTCCGCCGGCTTGTCCTGCCGCAGACCCTTGAAGGCGGCCTGGCGGATATTCCCGTCGGCGGTGAAGCCGGCGAACTCGATCTCGGCCACGAGCTCCGGCTTCAGCCAGTGCACCTCGCGCGCTTTTTTCGGTGCGTTCTTGCCGCCAAAGGGGCTTTGCTTCGCCTCCATGGCCTTCAAGGACGGCATGATGCGCTTGACCTTGTCGGCGCCGAAACCGGTGCCGACCATGCCGACGAACGCGAGATGATCACCGCGGTGCACGCCGGCCATCAGCGAGCGGAATTTGCCATTGGTGGTCTTGTAGCCGCCGATCACGACCTCATGGCCGGCACGGCATTTGGCCTTGGTCCAGCTTTCCGTCCGCCCCGAGCGATAGGGCGCGTCGAGCTTCTTCGACACCACGCCCTCAAGCTCAAGCTTGCAGGCCGATTGCAGCACGGCGTCGCCACCGCTCTCGAAATGCTCGACATAGCGGATCTGGCTCGATTTGCGCTTGCGCGCCTCCAGCAGCTCCTTCAACCGCGCCTTGCGCTCGCCGAGCGGTAGCCGGCGGTAATCGAGACCTTCCGTAAACAACAGGTCGAAGGCGAAAAAGATGAGCTCCTCGGTCTTGCCGTCCGACAGCGCCGCCTGGAGCGACGAAAAGTTCGGTGCCCCATTGTGGTCGAGCGCGACGATCTCGCCGTCGATCATCATGTCCGGTAACGCGCCCGCTTCTTTCGCGATGCTCGCGAATTTTTCGGTCCAGTCAAGGCCTTTGCGCGTCTTCAACGTCGCCTTGCCGCCCTCGACCCGCAGCTGCACGCGGTAGCCGTCGAACTTGATCTCGTGGCACCAGCCATCGCCGCCCGGCGGGCGCTCGACCGACGTGCAGAGCTGCGGCGCGACGAAGTCCGGCATCTCCGCCGCGTTCTTCGCGGTCGTTGCGGTCGTGGCTTTCTTCTTTGCCGTCCTGCCGGCCTTCAACGCCGCGCGCGGCGCCGGCTTGACCGTGCGCCCTTTCGCCTCGTCCGCCCGATCGGACTGCCAGACCGCGTCGGCCTTGGCCTTGGTGCCCTTCGCCAGCATGAACGGTTTTGGCGCGCGCCCCTTGCCTCCGGCGATCTGCTCCATCGCGCGCCCTGAGGCGACCGACTTGTCCTCCTCGAGAATGTCGTTGTCTGCGCCCTCGCGAACATATTCGTCGCGATGCTTGATCAAGAGCCAATTGGTCCGTTTGCCGCCGGTGCGATCGTTGCGCATGCGCACCAGGACCCAGCTGCCGTGCAGCTTCTCGCCATGCAGTGTGAATTTCAGATCGCCCTTCTTGAAACCGCGTTCGGGATCTTCGGATTCCCAGGTGCCGCGGTCCCACAGCATGACCGTGCCGCCGCCGTACTGGCCTTCCGGAATCGTGCCCTCGAAGTCGCCATAGTCGAGCGGATGGTCCTCGACCTCGACGGCCAGCCGCTTGTCGTGCGGATCGAGCGAGGGCCCTTTCGTCACCGCCCAGGACTTGAAGACGCCATCGAACTCGAGCCGCAGATCGTAGTGCAGCCGCGAAGCGTCATGCTTCTGGATCACGAAGCGCCGTTGCTTCGATGGCGCCACCGCGGCCTTGCCCGACGGCTCCGGCGTCTTCTCGAAATCACGTTTCTGTCGATACTTCGATAGCTTTTGCAGCACGGCTGGTCCCGGATTCTCTTTCGGCGTGGAAGCCTATCACGGCCCGCATCCCACCCGGAACCAAAACCCCGCGGGACGGTTGGGGTTCCAAAATGACTCGCAGACGCTGGAGAACGGAATGGCACCGCGCGCCTATTGGAAGGGAACGTTGAAGCTCTCGCTGGTCAGTTGTCCCGTTGTGCTTTATCCGGCGACCACCGCGGCCGAGAAGACGCGGTTTCACATGATCAACCGCGAGACCGGAAACCGATTGAAGCAGCAGATGATCGACGCCGAGACCGGCGACGTCGTCGAGAGCGACCAGAAGGGCCGCGGCTACGAGCTGCGCAAGGGCAAATATGTCGAGATCGAGCCGGAGGAGCTCGAAGCGGTCCAGATCGAGAGCAACCACACCATCGACATCGAGAGCTTTGTGCCGAGCGACGAGATCGACCAGCGCTACCTCAACCATCCCTACTACATCGCGCCCGACGGCAAAGCCGCGGTCGATGCCTTTGCCGTGATCCGCGACGCCATGAAGGACCAGGATCGCGTCGCGCTCGCCAAAATCGTGCTCACCAATCGCGAGCACATCATCGCGATCGAGCCGCTCGGCAAGGGACTGCTCGGCACCACGCTGCGTTTCCCCTACGAACTGCGCGACGAGGACCAGTTCTTCGACGACATCAAGAGCCCGAAGATCACCAAGGACATGGTTGAGCTCGCCGGCCATATCCTCCAGACCAAGGCCTCCCATTTCGATCCGAGCAAATTCAAGGACGACTACGAGAACGCGCTGAAGGCCCTGGTGAAGCGCAAGGCCAGCGGCAAGACAATCGAACTGCCGGAGCCTGAGGAGAAGCCGAGCAATGTCGTCAGCCTGATGGATGCGCTGAAGCAGAGCTTGAAGGGACGCGGTGGGAAGAAGACGGCGGCGAAGTCCCATGCGCGCCGAGCATCGGGGCGAACCAGGGCCCCAAAGAAGACGCACCGATCGACGGCGCGGCAGAGGAAGGCGGGTTGATTTAATCCGTCATTGCGAGCGCAGCGAAGCAATCCAGTATCTTTCCGCGGAGGCAGTCTGGATTGCTTCGTCGCGAGGGGCCATGCGCTGGTGGTGGCCGGGTTGGCCCCCCCGGGGCCGGGGGGCG
>NZ_JBVVPN010000025.1:22717-121021 GCF_055811035.1 Bradyrhizobium sp. MI1.10
CCTTCGGCCCCCCGCCCACCACAAACCCTTTATTTTCCCGGGCCGCCCGGGGGCTTGGCTCCGGGGCGCCCCAAATGACGATGCTGATGCAGGCTTGCGCCGCCCGTCGCACGTGGGCAGCCTAATCCCCCGCCTTCAGCCTGTACCCAATCCCCGTCTCCGTCAGCACATATTGCGGCCGTTCCGGATCGGCCTCGATCTTCTGCCGGAGCTGGCGGACATAGACGCGCAGATATTGCGCGTCGGTCAACTCGTCCCAGAGCTCCCTCAGCAGGAAGCGGTGAGTGAGCACCTTGCCGGCGTGCTGCACCAACACACGCAGGAGGTCATATTCCTTCGGCGACAGTTTGACGTCGCGCTCGCCGACCTTCACGATCCGGCGCACCAGATCGACCGAGAGATCGCCGGCACGAAACACCGGGCGTTCGCCCTGGATCTGAAGCTGGTGCCGCAGCGCCGCGCGCAGGCGCGCCAGCAGCTCGTCCATGCCGAACGGCTTTGTCAGGTAATCGTCGGCCCCGAGATCGAGCGCCTCCACCTTGCCGGCCTCGTCGCCACGGCTCGACAACACCACGATCGGCACCGCGTCATTGCGGGCGCGGATGGTGCGCAGCAGCTCATGGCCCTGGATGTCGGGAAGGCCGAGATCGAGGATGATCAGCGCGGGGCCCTCGCTGAGCTTCTCCAGCGCGGTCTTGCCGTTCGACGCCTCCAGTATCTCATAGCCTTGCGTCGAGAGCCCCATCCGCAGCAATTTGCGGATCGGCGGCTCGTCGTCGATGACCAGCACCTTGATCGGGGCTGCGCTCATGCGGCGGTATCCAATGCGTGGGTCGGGGCCGGAATGGGCAGGCGGATGGTCAGAACCGCGCCGCTCCGGTCGCTGCGATTCGCGGCCGAGATCGTGCCATGCATCGCCTCGACGAAGCCGCGGGAGATGGCGAGCCCGAGCCCGGTGCCGGGACGGACATGGTCGCCCTTCTGCGCGCGATAAAACTTGTCGAACACGCTCTCGAGCTCCTCCGACGGAATGCCGTCGCCCTCGTCGACAATCTGGAGCACCACATGATCGCTGTCGCGCCGGCTGCGGATCGAGACCACCGCGTGGGGCTGCGAATATTTGGCGGCGTTGTCGAGCAGGTTGAACAGCACCTGCTCGAACAGCACCGCATCGAGCTGGAGCATAGGCAGGTCTGCGGCCAACTCCAGCTCCACCTTGTGGGCGGTGAGGATCTTGGCTGCCCGCCGGAGCGCGCTGCCGACGATCTCTCCGAGATCGTGCAACGCAGTGTTGGGCACGATGGCCCCGGATTCGAGCTTGGTCATGTCGAGCAGATTGGCGATGAAGCGGTTGAGCCGTTCGGATTCGTCGATGACCGTCGCGAGCAGGTCGCGCTTCTCGGTGTCGGAGAGCGCGCTGGCGAGATCGCGCATGGTCGAGGCTGCACCCAGCACGGATGCGAGCGGCGTCTTCAGGTCGTGTGAAATCGACGTCAACAATGCGGAACGCAGCCGCTCGGATTCGACGGAGCGCTTGACGCGATCGACGTCCTCGACCAGCAGCACGCGCTCGATCGCCAGCGCGCCCTGGTCGACCAGCGCATCGAGCAGCCGGCGCTGGTCCGGCGTCAGCAAGGGACCGGTGCGGTCGTCGTCGATGCCGATGACCCCGATCGGGCCGCGCCCGGTGCGCATCGGCAGGAACAGCCGTTTTGCACCCGGCAGCGTGTCCGAGCCGCGGCCTGCAGGGCGGTCGTTGCTCCAGGCCCAGTTGGCGGCGGCAAGGTCGGCCTGATCGAGATCGTCTTCGGGGGGATAGCCCGACTTCACCGTGAGCAGGCCGTCCTCCGGCAACAGCAGCACCACGCGGACTTTCAGCATCAGCGCGATCTGGTAGGCGGTCGCCCACAGCACGTCGTCGAGCGTGCCGGTACCGGCGAGCTTGCGGCTGAATGCATAGAGTTGCTCGGTGGTCCGGATGCGACCGATCGCAGCATCGGCCTGGGTGCGGACCCGCCCCGCGACGTTCGACACCACGAACGCAATCAGCATGAAGAAAAAGAACGCCGCGACATTGGTCGGATCGGTGATGGTGAAGGTATAGACCGGCGGCAGAAAGAAGAAATTGTAGGCGAGTGATGCCGCGACACTCGCAAGTAACGACGGCCACAATCCGTAGCGCACGGCAACGGTCACCACGGCGGTCAGGAACATCAGGTCGACGTTCTCAATGCCGAAATACGGCTTGATGGCCACGGCAGCAGCGAGGCCAAGTGCGGTGATCCCGAGAGCCTTCAGATAGGGCCGCGCATCGAACGGCTCCGATCGCGTTGCAGTCTGCACCGCCGTCTTTGGCGCCGGCTCGCTCGTGAGCTCATCGCCAGGGATGACATGCACGCTGATGTTCCCGGCGCGGCGCACCAGATCGTGCACGACGGAGCCGCGCGTCATCTCGAACCAGAGCGAGCGCGTCGACTTGCCGATCACGATTTGGGTGACGTTGTTGCCCTGCGCGAAGTTGACGACGTCGTCGGCGAGGCGGCGGCCGACGCCCGGAATCGTCAGCGCCTCACCGCCAAGCGATTCCGCGAGCCGCAGCGTATCGGCCAGTCGGTCGCGCTGCTCGTCGGAGAGCTGGAGCGAGCGCCGCGTCTCGATCGAGACCGCGATGAACGGCGCGTGCAGCCGGTCGGCCAGCCGCTTGGTGTAGCGCACAAGGCTGGCCGCACGCGGATCTTCGCTGACGCAGACGAGGATGCGCTCGCCTGCGGCCCAGGGACCCGCGATCGCATTCGCCTGCATGTGGGTGAGCAGCTGCTCGTCGACCCGCTCGGCCGTGCGCCGCAGCGCGAGTTCGCGCAGCGCGGTCAGGTTGCCCGGCGAGAAATAATGCTCCAGCGCCCGCTCGGCCTGCCTGGAGACATAGACCTTGCCCTCTTTCAGCCGCTGGATCAGGTCGTCCGGCGTGAGATCGATCAGTTCGATGGCGTCTGCGCGGTCGAACACCGAATCCGGCACGGTCTCCCGCACCCGCACATGGGTGATCTGCGCAACGACGTCGTTCAGGCTCTCGATGTGCTGAATATTGACGGCGGTGTAGACGTCGATGCCATGGGACAGCAGTTCTTGGACATCGAGATAGCGTTTTGGATGGCGGCTGCCGGCGGCATTGGTGTGGGCGAGCTCGTCGACCAGCGCGATTTTCGGCCGGCGCGCGATCACGGCGTCGAGGTCCATTTCCTCGACAGTCTGGCCGCGATAATCGAGCTTCTTGCGCGGGATCACTTCCAGCCCGCGCACCAGCGCCTCAGTCTCGGCCCGGCCATGGGTCTCGACGAAGCCGACCACGACGTCGATGCCTGACTTGCGCCTGGCGTGGGCGCTTTGCAGCATCTCGTAGGTCTTGCCGACGCCGGGAGCGGCGCCGACGAAGATCTTCAGCTTGCCGCTCACGCCCTCCTCCCGGCGCGCGGCTTCCAGCAGCGCCTCGGGCGAAGGACGTTGTTCGGGATCGCGGCGCTCTCGGACCATCAGGTCAATATAATCATCCGCGCGGACCTAGCCTAGACTACTTCGTGGCACGATCGAGCGCGAGATTGAGAGCCAGCACGTTGACCCGGGGCTCGCCGATCAGGCCGAGCAGGCGGCCCTGGATGTTGGAAGCCACCATTTGCTTGACCTGATCCTCCGGCACGTTTCGCGCCTTCGCTACGCGCGGCACCTGGAATTCCGCCGCTTCCGGCGAGATATCCGGATCAAGGCCGCTGGCCGAGGTCGTCACGAGGTCGACCGGCACGGCGACATTGGGGTTCTCGCCCTTGAGCTTGTCCACATCTTCCTTCAGCCGGTCGGCCAGCGCCTTGCTGGTGGGAGCGAGATTGGAGCCACCCGAATTGGCGGCGTTGTAGGGCGCCGGTACCGTCTTGGTCGAATCGTTCGGGTCCGACGCCACTGTCGCCGAGAGGCGACCGTGGAAATATTTGTCGTCCTTGAACTCCTGCCCGATCAGGGCGGAGCCGACCACCTTGCCGTCCTTCTCGATCAGGCTGCCCTGCGCCTGCGCGGGGAAGATCGCGCCGGCAATAGCGGTCATCGCGAGCGGATAGGCAAGTCCGGTGATGGCGGTAAGCACCAGCAGCAGGACGATGGCGGGGCGGATTTCTCTGAGCATGTGTTTCTCCTATTTCTCCGTCATTGCGAGCGAAGCGAAGCAATCCAGTATCTTTCCGCAGAGGCAGTCTGGATTGCTTCGTCGCTTCGCTCCTCGCAATGACGGGTTAAGCCAGGTGCAAGGCAACGACCAAGAGATCGATCGCCTTGATGCCGATGAAGGGAATGACGATGCCGCCGAGGCCGTAGATCAGCAGGTTGCGCCGGAGCAATGCGCCCGCCCCGACCGCGCGATAAGCGACGCCCTTGAGCGCCAGCGGGATCAACGCGATGATAACAAGCGCGTTGAAGATGATCGCCGACAGGATGGCGCTCTGCGGGCTCGACAGGTTCATGACGTTGAGCACGTTGAGCTGGGGGTAGAACGCCAGGAACATCGCCGGGATGATCGCGAAATATTTCGCGACGTCGTTGGCGATCGAGAAGGTGGTCAGCGCGCCGCGCGTCATCAGCAGCTGCTTGCCGATCTCGACCACCTCGATCAGCTTGGTCGGATTGGAATCGAGGTCGACCATGTTGCCGGCCTCGCGGGCCGCCTGGGTGCCGGTGTTCATGGCGACGCCGACGTCTGCTTGCGCGAGCGCCGGCGCATCGTTGGTGCCATCGCCGCACATCGCTACCAGCTTGCCCTTGGCCTGCTCGTCGCGGATCAGCTTGAGCTTGTCCTCGGGAGTTGCCTGCGCCAGGAAGTCGTCGACGCCGGCTTCCGCTGCAATCGCGGCGGCCGTCATGGGATTGTCGCCGGTAATCATGACGGTGCGGATGCCCATGCGCCGCAGCTCGGCAAAGCGCTCGCGGATGCCGCCCTTGACGATGTCCTTGAGCTGGATGACGCCGAGCAGCCTACCGTCCCTGGCGACCGCCAGCGGCGTGCCGCCGGCCTTCGAAATGTCGTCGGCAATGGTCTGGATCTCGCGACCGATGTCCGAGAGCCCGGCGGGCTGGATGGAACGAGCCGTGTTGCCTGAGGCGACCACCAGCGGTGCACCACCACCGACATAGTTGAGGATGGCATCGACCGCGCCCTTGCGCACTGACGAGCCGCCGGCGTCGACGCCGCTCATGCGGGTCTGCGCCGTGAACGGGATGAAGGTGGCTCCCAACTCGGCCATGTCGCGGCCACGGATGCCGTATTTCTCCTTGGCCAGCACCACGATCGAACGGCCCTCCGGGGTCTCGTCGGCAAGCGAGGCGAGCTGGGCCGCGTCCGCGAGCTCCTGCTCGGTGACGCCGCGCACCGGGCGGAAGGAGGTCGCCTGGCGGTTGCCGAGTGTAATCGTTCCGGTCTTGTCGAGCAGCAGCGTGTCGACGTCTCCGGCGGCCTCGACGGCGCGGCCGGACATCGCCAGCACGTTGAAGCGGACCAGGCGGTCCATGCCGGCGATGCCGATTGCCGACAGCAGCGCGCCGATCGTGGTCGGGATCAGCGTCACGAACAGCGCGACCAGCACAACCACCGAGATCGAGCCGCCGGCATACGCCGCGTAGCTCGGGATGGTGACGGTTGCGAACACGAAGATGATGGTGAGGCCGGCCAGCAGGATGTTGAGCGCGATCTCGTTCGGGGTCTTTGCTCGTTCAGCGCCCTCGACCAGCTTGATCATGCGGTCGATGAAGGTCGAACCTTGCGCTGCCGTGATCCGCACGCGAATCCAGTCGGACAGCACCTGGGTGCCGCCGGTCACCGCCGAACGGTCGCCGCCGGATTCGCGGATCACGGGTGCGGACTCGCCGGTGATGGCGGCTTCGTTGACGGAAGCAACGCCCTCGATCACCTCGCCATCGGAGGGGATGGTATCGCCGGCCTCGACCAGCACGATGTCACCAACCTTGAGGCTGGTCCCCGGCACGAGATTGAAGGCCAGGCCGGCGCCGGTCAGCAGCTTGGCCTGGCTCTCGGTGCGGGTCTTGCGCAGCGATTCCGCCTGCGCCTTGCCACGGCCTTCGGCCACCGCTTCGGCGAAGTTGGCGAACAGCACCGTGAACCAGAGCCAGACGATGATCTGGAAGGTAAAGCCGAGATTCCCACCGCCCGTGACGAGATCGCGCAGGAAGATCACAGTGGTGAGCGCGGCCACGATCTCGACCACGAACATCACGGGATTCTTGATCATCAAGCGCGGATCGAGCTTGGCGAAGGACGCGCGGATCGCAGGCACGACGATCTTGGGATCGAGCATCGCCGAGACGGACGCGCGTTTTTGCAGTTTCATGGTATCCATGGAGGTCACTCCGAACAGTCAGAAGGCGGTCGATCAGAACACTCGCTGGTCAGAACACTTGGCCGGCGTTCATCGCGAGATGCTCGACGATGGGACCGAGAGCGAGGGCCGGGAAGAAGGTCAGGCCGCCGATGATCAGAATCACGCCGACAACGAGGCCGACGAACAGCCCGCCCGTGGTCGGGAGGGTGCCCGCGGACGGCGGGATCGATTTCTTGGCGGCCAGCGAACCCGCAATCGCCATCGCCGGGATGATCATGAAGAAGCGGCCGACGAACATCGCGCTTGCCAGCGTGAGGTTGTAGAAGAAAGTGTTGCCGGTGAGGCCTGCGAAGGCCGAGCCGTTGTTGCCGGTCGCCGAGGTGAAGGCGTAGAGCACCTCGGTGAAGCCGTGCGGCCCGGCATTCGCCATTGAGGCGACCGCCGCCGGATAGACCACGCCGACCGCGGTCCAGCCGAGGATCATCAGCGGCAGCACCAGGATCGCGAGCATCGCCATCTTGACCTCGCGCGCCTCGATCTTCTTGCCGACATATTCCGGCGTGCGGCCGACCATCAGGCCCGCCACGAAGATCGCGAGGATGACGAACAGCAGCATGCCGTACATGCCGGCGCCGACGCCGCCGACAATGACTTCGCCGAGCTCGATGTTGATCAGCGGAATCATGCCGCCGAGTGCGGTGAAGCTGTCATGCATGGCGTTGACCGCGCCGCAGGAGGCGGCCGTCGTGATCACGGCGAACAGCGAGGACGCGACGATGCCGAAGCGGACCTCCTTGCCCTCCATATTGCCGCCGGTCAGCCCGAGCACGTGCATGGTCGAAGTGCCGCTGGCTTCCGCCCAATAGGTGACGGCGACCCCAGCGACGAACAGCACGCCCATCACGGACAGGATTGCCCAGCCCTGGCGCTGGTTGCCGACCATGCGGCCGAACACGTTGGTCAGCGCCGCGCCGAGCGCGAAGATCGACAGCATTTGCACGAAGTTCGACAGCGCGGTCGGGTTCTCGAAGGGGTGCGCGGCGTTGGCATTGAAGAAGCCGCCGCCATTGGTGCCGAGCATCTTGATCGCGACCTGCGAGGCGACCGGGCCGACCGCAATGGTCTGCTTGGCGCCTTCGAGCGTTGTCGCATCGACATAATCGCCAAGCGTCTGCGGTATGCCCTGCCAAACCAGAAACAGCGTGTAGACGATGCAGATCGGCAGCAGGACGTACAATGTGCAGCGGGTGACATCGACCCAGAAATTCCCGACGGTGCGTGCCGACGCACGCGAGAAGCCACGGATCAGCGCCACCGCCAGCGCGATGCCGGTCGCCGCCGACAAGAAATTCTGGTGCGTCAGGCCGAGCATCTGCACGAGATAGGACAGCGTGCTCTCGCCGCCGTAGTTCTGCCAGTTGGTGTTGGTGATAAAGGAGATCGCGGTGTTGAAGGAGAGATCCTCGGCGACCGCGGCCTGGCCTGCTGGATTGAAGGGCAGGATCGCCTGCAAACGCATCACGCCGTAGATGATGAGGAAGCCACCGACATGGAACAGCAGCATGGCGACCGTATAGGTCAGCCAATGCTGCTCGCGCTTCTCGTCGACGCCGGAGAACCAGTAGATGCCGGCCTCGATCGGACGCAGCACCGGCGACAGGAAGGTCCGCTCGCCGTTGAACACGCTCGTCATGTACCAGCCGAGCGGCTTTACGAGCGCGACGATAATGACGCAAAAGAGAATGATCTGGAGCCAACCGATCATAGTCATGGAATCAACCCTTCAGGCTTCGTGAGCACGGTCAGAATCGCTCGGGCCGCAGCAGCGCGTAAGTGAGGTAGAACAGGAGGCCGAGCGAGACGACGCCAGCGAGCGAATAATCGAAGATCATGGTCCGCTCCCTCAAAGCCGTTCGCAGGCGTAGGTGTAACCGATCGCGAGCGCGAAGAAGGCGAAGCCGAGCGCCAGCATCAGAATGTCCATCATGGAGATACTCCTCGTTGCGCCCTTGATTTCGGCGCAACCGTTTCTCGGGAGACCCGGTCGGCGCGTGAAAGGAAATGCCGGTGCATTCCACGGCGCCTACCGGGACTTTTGACCGGGCTGAAGTGCCATCGCGGTCATAGGTTTTCGAGACGAAGGCCGTGGCGAAGTTATAGGAATCTCATAAAGGGCCGGGGCTGACGGCGTGGTCGGACAACGCTCGCGAGGCACATCACATCGTCGTCCCGGCGAAGAATGGCGCGCCACCGCCCCATCCCACACTTATGAAATCCCTATATCTCCCGCCCCGTCCCCATCTCGTTTTCAAATGCCCTTTTCGCCATCTTGGAGAGGCCGGCCGACTGACCGACGCCAATTCCAGGAGGCCTGACATGACCGCCGCACGCCGACACCACGAACTGCCGTCACTCAGCGACCGCTTGCGCAACACGCAGGCGATGACGCGGCCGTTGATGCTCGACATCATCGCGCACGTCTGCCGCCGCTTCCCTTCGCTTGGACCAAGCGAACGCACCGCACGCATCATGCGCCTGATCGATGTCGAGGCCTGGGCCGATGCCACGCTGGCGCTGGTAGAGCTGGAGCTGCCGCTATGGCAGGTCCGCCGCATCGCCTATGACGAGGGCGAATGGCACTGTGCGCTCTCGCGCGAACGTGAGTTGCCGGACTGGCTCGACGCCGCGGTCGAGGCCAGCCACGTCGATCTTTCGCTGGCGCTGCTGTCGGCTTTCATCGAGGTCGAGGCATTGGCCCTGGAAGTTTCGCGTCCGAGCGTTCCCACTGTTCGTCCCGCGTCTGACCCGCTCTATGAGCCGGTCGGCTGCGAAAATTTCGGCTAGTCCGCCGCTTGTCATCACAGTCGTGGCGCGCAGCCTCGGAGCATAAGCCCTCAGGCGCATCGACCGCGAATTGACCATGGCTGCCTACGGGGCGAGCAACCGGCTCCGTGGCCAAGAGGCACGCTAAAAGGCGTGGCCAAAAACACTCGGCCGATCTGGCGCAGTTTCACGGAACCGTGTAGATCGGTTTCATGAGCATCAGCAACGTCAACGTGGTCGCCCATCCCCTGGTCCAGCACAAGCTCTCCCTGATGCGGGAGAAGGACCGCTCGACCAAGAGCTTTCGCGAGATCCTGAACGAGATCGGGATGCTGCTCGGCTACGAGGTGACGCGCGACCTGCCGCTGGAGCTGGTCGATATCGAGACGCCGATTTCGCCAATGCGGGCGCCCAAGATCGCCGGCAAGAAGCTCACGCTGGCGCCGATCCTGCGCGCCGGCGTCGGCTTCCTCGACGGCATGCTGGCGTTGATGCCCTCGGCGCGCATCGCCCATATCGGGCTCTACCGCGATCCCGAGACGTTGCAGGCCGTGGAATATTACTTCAAGGCGCCGCAGGACCTGTCGGACCGCACCGTGATCCTGATGGATCCCATGCTGGCGACCGGTAACTCGGCCTGCGCCGGCGCCTCGCTGCTGAAGGCGCGCGGCGCCCGCGACATCCGCTTCGTCTGCCTTCTGGCCGCGCCTGAAGGCATCGCGCAGTTCCAGAGTGAGCATCCCGACGTGCCGGTCTGGACCGCCGCGATCGACGAGCGGCTCAACGACCACGGCTACATCGTGCCGGGGCTGGGCGACGCCGGCGACCGGATGTTCGGCACCAAGTAGACAGGTTCGCGCGATCGGGTTAGTCCGGTTGCCATGAGCGCTAACGAATTTTCGCTGCAATCGCTGATCCGGACCGAAGCCGCCGCCGACCCGGCCTTCGTGTTCGACGGCACGCCGGTCTCGCGCGCGGAATTCTCGGAAAAGATCGAGCAGACCGCCGCCTGGCTTGCCGCGCGCGGTATCGGCAAGGGCGATGTCGTCGCGGTCTGGCTGGTCAACCGGATCGAATGGATCCCGCTGCTGTTCGCGGCCGCCCGGCTTGGGGCAATCGTCGCCGCCGTCAATACGCGCTACCGCAGCGCGGAGGTCGCGCATCTCCTGAAGCTGTCCGGCGCCCGTCTGATGGTGATCGAAGCCGCGTTCCGCTCGATCGACTTTGTCGCTATTCTCGCCGACATTGCGAAGGACGAGGTGCCTGCGCTGCGAGAGATCGCGGTGGTCGGCGCGGATGAGATTCCCGCCCAATGGCCCTGCGTGCGCCTCGATGCCTTCGAGAAGCGCTATCCGCCTGCCCCGCCTGCTCAGGATGATTTCGATCTGCCGGTTCTGCTCTACACGACATCGGGCACCACCAAGGGACCGAAGCTTGTCGCGCATTCGCAGCGAACGTTGGCCACGCACGCCGCCTCCGTTGCCAAGGCGCTCAAACTCTCGCCACAGCGCCATGCGCTGCTGGCCATGCTGCCGTTCTGCGGCACATTTGGCATGACGAGCCTGCTCGGCTTCGTCGCAGCGGGCGCGACCGTCCATGTGCTCGACGCCTTCGAGGCCGCGCCGGCGCTGAAGCTTCTCCGCCAGTGCGGGATCACGCATGCCTTTGGCTCGGACGAGATGTTCCGCCGCATCCTCGCCCTCACCGAGGCGCCGCATCCGTTTCCGCATCTCGAACTCTGCGGCTTTGCCGCGTTCCAGCCCGGCTGGCGCGAGCTCGCTGCCGAGGCCGAGGCGCGCGGCATGCCGTTGCACGGCCTCTACGGTTCGAGCGAGGTGCAGGCGCTGTTCTCGATCGCACGCTCGAGTGACGCCTTCACAGATCGCATCGAGGGCGGCGGCTGGCCGATGTCGCCGGAGGCCAAGGTCCGTGTGCGCGACACCGAGACCGGCGAGCTCGCGGCTTCAGGTCTCTCAGGCGAGATCGAGATCAACGCGCCGTCGCGCTTCCTGGGCTACTACAACAATCCCGACGCGACGCGCGACGCCATCACCGCGGATGGCTTCTTCCGCACCGGCGATATCGGCCGGCTGCGCGGCGACGGCTCCTTCGTCTACGAAACCCGCGCGGGCGATGCCATGCGGCTCGGCGGCTTCCTGGTCGCGCCCGGCGAGATCGAAGACGAACTCAAATCGTGCGCTGGTGTGGCCGACGCCCAGGTCGTCGCGGTCGATCTGAAGGGAAACGCCCGCTGCGTTGCCTTCGTGATCCCCGCCCGGGAACCCCACCACGAGCCGCCGCAGCAGGACGCGTTGATCGCGCGTCTGCGCGAGCGGCTGGCCGGCTACAAGGTCCCGGCGCGGATCTATGTCGTGGAAGCTTTCCCCGTCACCGACAGTGCCAACGGCGTCAAGATCCAGCGCGCCCGGCTTCGAGCCGTGGCGATGGAGCGGATCGCTGCCGAATAACGTCTATGGGCTTCGCTTGGAGGCGACCATCGCAGCGCCCCACAATGGTGCGCGCTCAAGCCTAGTATGACTTGGCCAGCCCCAGCACCTTTTCCGCAATGAAGCTGAGCGCAAGCTGCGGACTGACCGGCGCGATGCGCGGGATCAGCACCTCGCGCAAATAGCGCTCGACGTGGAACTCCTTGGCATAGCCGAAGCCGCCATGGGTCATCACCGCCTGCTCGCAGGCATGATATCCGGCCTCACCCGCAATGTATTTCGCGGCATTGGCGGCGCCGCCGCAAGGCATGCCCTTGTCGTATTGCCAGGCCGCCGACATCACCATCAGCCAGGCCGCCTCGAGCTCCACCCAGTTGACGGCCAGCGGATGCTGAATGCCCTGGTTCTTGCCGATGGGCCGGTTGAACACCACGCGGGTCTTGGCGTATTCGGTCGCGCGCGACAGTGCGAGCTTGCCGAGACCGACGGCTTCCGCTGCGATCAGAATGCGCTCCGGGTTCATGCCCTCGAGGATATACTGGAAGCCTTTGCCTTCTTCGCCGATGCGGTCTTCCATGGGGATCTCGAAATCCTCGAAGAACAGCTCGTTGGAATCGACGACCTTGCGGCCCATCTTCTCGATCTCGTGGACCTTGATCCTGTTGCGATCGAAGTCCGTATAGAACAGGCTCAACCCATGCGTCGGCGAGCGCACCTCCTCCAACGGCGTGGTGCGCGCCAGCAGCAGGATCTTGTGCGCGACCTGCGCGGTCGAGATCCACACCTTCTGGCCGTTGACGATGTAGCGGTCGTTCTTGGCCACCGCGCGGGTCTTGAGCTGGGTGGTGTTGAGGCCGGTGTTGGGCTCGGTCACGGCAAAGCACGCCTTCTCGCGGCCCTCGACCATTGGCGGCAGCATGCGCTTGCGCTGCTCTTCGGTGCCGAACACGACCACGGGATTGAGGCCGAACACGTTGATGTGCACCGCGGATGCGCCGGACATGCCGGCGCCGGATTCCGCGATGGCGCGCATCATGATCGCGGCCTCGGTGATGCCGAGGCCGGAGCCGCCGTAGGCCTCCGGCACGCAGATGCCGAGCCAGCCCGCGTCGGCGAGCGCCTTATGGAAGTCGTGCGGAAAACCGCCGTCGTGGTCCTTCTTCAGCCAATAGGCGTCGGGAAAGTCTTCGCAGATCTTCGCGATAGCGTCGCGAATGGCCTCCTGCTGATCCGTGAGCGCGAAATCCATGATGGTCTCCTTGCTGGGAGCCGCGCCCGCGCAATCTCCCGCCTCTTCGCGTTTCCCATGCGAGGGCCGTGGCCGATGACCGTACCCGGACGTGCCCTCGCTTGCGTTCTTTAGCTTGAAAAACCGGGTACAGATACGTGAATTTGCCTGCCAACTGTGTGTACCATGCATGGGATCATGCGGCGCGACCGTGCGGGCGCGCCGTTATTTCGCAGGGAGGAAGACCGCAATGGCGGGACTTTATTTCGAAGACTTTTCCGTGGGCCAGGAGTTCAGGCATCCCCTGACCCGGACCGTCACGGAGATGGACAACACCATGTTCAGTCTGCTGACGCTCAACCCGCAGCCGCTGCACATCGACGCGCATTTTTCGGCCCAGACCGAGTTCGGCCAGCGCATTTTCAACAGCCTTTACACCCTCGGCATCATGATCGGCATGACGGTCTATGATACGACCATGGGAACCACCATTGCCAACCTGGGCATGACCGACGTCACTTTTCCGAAACCGGTCTTCCATGGCGACACTTTGCGGGCGACGACGAAGGTGCTTTCGTTGCGGGAATCCAAATCGCGCCCCAAGGCGGGCATCGTCGAGTTCGAGCACCACGCTCTCAACCAGAACGACGAAATCGTCGGCAAATGCCGCCGCATGGCGATGATGCACAAGAGGCCGGTCTGATGCGTTCGATGCTGTTCGTGCCGGGCGACTCCCCGCGCAAATTCGAGAAGGCCAGCGAAGGCAACGCCGACGCGCTGATCATCGACCTCGAGGATTCGGTCGTCACCGACAAGAAGCCGGAGGCGCGCGGGTTGACGTTGGCGATGCTGAAGGGCCGCAACAAACCCCATCAGCTCTATGTCCGCGTCAACGCGCTCGACACCGGCATGACGCTCGCCGACCTCGCCGCGGTGATTCCAGGCAAGCCCGACGGCATCGTGCTGCCGAAATCGCAGGGCGGCGACGACGTTCGGCAGGTCGCGACCTGGCTCGAAGCTTTGGAGGCTGCGGCTGGCATCGCCATCGGCGCAACGCGCATCGTCTGCGTCGCGACCGAAACCGCAGGATCGATCTTCGGGCTCGGCAGCTACAAGGGCTGCTCTCCTCGCCTCGCGGGCCTGATGTGGGGCGCGGAGGATCTCTCGGCCTCGCTCGGCGCTACTGAAAAGGCCTCAGGCGGCGTGTTCCACAGCCCCTATCGCTTGGCGCGCGATCTCTGCCTGATGGCGGCCGCCGCGGCCGAGGTCGCGCCGATCGACACCGTCTACACCGACATCGACAATCTGGCGGGGCTCGAACAAGAAACGCGCGCGGCGCGGCGTGACGGTTTTTCGGCGAAAGCGCTGATCCATCCCAAGCACGTCGACGTGGTCAACGCGGCGTTCGAGCCGACCGAGGCCGAGCGCAATTGGGCGGAGAAGGTGATCGCGGCGTTCGCGAACAATCCGAACTCCGGCACACTGCGCCTCGACGGACAGATGATCGACAAGCCGCATCTTCGTGCTGCGATGAAGATTCTCGGCCAGAGCTAGAGCAGGACGCCGCGCTGCGACAAGGGATCGAGGCCACTCTCAGCGTCGTCGTGACCGGGCTTGTCCCGGCCATTCACGGGCTTCCACACAACCGGCGCCCAAGAACGTGGATGCCCGGGACAAGCCCGGGCATGACGAAGCGAAAACGTCTCGCCCCTCAGGTTACGCAGTTGGGGAGAGCGGAAGCCCGCCGCTAGACGATCTTGATCGACATGTCCGGCAAGCCGTCGAGCTTGCACAAGAGCACGTCGCCCTTCATGACCGGGCCGACATTCTCGGGCGTGCCGGAATAGATGATGTCGCCGGCCTTGAGCTCGAATGCTTCCGACAGCTTTGCGATCTGCTCGGCCACGCTCCAGATCATCTTGCTGAGATCCGAGCTCTGCTTCACTGTGCCGTTGATCGCGAGCGAGATGGCACCCTTGTCGAAATGGCCGGTCTTGCTGGCCGGGTGGATCGGGCCGAGCACCGCGGCGTGGTCGAAGCTCTTGCCGATCTCCCAGGGCTTCTTCTCCGCGGCCATGCCGTTCTGGAGATCGCGCCGGGTCATGTCGAGGCCGAGCGCGTAACCATAGACGTGGTCGAGCGCCTTCTCGGCCGGGATGTTGCTGCCGCCGGATTTCAGCGCGGCGACCAGCTCGACCTCGTGGTGATAGTTCTTGGTCAGCGACGGATAGGGATGATCGGCGACCTCGCCGATCGCGACGTTCTGGATTGCGTCGGTCGGCTTCTGGAAGAAGAACGGCGGCTCGCGGTTCGGGTCCGAGCCGCGCTCGATCGCATGCGCCGCGTAGTTGCGCCCGATGCAGTAGATGCGTCGGACCTGGAACACCTGGGTTTCGCCGACGATCGGGATGGTGACCATCGGCACTGGAAAGATCGGCTTCGGCCCGGTCTGCGCCGCAGCCGGCGCAACTTCCGCGATCGAGACAGCACCTGCGGCCGCGGCAATTGCGAGCAGCTCTCGTCGCGTTGGTGAGATCTCTTTCATGTTTTGTGCTCCCTTTTTATGTTCGTTGGGCGCATCATGCGCGCCGACCCGCCTGATAATCAATATTCAGTATGCCACCAATGCTGCACCGGCACGTCCTCTGATCGACGAGAACAGGCCACCTGCAGCCGCGCCTTCCAAACCGGCTCCCTTTCGCCACTAGCATGGAACTTGCATAAATTCTGGGCGACATGGATGCCGCATGAACCTCATCAGCCTCGATATCCGCATGCTCCGGTCGCTGATCTCCGTGGTCGAGACCGGCAGCATTACCGAGACCGCGCGGCGGCTGGGCCGCACCCAGCCGGCGATCACCCTGCAATTGCAGCGGCTGGAGGAGCTCACCGGCAAGCAATTGTTCGAGCATGCCGGGCGCCGGCTGACGCTGAGCGAGGACGGCACCACGGTTCTCACCTACGCCAAATCCATCCTGCGGTTGCATGACGAATTGATTTCGCAACTGGCGTCGCAGGAGATCGAGGGTCAGGTCGTGCTCGGCACGCCCGACCTCTATGCGGCCTTCATGCTGCCGCAGATCCTCAGCGTGTTCCGAAAATCCTTCCCGCGCGTCCAGGTCGAGCTCAATTGCGCGCTCTCGACGCCGCTGGTGGGCCTGGTCAAGCGCGGCGATGTCGACATCGCGCTCGTCACCCGCATGAACGATTTTACGGGCGGCCAGGTAGTGCGACGCGAGCAACTGGTCTGGATGACCGGCGAGCAGTCCGCCGCGCACCAGGAGCGGCCCATTCCGCTGGCATTGCTGCCTCCGGGCAACATCTATCGCGACTACGCGATCGACACGCTGGAACGTGCGAATTTGCGCTGGCGCATCGCCTGCGTCAGCGAAAGCGTCGGCGGCCTTCAGGCGGCGGCCTTCGCCGGCATGGCCGTGACCGTACTCGGCCGCAGCGCGCTGGTCCCGGCGATGCGCGAGATCGGCCCGAACGAGGGCCTGCCGCCGCTGCCGAAGATCGAGCTGCTGCTCTACAAGTCGAGCGGCGCGACCTCGAAGGCGGCGACCGCGCTGCACGACTATCTCGCGCACTATCTGCGGCTCGACGAGGAGCTCAGCGGCCGCGGCGACCCGATCGAGCTGTCCTGAGCTTCATGCCTTCGCGCGCGCCGGCTTTTCGCGGAGCGCCAGTGACGGCCAGAACGCTGCCCAGGGCTGCGCCGCTTCGAACGCAGCGGCGATGCGGAAGATCGTGGGCTCGTCGAGCCAGGCAGCGACGATCTGCAAGCCGATCGGCATTCCCTCGCGATCGAAGCCGCAGGGCAGCGTCGCGGCCGGTAGGCCGGCGAGATTGATCGGCCAGGTGAAGGGCGACCAGCCGAGATGCGGATCGACCTTCCCGCCGTCGATCGTCTCGACGCCGAGACGGCCGGCCTCGAACGCAGTCACCGCGACGGTCGGCGTCACCAGCGCATCGACGCGCTCGAAAAGCTTCAGGAAGCCGCTGCGAGCCTGGCCGCGGCGATACCCCGCTTCGATATAGTCCGTGCCGCTGTAGCGCCGACCGGCACTGATGACGTCAAGATAATCTGCTTCGGAGCTGGCGAGATCGGCCGTGGTCTTGCTCGCGACAGCCGCCGCCTGTTCGGTAAAGGCGATCGGCTTCAGCGTGTGCTCGAGGATGCCGGGATCGAGGCCCGGACCATCCATGGTGACCTGCGCGCCGCAGGCATCGAGAATGGCCAACGCCTTGCCGAACGCCGCGCGCACATCGGGGCTGACGGCGGCGTAGCCGAGATCGACGCTGGCGCCGATACGAATGCCGTTCAACGGCGCCGCCTTCGTATCAAACCGCCGCGCCGCCACCGGCAGGCTCGCGGGATCGCGCAGATCGTAGCCGGCGATGATCTCCAGCGTCAGCGCGGCATCCGCGACCGTGCGCGTGATCGGCCCGGTATGCGCGAGCGAGCCCCAGGACGGTGGCGAGAAGCCGGGTGAACGCGGCACCAGGCCAAAGGTCGGCTTGAGGCCGAACACTCCGCAAAAAGACGAAGGCACGCGGATCGAGCCCACGCCGTCCGTTCCGATCGCGATCGGACCGCAGCCGGCGGCAACGCCCGCCGCCGCGCCGCCGCTCGATCCGCCACTGGTGCGACCGGGGTTCCAGGGATTGCGCGTGGTGCCGGTGACCGGGCTGTCCGCCGTCAACTTGTAACCGGACTCGCAGGTCGTGGTCTTGCAGGTGACGATTGCACCCGCCTCCTTCAGCGCCGAGACAACGGCCGCATCGGCATCGGGCACGAATGCCTTGTTCGTCGGCGAGCCGCCATAGGCCGGCACGCCTGCGACAAAGACCAGGTCCTTGATCGTCACAGGTATACCGGCGAGCGGCCCCTTGGCCTCGCCGGCACGCATCTCCCTGGTGAGACGATCGGCCTCCGCCCTCGCCTGCTCGTACATCGGCGTCACCACCGCGTTGCAGGCCTCGTTCGTCGCCTCCAGCGCGGCAATGGTGTCGTCGACGACATCGCGCGGAGTGAACGCCTTGCGCCGGTAGCCGGCCAGGATCTCGGTTGCGGAAAGCGAGCCAAGACCAGTCGGCGCCGGCGGGATGGCCGTTCGGCCGGAACCATCAGTCATCATCAACCCTAAAAGAGCTAGCTGAGCGCCGCGTCGACGGCGCGCTTGGCCATGACCGTGACGAGATGCGCACGGTAGTCGGCTTCGGCATGGATGTCCGAAGTGAGGCCCTCGGTGTCGATCTTGATCGCCGCGATCGCGGACGGATCGAAACTTCGAGACAGCGCTTCTTCCATCGGGGGAACGCGGAATACGCCGGAGCCCGCTCCGGTCACGGCCACGCGAACGCCATCGGCGAATTTCGCCACGAACACGCCGACCAGCGCATAGCGCGACGCCGGCGCCTTGAACTTGGCGTAGCCCGCCTTGAGCGGTACGGGAAAGCGGATCGCGGTGATGATCTCGCCAGGTTCGAGCGCGGTCTCGAACAGGCCGCGGAAGAACCCGTCGGCCGCGATCTCGCGCGTGCTGGTGACGACGGTCGCGCCAAGGCCCAGCACACCTGCCGGATAATCGGCCGCCGGATCGTTGTTCGCGACCGAACCGCCGATCGTGCCGCGGATGCGCACGGCGGGATCGCCGATCATCGACGCCAGCGCGGCGAGACCGGGAATCTTTCCCTGCACCAGCTTCGAGGCGGCCACCACCGCGTGTGGCGTCATCGCACCGATGGTGATGGTGGCGCCGCCGTCGGTGATGCCCTTCAGATTCCCGAGCTTCGACAGGTCGATCAAGGCAGGCGGGCTGGCCAGCCGCTGCTTCAGCGTCGGGATCAGCGTCATGCCGCCGGCGACGAGCTTGCTGTCCTCGATCGAGGTCAGCAGTTTGGCAGCGTCGGGAATCCGGTCCGGCTGGTGATAGGCAAACGGTTTCATGATTGTCCTCCCTATTCCGCAGCGACCGGCAGCGATGCATTCTGAAGCAGGCGCCAAATCCGGTTCGGCGTCGCCGGCATGTCGACATGGGTGACGCCGAGATGCGACAGCGCATCGACCACCGCGTTGATGACCGCAGCCGGCGAACCGATGGTGCCGACCTCGCCGCAACCCTTCACGCCCATCGGCGTGTGCGTGCACAGCGTCGAATGGGTCGAGATGTTCATCATCGGCATGTGGTCGGCGCGCGGCATGCAGTAGTCCATCAGCGAGCCCGATAGCAGCTGGCCCGAGCCCTCGTCATAGACCGCGTTCTCGTACAGCGCCTGACCGACGCCCTGCACGATGCCGCCGTGCAACTGGCCCTCGACGATCATCGGGTTGATGACCGTGCCGACGTCGTCGACCGCGGTGTAATTGACCAGCGTCACCGTGCCGGTTTCCGGATCGACCTCGACCTCGGCAATGTGACAGCCGCCGGGATAGGTGAAGTTGACGGGATCGTAATAAGCCTGCTCCTCGAGTCCCGGCTCCAGCACTTCGAGCGGATAGTCGTGCGGCACGTAGGCGGCGCCCGCGATCTCCTCGAACGTCTTCATGCGGTCGGTGCCTGCGACCGAGAATTTTCCGGCCTCGAACTGGATATCCATCTCGGCCGCTTCAAGCAGATGCGCCGCGATCTTCTTGCCTTTCGCGACCACCTTGTCGGTCGCCTTCGACAGCGCCGCGCCGCCAACCACCAGCGAACGCGAGCCATAGGTACCCATGCCGAACTGCACGCGATCGGTATCGCCAAACACGATGTCGACATTGTCAAACGCGACGCCGAGCTTTTCCGAGACGATCTGCGCGAACGTCGTCTCGTGGCCCTGGCCGTGATTGTGGGTGCCGATCATGACCGTGACCTGGCCGGTCGGATGCACCCGCACCGTGGCGCTCTCATAGAGCCCGCCGCGCGCGCCCAATCGTCCCGCGAAGCGCGACGGTGCGAGGCCGCAGGCCTCGACATAGGTCGAGTAGCCGAGCCCGCGGAATTTGCCCCTGCGCGCCGACTCCGCCTTGCGGATACCGAAGTTCTTGACGTCGGCCGCGACAAGGGCGCCATCGAGACACCCCATCGGATCGCCGGAATCGTATTGCACCAGCACCGGCGTCTGATACGGGTAGGCCTCCTTCGGAATCATGTTGCGTCGGCGAATCTCGACGCGGTCGATCCCCATCTCGCTGGCTGCGACGTCGACGATTCGCTCCAGCACGAAGGTCGCCTCGGGACGGCCGGCGCCGCGATAGGCGTCGACCGGAACGGTGTTGGTGAACACCACCTTCACGTTGCAGTAGATTGCTGGCGTGGTGTAGACGCCGCCGAGCAGCGGCCCGTAGAGATTGGTCGGGATGTTCGGCCCGAAGGTCGAGAGATAGCCGCCCATATTGGCGAGCGTGTTGACACGGAAGGCCAGAAACTTCCCGGTCTCGTCCAGCGCGAGTTCGGCCTCGGTGACGTGATCGCGGCCGTGGCGATCGGAGACGTAGCCTTCGGAGCGGCTCGCAACCCATTTGATCGGCCGCATCACGCGCTTGGCGGCCCAGGTGATCACGGCCTCCTCGCCGTAGTGGAACTGCTTGACTCCAAAGCCGCCGCCGACATCGGGCGCGACCACGCGCAGCTTGTGCTGCGGAATGTTCAGCACCAGCGCGCCCATCAGGAAGCGTACGACATGCGGGAACTGGCTGGTGGTCCACAGCGTGAAGCGATCGGTGCCGGGCTCGTATTCGGCGATCGCCGCGCGCGGCTCCATCGGGTTGCCGATCAGCCTGTTGTTGACGAGGCTGAGCTTTGCGACATGCGCCGCTTTCCGGAACGCAGTCTCGACCGCGGCCTTGTCGCCGAGCTCCCAATCGCAACAGAGGTTGTTCGGCACGTCGTCGAACAATTGCGGCGCGCCGGGCCGCACGGCTTCGAGCACGCCGACCACTGAGGGCAGCACCTCGTAATCGACCGTGAGCAGTTCGGCCGCCGCGCTGGCCTGCGCCGGCGTCTCCGCGACGACGAAGGCCACCATGTCGCCGACGAAGCGCACCTTGCCCTGCGCCAGCATCGGGAATGGCGGCTCCTTCATCGGCACGCCCTTGGCATCCGAGATACCCCAGCCGCAGGGCAGCGAGCCCAGCTTGTCGGCGGCGGCATCCTCGCCGGTCAGGACCGCGATGACGCCGGGCGATGCGAGCGCCGCACTCTTGTCGATGCCGCGCAGGATCGCGTGTCCGTGCGGCGAGCGCACGAACACACCCGCCGTCATGCCGGGACGCTTGATGTCGGAGACGTAATTGCCGCGGCCGGTGAGGAAGCGCTGGTCCTCTTTCCGTTTGGGTGAAGCGCCGATCCCGATCACATTGCCCATGGTCACTCTCCCCTCGCGGTGTTCATGGCGGCAGCGCCAGCCATGACCGAGACGACGATGTTCTGATAGCCGGTGCAGCGGCAGATATTGCCTTCGAGGCCGTGACGGACGTCGGCTTCCGTCAGGTCCGGCTTCTCGGTCGCGAGCGCCACCGCTGTCATCAGCATACCGGGCGTGCAAAAGCCGCATTGCAGGCCGTGATGCTCGCGAAACGCTTCCTGCATCGGATGCAGCCGGTTCGAACCAGGTTCGCCCTGGAGCCCTTCAATGGTGAGCAGCGTCGCACCGTCGAGCGCGGGCGCGAGCAGTGTGCAGCTCTTCACCGGCAGGCCGTCGAGGTGCACCACGCAGGCGCCGCACTGGCTGGTGTCGCAGCCGATATGGGTACCGGTGAGGTTGAGCCGCTCGCGCAGCAGCTCGGCGACTAGCATCGCCGGTTCGACATCGACAGTGGTTGGCCGTCCGTTGAGTGTGAAGGATATCTGCACGATCATACTCCTGTGCGCGACGGGTCTTTAGGCGAGTGGAAGCGCGCTGCCGGTGGCCCATGTGGCCATCACGACGTCGCCGACGGTGAACGGATCCGCGAAGAAAGTCTTTTCCGGCACGTAGGCGACGAACGCGTCGTCCGGCACGGTGTCCAGCATGACCTTGACGAAATAGCCCTGGTATTCGATCGCGAGCACACGACTCGGCAGCAACGTGGTGCAGCCCGGCGGTAGTTCCCTGCCCGGCCGGACCAGCGCGACATCGTCGCGGCGCACGGCGATATCGATCTTGTCACCGACGCTCACCGTGGACCGCGCCTGAAGCGGGACCTCGATGCCATCAGGCGCGGCCTGCGCGAGCGTAAAGGTCGAACCGTTGACCTTCTCGACCCGCCCCGACAGCACGTTCTGCCCGCCCATGAACTCAGCGACGTAACGATCGTGCGGATGGGCATAGACGTCGCGGGCCGCGCCCGCCTGCTTGATCCTGCCCTGCTCCATCACCACCACCAGATCGGCGAGCGCGATCGCCTCGAGCTGGGTATGGGTGACGTGGATGAAGGTGATACCGAGCTCCTGCTGCATCCGCCTGAGCTCCTGGCGCATCTGCACGCGGAGCTGCTCGTCCAGGGCGGACAGCGGTTCGTCGAGCAAGAGTACCCTCGGCTCGGTGATCGCGGCGCGCGCCAGCGCCACACGCTGCTGCTGGCCGCCGGAGAGCTGCGCCGGTAGGCGGTCGGCGAATTGCGTCAGCCGCACCTTCTCGATCATGGCATCCGCAGCGCGCAGGCGATCAGCCTTCGACATGCCGCGCACGCGCAAGGCGAACGCGATGTTGTCGCGCACGGTGAGATGCGGGAACAGCGCGTAGGACTGGAACATCATCGCGGTGCGCCGCTGCACCGGCGCAAGACCGACGACGTTCTGCCCGCCGATCACGATCTCGCCGGCGGTCGGGTCCTCGTGGCCGGCGATCATGCGCAAAATCGTGGTCTTGCCGCAGCCGGAGGGACCGATGAAGCAGCAATAGGCGCCGTCGGCGATCTTGAGATTGACACCGTCCACCACATTGGTGACGCCGTCAAAGCTCTTGCAGACGCCCGCCAGTTCGATATCGCCGCGATCACTCTTCATTCTCAGCTCAACCCTTTGTGCTGCTGCCGCGCTTTTTCTGGATCAGCACGATGCTGCCCAGGCTTGCGCCGATCACGATGAAGGAGACGATCGTCGTCACCGTCCCGAGCGCATAGAGTGAGGGGGACGTGACGTTCAGCGTCATGCTCCAGATCTCCAGCGGCAGCGTGTTCAGTGAGCCCGCGGTCTGGAGGCTGCGCGCAAACTCGTCGTAGGAGAGCGTGAAGCCGAACAGCGCGACCGCGACGAGGCCGGGCGCCAGCACCGGAATCATCACCAGCCGGATCGATTGCCAGCGGCTGGCGCCGAGGTCGTAGGCCGCCTCCTCCCAGACATGGTTGAAGCGCGACATCACCGCGAACATCACGAGCACGCCGAACGGCAGCGTCCAGGACAGTTGCGCGCCGAGCGCCGAGGTGTACCAGCTCGCATTGAGCCCGAGCGCCTGGAACAACAGACCGGTGCCGAGGCCGAGCACGAGACCCGGCGCGACCAGGCTGCCGATCATCATGTAGAACACGACGGTGTCGCCGCGAAAGCGCTTGCGAAAACCGAGCCCGGCGAGGAACGAGACCACCACCGTGATAACAGTGACAATGACGGCGAGCTTGATCGAGCGGTCGAACGAGCCCTTGACGTCACCGGTCCGCACCTGGGTGAAGAGATCGACGAACCAGTGCAGCGAAGTGCCCTTCATCGGGAACACGAGGCCGCCGCGGATGTCCTGGAACGACAGGACGTAGATGCAGAACATCGGGCCGTAGAGCGCGATCACATAGAACGCAAACAGCGTTGCCAGGACGTAGAACGTCCACGGCCGGCCGCCCTTGCTCGGCGCAATCGCCTTTGTCGCCGGCGCGATCGTCTTTGACACATCGGTTTCGGGCATGTCGGCGAGAACCGCGCTCATCGCGTGATCTCCTGCCTGATGTCGACGGTGCGCAGGATCAGCGAGACGATCGCGACCAGCACCAGCGTCAGCAACACTGCGCTGGCCGCCGCGGTCGGATATTGCAGCACGCCGACGTCCTCGTAGAACGCGCTCACCACCGAAGCCGAGCCGCCGCCGGACATCACCTTGACCACGAAGAAATCGCCCATCACGATCGAGACGACGAAGATGGTGCCGAGGGCGATGCCGCTCTTGGACATCGGCACCACGATCAGGCGCATGATGTCGAAACGGCTGGCGCCTGCATCAATCGCGGCCTCGATCAGCTTCTTGTCGATCCGCGCCATGGAATTGAAGATCGGCACGATCATGAAAATGGTGAGCTGGTGGACATAGGCGATGACGACCGCTAGGTCCGAGAACAGCAGCACTTCCAGCGGCTGGCGGATCACGCCAAGCCCCAGCAGCGCCTGGTTGATCAGGCCTTCCTTGCCGAGCAGCGGAATCCAGGAAATCATCCGGATGATGTTCGAGGTCCAGAACGGCACCGTGCAGAGCAGGAACAGGCCAATCGCCAGCAACTGGTTGCGGACGTGGAAAACCAGGAAGTAGGCGACGAAGAAGCCGATGATCAGTGTGAAGATCCAGGTCAGCACCGTGAATTTGATGGTCGCGAGATACAGCTTCAGCGTCAGCGCCGAATGCAGCACCTCGACATAGCTTGCGAGCGTGAGGCCCGGCGTCAGCCCGCCAAAGCCGTCGGTGGCAAAGAAGCTCGCGGCCAGCACGACCAGGATCGGCGCCACGAAGAACGGCACGAGCACCAGCACGAGCGGAGACACGTAGAGCCAGCCGGCGAGATTTGCGCGTGGTGAGGTTTGAGCTGGACTAAGAGCTGGACTAAGGCTTGGCTGCATGTCGGCAAACGCCTCGAACTCGGTCATTTGGCACCGGCGCATCGCCACGCCGGCGCTTCGTTCACGTCAGGAAAAGCAGGTTTCAGGCCACCTTGAAGTCGTTCCAGCGCTTGTTCATGTAGGCGGCTTCGTCCATCAGCGTATTCCAGCAGGAGATGTTCTTGACGCGGTCGAGGAACGAACCGCCGTCGCGCTTGGTGCCCGCCTTCTCCATCGCAACGCCATAGGGATCGTTGACCACCTCCGGCGCGGGCTGGCCCTCGTACCAGAACGCCCATTCGGCCGGCGTGAGGAATTTCTTCGCAGTCGAAGGCACCGGGCTGTAATAGCCGTAGCGCGCGACGAAGCCGCCCTGCCAGCCCGACAGATACCAGTTGAGATATTCGTAGGCCGCGTCCAGCTTCTTGCCGGAGAGATGCTTCATCAGGCCCATGCCGTTGCACCAGCCGCGATAGCCTTCCTTGCCGTTCTTGATGTTGACCGGCGCGTAGACGCAGGGGATTTCTTTCACGCGCACCGCGGCAACCGCCGGCGACCACATCGACTGGATGACCACTTCGCCCGCCGCCATCAGCTGCACCGACTGGTCGAAGGTAGTCCAGGTCGCGCGGAACTGGCCCTGCTTCTTGAGCTCGATCAGCTTGTTGCAGGTGAAGTCGATCTCCTCCTTGGTCATGTTGCCCTTGTTGCCGTACTTGATCAGCCCGGCGCTTTCGAAGCAGAGCGCGGCGTCCATGATGCCGATCGCGGGCACGTCGAGGATCGCGGCCTTGCCTTTGAATTTCGGATCGATCAGATCCTTCCATTCCGTGACTTCATGGCCGACGAGGTCGGGGCGGTAACCGATGGAGTCGGCGTTGTAGACCTGCGGCAGGAAGGTCGCCCATTCGGTCACGCCGTCGTTCAGATCGGTCGAATCGGGCTTGGCGATATACATGGCCTCGTAGGGCGAGATGCCCTGGCGCGGGATCTTGTGACCGTCGATCTCCCCCTTGGTGAAGATCGGCAGGATGTTGTCGAACTCCTTGATCTTCTTGACCTCGATGCCCTGGATCACGCCGCGCTTGGCGGCGAGCTTGGCCTGCCAGCCCTCGAGATCGGCGATATCGACCGTATTAGGCTGGCTTATGAAGCGGTTGATGGCAGCGGAGGTGTCGAGGTTCTGCATCGTCACCTTGAAGCCGAGATCCTTGGCCGCCTGGTCGCCGATCGCCTTCACCACCGAATAGGACACG
Organism: Bradyrhizobium sp. MI1.10; assembly: GCF_055811035.1. Classification (NCBI taxonomy): domain Bacteria; kingdom Pseudomonadati; phylum Pseudomonadota; class Alphaproteobacteria; order Hyphomicrobiales; family Nitrobacteraceae; genus Bradyrhizobium; species Bradyrhizobium sp. MI1.10. Next base: position 48,608 of record NZ_JBVVPN010000025.1, read on the forward strand.
CCGACATGGCGCAGCTCGATGTCCTTGATCTCCTGCGCCCAGATGGTTGGGAATCCGCGGATCGCGTCCGATCCTGCGGCAGCGCCGGCCACCGCCGCAGCGCCCTTCAACAGCGTGCGTCGGCTCAGCTTTTTCGCAGACCTGTCGCTCGTCCCCGCCGGATTGGCAGTGGATGTCCCCTTGTCCCTGTCAAGCATGGCAACCCTCGTTGGCTACGATGAACGCTGCGCACCGGTCGCCATTGACCGGCTGCGGATGTGACCAATTGCGCAGGAGGCTATGGGCGGGATGTTGTGAAGTAAAATTGGAAGTAAAAATTCGCTGCATAAACGCGGCTAATGGTTCGCCCCGCTGCACCGGCTTTTGGCAGCGCGCATAAGAAGGCGTCAAGACGTGCATACAAAACGATGGCTTCGAACGTGCGGGCCCGTTCGCGCGGCAGACGTGATGAAGGCGGCCCTCAGGACCTGAGCTGGTCCCGCGCCGTTTCCGGCGCCACCAGTGTGGCGATGATGGTGACGATCGACAGCGCGATGATGTAGACCGACACGGCCCAATAAGAACCCGCCCATGCCAGCAGTGCTGTCGCAATCAGCGGCGAAAAGCCGCCGCTCAGCGCGGCGGCAACGTTGGCTCCCAGCGATGCGCCGCTGTAGCGCACCTGGGTGCGGAACAGCTCCGGCATGAAGGCCGCCTTCGGCCCGAACAGCAGCGCATGCGTCAATGTCATCGTGACGACGAGCGCGAGCGTGATCAGCGCCGGATCCCTGGTGTCGAGGAACCAGAACAACGGAAACGCCAGCGCCACCGAGAACACACCGCCGGCGAGATACAGCGCCTTGCGGCCGAAGATGTCGGACAGCCAGCCTGCGAGGGGCAACGTCGCGAGCTCGACGAGCGCGGCATAGACCACCGCATTGAGGATCACCTGCCGCGGCAGGCCGAGCTGCGTCGTGGTATAGACCACGGTGAAAACAGTGAGGAGATAAGCAAGCCCGACTTCGGACACCGTGATGCCGATCGCGAGCAGGAAGCTGCGCCAGTCGCGGCGCAGGACTTCCAGCGCCGGCTGCGCCAGGACCTCCTTGCGCTCGAGCACCTCCTTGAAGTGCGGCGTCTCCGCGAGTTTCAGCCTTACGATGAAGCCGACGCCGACGAGCAGGATGCTGATCAGAAACGGCACGCGCCAGCCCCAGCTCAAGAAGTCCGCTTCGGGCAGCTGCGTCATCAGACCGAAAATGCCGGTGGACGCGGCGACTCCGACCGGGAAGCCGATCTGCACCAGACTGCCGTAGAAGCCCCGGCGGTTGCCGGCGTGCTCGGCCACCATGACCACCGCCCCGCTCCACTCGCCACCGAGCCCGATGCCCTGGACGAAGCGCAAAATGACGAGGAAGATCGGCGCCCAGACGCCGATCTGACTGTAGGTCGGCAGGCAACCGATCAGGAACGTGCCCAGTCCCATCGCGATCATGGTCGCGACCAGCATCTTCTTGCGGCCGACCCGGTCACCATAATGCCCGATGATGGCACCGCCAATCGGCCGCGCGACAAAGCCGACCGCATAGGTCGAGAACGCCGCCAGCGTGCCGACGAAGGGATCGAAGCTCGGGAAGAACAGCTTGTTCAGCACCAGCGCCGCCGCCGTGCCGTAGATCAGGAAGTCGTACCACTCGATAGCCGTGCCGAGCGCGCTCGCCCACACCACATGCGCCGTCGTCGATTTCTCCGCCGCAGTGGAGACCCCCGATGCTGCCGTCATTGCCGCGCCCCAAGATTCCTGGGCGCCATCATGGCCAATCGCGATGGCGGTTGCAACTTGTCCGGGCATAGTCGTCGACGAGGATCACAGTGGGTGACAATTGCGCGCTACTGCTTCAGCACCGTCATTGCGAGGAGCCCTTGCGACGAAGCAATCCAGAATCCCGCCGCGGAAAGAACCTGGATTGCTTCGCTTCGCTCGCAATGACGTTGTTGAAACAGTCGCGTGCGCCGCTCCGCAACCTCTTCGCGGCCTTCACGGAACCTGCATCCCTTTATTCGCCATTGACAAACTTATTCAACATTATCTAACTTGCTCTCACAATAACCAGCCGCGCCAAGCGGCCCATAAACGAGAGGGAACGACGATGAGAGGGCTTTTGGCCTGCGCTATGCTCGGGGCCATGACTTCGGCTGCCATAACCACCGTTGCGAACGCGCAAATCTCCGACGACGCTGTGCGGATCGGCGTGCTGACGGATCTGTCGAGCTGGGGCCGCGACAACAGCGGGCCAGGCTCTGTGGAGGCCGCGAAAATGGCGGTGGAGGAGTTCGGGCCCACCGTGCTCGGCAAGCCGATCGAGATCATCAGCGCCGACCATCAGATGAAGACCGACGTCGGCGTGCAGATCGTGCGCGGCTGGTTCGACAACGGCAAGGTCGATGCCGTCGTCGACATTCCCAATTCCGGCATCGCGATCGCCGTCCACAACATGGTGCGCGAGCGCAACAAGATCGCGCTGCTGTCAGGCCCCGGCGCGAGTTCGTTGACCGACGAGCTTTGCAGCCCGAACACCGTGCACTTCACCTATGATACCTACGCGCTGTCGAAGGTGACGGCCTCCGCCGTGATCAAGGAAGGCGGCAAATCCTGGTACTTCATCACCGCCGACTACGCCTTCGGCCAGCAGCTCGAGAAGGACGCCACGCGCTTCATCAACGAGATGGGCGGCAAGGTTTTGGGTGGCGTGAAGCACCCGACCAATACGGCCGATTTCTCCTCCTTTGCACTCCAGGCGCAAAGCTCGAAATCGGACGTCGTCGCCTTCGCCAATGCAGGCCAGGACACCGACAATGCGATCAAGCAGTCGGGCGAGTTCGGCCTGGTCCAAGGCGGCCAGAAGCTGGTCGGCCTCTTGATGTTCGACACCGACGTGCACGCGATCGGGCTCAAATCCGCGCAGGGCACCTACATGACCACTGCGTCGTACTGGAACATGGACGAGGCGACCCGCGCATGGTCGCGGAAATTCTACGAGCGCACCAAGGTGATGCCGACCATGATCCAGACCGGCGTCTACGGCTCGGTGCTGCATTATCTCAAGGCCATCAAGGCCGCCGGCACCGATGATCCCGCCAAGGCGATGGCCAAGATGCGCGAGCTGCCAATCGAGGATACATTCGTTCATGGCGGACGCTTGCGCGAGGACGGCCGCGTCATTCGCGACATGTATCTCGCCAAGGTGAAAACGCCAGAGCAGTCCAAAGAACCCTGGGATTATTTGGAGATCATCAAGACGGTGAAGGGCGAGGACGCCTTCCGCCCGGTCTCCGAATCCAAATGTCCGCTGCTGAAGAAGTGAGGCCTGCATGACCGGCAACGAGCGCAACGCAATTGAGATTTACGAGTGCGATGTGCTCGTGGCCGGATCTGGCTGCTCCGGCATGTCGGCCGCGATCACCGCGCGCTATCGCGGTCTCGACGTCCTGATCGTCGAGAAGGAGCCGCGCTTCGGCGGCACCACCGCCCGCTCCGGCGGCTGGTTGTGGATTCCCGGCACCTCGCTGGCAAAGGCCTACGGCATCGAGGAGACGCCTGAGCAGGCCCGCACCTATCTGCGGCACGAAGCCGGCAACAACTTTGACGCCGCGCGCGTCGATGCATTCCTGAGCGCCGGGCCCGAGGCGGTCGATTTTTTCACCAGCAAGACCGCGCTCCGTTTCGACATGCCGCTGGTGTTCCCGGACTACCACGCCGAGGCGCCCGGCGGCGCCCAGGGTGGCCGTTCGATGGTGGCACGCCCGTTCGACGGCCGCGAGCTCGGCGACCAGATTAAGACCCTCGGCATGCCCCTGCCCGAGCTGACCGTATTCGGAATGATGCTTGGATCCGGCAAGGACATCGTCCATTTCATGCGCGCGACGAAGTCGCTGAATTCGGCGGTCTATGTCGCAAAGCGCCTGTCGCGGCATCTGATGGACGTGCTGCGCTATGGCCGCGGCATGACGCTGACCAATGGCAACGCATTGGCCGGGCGCCTCGCGAAATCCGCACAGGATTTTAAGATTCCGATGTGGCTGTCCGCGCCGGTACGCGAGCTGACGGTCGAGAACGGCACCGTCACCGGCGCCATCGTCGCCCGCGAGGGACGCGACGTCCGCATTCGTGCCAGACAAGGCGTCGTGCTCGCCTGCGGCGGTTTCCCGCATGATGTCGAACGGCGCAAAAAGCTGTTCCCGCACGCGCCGACTGGGAACGAGCATTTTTCGCCGGGACCGACCGGCAATACCGGCGACGGCCTGCGCCTTGCGGAAAGCGCCGGCGGACAGGTCGAGGACCGGCTGCCGAACGCGGCAGCCTGGGTCCCGGTCTCGGTCACCAAGCGCAAGGACGGCTCAAGCGGTGTGATGCCGCATTTCATCGACCGCGCCAAACCCGGCGTGATCGCGGTGATGCGTGACGGCAAGCGCTTTGCCAACGAGGGCAATTCCTATCACGACTTCGTCCAGGCCATGGTGAAGGCTGCGAAGCCCGGCGAGGAGATCGCGGCCTATCTCGTCTGCGATCACCAGACGCTTCGGAAGTACGGCCTCGGCTGCGTGCCGCCATTCCCGATGCCGCTAGGTCATCACCTCAAGACCGGCTATCTCATGCGCGGCGAGACGCTGGAGGCGCTCGCGGCAAAGGCGGGCATCGACAGCATGGCGTTCGTCGAGACCGTCAAGCAGTTCAATGCGACCGCACCACAGGGGCATGATGCGGCCTTCGGCAAGGGCTCAAAGGCCTATAACCGCTACCAGGGCGATGCGCTGCACGGCCCGAACCCGTGCGTCGCGCCCATCGAGAACGGTCCGTTCTACGCCATCAAGATGGTGGTCGGCGATCTCGGCACCTATGCCGGCATCGTCACCGACGAGAACGCGCGGGCGCTGGATGCAGAAGGACGGGTCATTCCGGGGCTCTATGCCGCCGGCAACGACATGGCGAGCATCATGGGCGGCAATTATCCCGGTGCCGGCATCACGCTTGGGCCGGCGCTGACCTTCGGCTACATTGCCGGCCGTCATCTCGCCGACAGCGCCGCCAAGCGCAACGCGGCGTAAGCCACGCCAGGAGGCGCATGAAGAGAGAAAGCCGCGGCATCCAGTCGATCGAGGTCGGCGGCGAATTGCTCCGCGCGCTCGCCCGCAGCGGCGAGCCGATGATGCTGCGCGATCTTGCCCGCGAGGCCGGCATGACGCCGGCCAAAGCGCATCCCTATCTCGCCAGCTTCTCCCGCATCGGCCTGATCGAGCAGGACGAGGCCACCGGCCGCTACGAGATCGGCGCACTGGCACTGGAGCTCGGCCTGATCAGCCTGCGCCGCCTCTCCGGCGTGCGTATCGCCGGACCGAAGATCGCGGCGCTTGCGAGCCAGATTGGGCACGCGGTCTCGCTGGCGGTCTGGGGCACGCATGGCCCGACCGTGGTGCAGCTCGAAGAACCCGGCCAGCCCGTGCACATCGTGATGCGGGCCGGCTCGGTGATGGCCCTGCTGGAGACCGCGACCGGCCGCGCCTTTGCCGCCTTCCTGCCGGAGAAGACCATCGACGCCGCACTCGCAAGCGGTCTCGATCGTCACGGTGTCGGCTATAACCCGAAGCGGCCGATCAAGGGCGTGAAGCTCGCTGACATGCTCACCGAAGTGCGCAAGCACGGCCTCGCCCGCGCGCTCGGCGACCCCCTGCCCGGCGTCAATGCGTTCGCCGCGCCGGTGTTCGACCATTCCGGCCATGTCGCACTGGTGATCACCGCGATGGGGCCGGAAGGCACGTTCGATGCCCGCTGGGACAGCGCGATCGCCCACGCGCTACGCGACTGCGCCGGCGGGATCTCGAAGCGGCTCGGTTACGGGATGACGGTTGCGGCGGAGTGAGGTTGCCTGCAACCACCGCTGTCATGCCCCGCGAAGGCGGGGCATCCAGTACGCCGCGGCCCATCGGCCCTGTCGCTGCTATCTCGGAGTACTGGATCGCCCGGTCAAGCCGGGCGATGACAGCGAGTGTGGGACAACCTTCCGAGTCCTACTTCTCCTTCACCGGCACCGTGTAGTTCAGGATCAACCGCCCGCCATCCGGATAGATCGTCTGCCCCGTGATATAGGACGCATCGTCGCTCGCCAGGAACGCGACGACGGAGGCAACCTCGCTCGGCTCGCCGCCACGGCCGGCCGGCGTGCGTGACATCACGGTTTTGCGGGCATCCTCCGAGGTGTAGATGGACGACGCCACCATGTCGGTCAGGATCGTGCCCGGCCCGACCGCGACGACGCGAATGTTGTGCGGCGCGAGCGCGACGGCGGCCACTGATGTGAGCTGCTTCATGCCGCCCTTGGACATGGCGTAGGTCGCAAGTGCCGGGATTGCCAGCAGTGCATTGACCGACGACATGTTGATGATGACCCCGCCGCCGCTACCTTGCGCAATCATCTGCTTGGCCGCCGCCTGCACGCCGAAGAAGGCGCCCTTCAGGTTGATGCCGATGATCTCGTCGAATTCTTCTTCGGATATCTCCAGGAGGTCCCGGTTGCGGGCGACGCCGGCATTGTTGACCATGATGTCGAGCCGGCCGAACTCTCTTGCAGCCGTTGCGACCAGCTGGTCGACATCGACACGCTTGGCGACATTGCCGACGACAGTGCGCAAGGCATCCGGCCGCGCGAGTTCGGCGGCCGTCGCGGCCAAACCCTCGGCATCGACGTCCGAAATGACGACCTTGACGCCGTCATCCAGAAATCGCTTTGCGCAAGCCTTGCCGATACCGCGCGCCGCGCCGGTGATGGCGGCGACCTTGCCGGATAATTTCATGGTCTCACTCCAGGATAGCTGCTTCACAGCAGACTGTCGCCGGGTGAGAAACCCGGCTCAGGCCGCCGCGAAGCCGAGATGAGCACGGAACCGGTTCTTGATAAAGACAGCATCGCGCGAGGGCAGCGAGCGCGGTGGATTTTCCGCCAGAACCTTGATGACAAACAGCCGCGGGCCATCGGCCGGCTCGGCGATTTGGGTTGCGAGGCGCTGCACCTCCTCGATCGTCCGCACGGTTCCGGCAGCGGCAAAGCCGCAAGCCACGGCGATTGCGGTGAGATCGACGCCGCGCCCGGTGTGGCTGGCCTGCATCCCGGTCTCGCCAAAATGCTGGTTGTCGATCACGACGATGTCGAGATTGCGCGGGCGCGCGACTCCGATGGTGGCGATGCCGCCGAGGCCCATCAATTGCTCGCCATCCCCGGTCAAGGCGAGGACACGTTTTCCCGGCTGGGCTTGCGCGAGGCCAAGCCCGATCAGCGCGGCGCCGCCCATGGCGCCCCAGAGATAGAGATTGCCGTCGTGGTCGCCGACCGAATGAAGGTCATAGGTCGGCGAGCCGAGGCCGGAGACGACCAGAGTGTCGTTGCGATTCTTCAGGAGAGCGGCGACGGCGGCGCGGCGGTCGAGTTGGGCTTGCATTGGCATCACCACTTCTTCTTGCCGATCAGGCGCTGCCCGATCAGGACCGCGATCTGCTGATCGGAATCGTAGGCGAGCGCTGCGGCCGATTCGACCGTCTCGACCAGATCCTCCGCCGTCTCCGCCCGCATCACCTTCAAACCAATCGCTTCCAGCGAGGGCTGCGTCGCCCGGCTCATCGGCACCTGCCAGGGATTGAACTCGGCCCATTCGCCGCGCATCGTCACCAGCATCAGCAGTGGAAATCGTCCGATCGCCGACAGCGACAGCATGTTGATGCAATTGCCGACCCCGCTCGACTGCATCAAGAGCACGCTGCGCTGGCCGCCGAGCCAGGCGCCGGCGGCGATGGCGACGCCCTCCTCTTCCGTCGTCAGCACGTTGGTGGTGACGTCGCGATCGGCCGAGAACAGGCTGATGAGCTGGCTGTGGCCGGCATCGGGGACGTATGACATCTGCCGCACGTCGGCGGCTTTCAGGATGCGGTAGAGCTCGGACGGCCAATTGTCTGCGCGCGTGTCGGGATTGGATTGAAGGCTGTGCACCGCATGTCTCCGTGGATTTCGAGCGGCACTCTAACGATGTTCAGGCGCGAAAGCTCTGACCGTCTGGCGCGATCAGGTATCGAGGGATTGTATAGCTGCCTCTTCCGCTGCCGGTGGGACAGCGCACGATGCGCATGGCTGCGCCCTCTCCCCTTGCGGGAGAGGGCATCACCGCTGACAGATACAAACTCATTTGGATGAGGGGTATCTCTCCGTGCACTCATCCGCATCTATATGCGCGGAGAGATACCCCTCATCCGGCGCTTCGCGCCACCTTCTCCCACAAGGGTAGAAGGAAGAGGAGCCATAGGCAACTTCTCGACCTCTAGCCAAACTGGCGCGGCCGCAGTCCTGCATGAAACCAGGTGATCATGGAATAGATATCATAGACGGGCAATCCGACTTCGGCCTGAAGCGCCGCCGCATAAGGCGGCATGTTAGTGCATTCCAGCACGATCGCGCCGACATCCGGGTTGCTGGCGACCAGCTCCTTGCCGGCCTCGACCACGTCACGTTCGGCCTGCGCGATATCCATGTCCTCCTTCTCGGCCTTGATCAGGACGCGGAAGAATTCCTTGCCGTGCTCGGTGCCGACCAGCGGCGTATCGAGCGGCACGCCGGCACCTTCGAGATGAGCCGGCGTCAAGGATGAACCTGAGACCGTGACGAGGCCGACGCGCTTGCCCGGCGGCAAGGTCGCCTGCACCCACGGCACCTGCATCAGTGACGAGGTCGCGACGGGAACGCCGACCGCGGCTGCGATCTCCTTCTGGAACAGCGAGAGGAAGCCGCAATTGGTGGTGATGGCTTCCGCCCCGAGCCGCACCAGATCCTTCGCCGCATCGATGAAATCAGGCAGCAGACCGGCCGCACCGTTCAGCACCACTTTCTCGGGCGAGGCACCGCTCACCACGCGATAGAGCACGGGGAAAGGCCAGGTGGTGCCGTTGCCCATGTCGCCGGGAATGCGGGGAAAGCGCGCCTCCAACATCAGGATGCCGAGCGGTGCTCCATAGACGGCCTTGCCGCCGCGGGCGATTCGGGGGGACGAGTTGGCTGGAGCGGTCATGATGCGATCTCAGAGAAAACGATCGGGCGAAAACGGTGCAAGCGGAATTTCCGGCGGCTTGCCGCTCAGAAGCTGGGCGACGAGACGGCCGGTGCGGGCCGAACCGACCAGGCCGATATGGCCGTGGCCGAAGGCATAGACGATGTCGCGCGATGCCCGCGCGTAGCCGATGCAGGGACGTCCGTCTGGCATGCTCGGCCGATGACCGAACCAGGTCTTGATGCGGGAGGCCGGAATGTCCTTGGGCAGTTTTGGGAACATGCTGACGAGATGGTTGCGCAGGATCTCGGCACGCTTCCAGTTCGGTGCGGCCTCGATGCCTGCGATCTCGACCGTGCCGGCGGCGCGCAAACCCTTGTCGGTCCAGTTCACCACCATCTTCGCATCCGAGGCCATCATCGAGCTGCGCGGGCCTGCTTCCGGATTCTCGATCATGACGTGATAGCCGCGCTCGGTCTCCAGCGGCAGCGGATCACCAATGGATGCGGTGAGCCGCTTCGAATGCGCACCGGCGGCAATCACCGCGGCATCGCACGCAATCTCGCCGGTCTCGGTCAGGACAGCCACCAGCTTGTTGCCGGATAGTTTCAGCCCAATTGCCTTGGCCCGCACAAGCTTGGCGCCGCTTGCCAGCGCGTGTTGCGCGAGGGCTGCGACATAGGCTCCGGGGTCCCGGCAGCGACCGGCTTCCTCCACCACCACGCCAAACGTGTAGCGCGGATGCAGATCGGGCTCGCGCTGACGCATCTCGTCGGCCGAAAGCTCCAGCCATTCGACACCGACGCGCTTGCGCAGGCGCCAGCCGAGATCATTGTCGAAATTGCCGCGTGACGGGAAGACATGCATCACGCCGTTACGCTCGATCAATTCAGGGACGCCCGCCTCCTCCGCGAGCTTCCTGTGCAATAGCGGCGCGTCCTTCAGGAGATCGCGCAGCGCAAATGCCGTCTTCTCGACCCGCGCCTCGGTCCAGCCCGAGAGCAGATATTTGATCAACCAGGGCAGCGCCTTCGGCAGATAAGACCAGCGGATCGCGAGTGGCCCGAGCGGATCCATCAGATAACCCGGCACCTTCTTCCAGACACCGGGCTCGGCCGGCGGGATCACCGAATGCGAGGAGAGCCAGCCGGCATTGCCGTAGCTCGCCGCCTGTTCGCCACCGGGCTCGCCCGGATCGATCAGCGTGACGCGATGGCCCTCGCGCAGCGCCTCGATCGCGCTGATCACGCCGACCGCGCCGGCACCGATGATGGCGACGTGGCGGCCTTGCGGCATCGGCTATGCCTTCACCGCAGGGGCAAAGTCCTTGCCGACCGACATCGCACGCGGATCGATGATGCAGTGGAGGATCGACGGCTTGCCCGAGGCGAGCGCACGCTCGAACGCCGGCGCGAACTCTTCGGTGCGCTCGACGCGCTCGCCATGGCCGCCGAATGCTTTTGCGTACATCGCGAAATCCGGGTTCTTGAGCTGGGTGCCGACCACGCGTCCGGGATAGTCGCGCTCCTGGTGCATGCGGATGGTGCCGTATTGCGCATTGTCGACGACGATGACGACGAGGGCTGCGTCGTACTGCACGGCGGTCGCGAATTCCTGCCCGTTCATCAGGAAGCAGCCGTCACCGGCAAAGGCGATAACAGTACGGTCCGGATATTGTCGCTTCGCGAGCACCGCGGCCGGCACACCGTAGCCCATCGAGCCCGACGTCGGCGCGAGCTGCGAGGCAAAGCTGTGAAAGCGATGATGCCGATGAATCCAGCCGGCATAATTGCCCGCACCGTTGCAGACGATCGCGTCCTCAGGCAGGCGATCGCGCAGCCAGGTCATGACCTGGCCATACTGGAACGTGCCGGGCAGCTCGCGCGCCTTGTCGGTCCAGGCGAGATAATCGGCATGCGCCTTGGCGGCCTCGCCCTTCCAGGCAACGGCGCCTGCCGGCTTCAGCGTCTCGACCGCGGCCGCGAACGCAGCGGGCGTGGCCTGGATCGCGAGCTCAGGCTGATAGATGCGGCCGAGCTCTTCGGAGCCGGGATGAACGTGGATCAGCTTCTGCCGCGGGGTCGGAATGTCGAGCAGCGTGTAGGATGAGGACGGCATCTCCGACATGCGGCCGCCGATGAGAAGAATGACATCGGCGCCGTCGATCCGCGCCTTCAGGCCCGGGCTCGGGCCGATGCCGAGGTCGCCGGCATAATGCGAGTGATCGGCGTCGATCAGCGACGCGCGGCGGAACGAGGTCGCGACCGGCAGGTCGAACCGCTCGGCAAAGCGCGCGATGCTCCTGGTCGCCTCATCGGTCCAGCGCGAGCCGCCGAGAATGACGAGCGGTGCTTTGGCGCTCGCAAGCATGGCGCCGACACGCTCGATATCGGTGGGCGCCGGCCAGCTCATCGCCGGCTCGATCCGCATGGCGTCCGCAACGGCTGCGGTCTCGGTCAGCATGTTCTCGGGCAGCGAGATCACCACGGGACCGGGACGGCCCTGCATGGCGACGCGGAAGGCGCGCGCGACCAGCTCCGGAATGCGGTCGGGACGATCGATCTCGACCGCCCATTTCGCCATGGTGCCGAACACCGCCTTGTAGTCGAGCTCCTGGAACGCCTCGCGCTCGCGCATGCCGGTGTCGACCTGACCGACGAACAGGATCATCGGCGTGGAATCCTGCATCGCGATGTGCACGCCGTGGCTGGCATTGGTGGCGCCGGGGCCGCGGGTGACGAAGCAGATACCGGGACGGCCGGTGAGCTTGCCATAGGCCTCCGCCATCATCGCGGCACCGCCCTCGGCGCGGCAGATCATGACGTCGATCGGGCTGTCGTGCAGCGCATCGAGCGCCGCAAGGTAGCTCTCGCCCGGCACGCAGGTGACGCGCTCGACGCCTTGCGCGACCAGCTGATCGATCAGGATCTGGCCCCCGGTGCGGGTGTTGCGAATGGTCATGACGGCTCCCTCAAGGCTTTGGCGATGCGTTTCGCAGCTTCGCGAAAATTTTGTTCCGGGCTGGCGTAGGACAGCCGGAAACAAGGTGCAAGGCCGAAACCGCTGCCCGGCATTACGGCCTCGTCATGCCTCTCCAGAAAATAGCGGCGGCAGCCATGCCTCTCTCGGCCATCGACCGGGGAGCAGGCCCCTTGCCGTCATGCCCCTTTGCGCTGCCGAGCGCTTGCCAGCAGCACCAGCATGAACGAGGCCGCCGTCATCAGTGTCGAGATGGCGGCGATGGTTGGGTCGATCTCGTCGCGGAGCGCGGTGAACATACGCTTGGTCAGCGGCTGATACTGGCCGCCGGAGATGAACAGCGCGACGATGGTCTCGTCCATCGCCGAGATGAAGGCGAAGATGCCGCCTGCGACCACGCTGGACTTGATCTGCGGCAAGGTCACCGCGAAGAAGCTGCGCAGGCGGTTCATGCCGAGGCTGCGTGCGACCATCTCCTGCGCCGGATCGAAGCTTTGCAGGCCCGCCAGCACCGAGATGATGACGTATGGCAGGCCCAACATGACATTCGCCAGCACCAGGCCCGGCAGCGTTGCGACCAAGCCGACTTTCGCATAGAGGAAGAAGATGCCCACCGCGGTGATGATGATCGGCACCACCAGCGGCAACAGCAGCATCATGTGGATCAGCCGCATGATCCGCAGCTTCGACTGGCTGATGCCATAGGCGGCGGCGACGCCGAGCGGCGTTGCGATAAACACGGTCAGAAGCGCGACCGTCAGCGTCACCCGCGTCGCCTGCATCCAGGCCGAGTTGGAGAAATACTGCTGATACCAGCGCAGCGAGAACGACGGCGGCGGAAAGGTCAGAAAGCGCGCGCTGGAGAAGGAGATCGGGGCGATGATCAGCACCGGCAGGATCAGGTAGACCAGCACCAGCGCGCTGATCATATAGAGGGCGATCCGGGCGGGCGACAATCGCGTCATTTCTGCCCCAATATGCGATCGAGCGAGATGAAGCGGCTGACGGCGAAAAAGATCGCGAGCACGCTTAAGAGCAGCACGACGGCGACCGCGCTCGCAGCACCGAACTGGTTGTAGAGCTCGACATTGCGGCTCACCAGCATCGACACCATCACCGTGCGGCCGCCGCCGAGCAGTTCCGGCGTGATGTAGAAGCCGAGGCAGAGCACGAACACCATGGTGCAGCCTGCGAGCACGCCGGGCAGAGACAGCGGCAGAAAGACGCGAACGAAGGTGAGCGACGGGCTCGCCCCCAGGCTGGCGCCGGCCTGCATGAGATCGCTCGGGATCTTCTGCATGGTGGCATAGAGCGGCAGCACCATGAACGGCAGGAGGATGTGTACCGTCGCAACCACCGTGCCCAAGGTGTTGTGCACCAGCGCGAGCGGTTCGCTCGTCACGTCGAGATAACGCAAAAGCTGGTTGATCACGCCGGTGCGCTGGAGCAGCGCCAGCCAGGCATAGGCCCGCACCAGCACACTGGTCCAGAACGGCAGCACGACCAGCGACAGGATGAGAATACTCCATCCTTTCGGCACCGAGTTGGCGAGGTAGGCCACGGGATAGCCAAGCAGCAGTGCGATCCCCGTGACCGCGAGGCTGATCTCGAAGGTCAGCGCAAAACTTCGCCAGTAGATGTCTTCGGTGAAGACGCGGCGATAATTCTCCAGCGTGAAGCCGTCATGGTAGATCGACTGCCAGGCGAGCCAGCCGACCGGCAGCACGATCAGAGCCAGGATCACCAGCAGCGCCGGCGACACCAATGCCAGCATCAGCCCATGCTCGCGGCGCTGATGCTTTTGGGAGGGATCTGGCATTGATGTCGTCAGCATTTGCTCGCTCATCTCGGGTGGTGCACCTCTCCCGCTTGCGGGAGAGGTCGGATCGCGAAAGCGATCCGGGTGAGGGTTCTGTCCTCTTGGGGAGTCTTTCTCGCGGAGATACCCTCTCCCCAACCCTCCCCCGCAAGCGGGGGAGGGAGCGCAGTGTCAGCTCTGGCACGACTTGCGCTCATCGCGATTTCGCTTACTTCTGCATGAACGACGCCCAGCGCTTCTCCGCCGCTTCGCCGGCTGGCGACGACCACCACGCGTAGGACATCAGCGCCTGCTTGGCTGCATTGGCCGGCTCGCTCGGCAATTGCGCGGCGCGCTCGGGCTTAATCACGTTGGTCTCGAACGCCTTCGGGTTGCCCGGGCCGTAGTCGATGTGGAGCGGCAGATTGGCCTGGTGCACGGGATCGACGGCCTCGTTGAGAAACTTGACGGCCGTCTCGAGATTCGGCGCGCTCTTGAGGATGCAGAGCGAGGTGCTTTGCAAAACGCCCTGGTTGTAGGTGAAGGCGACCTTGGCGCCTTCCTTCGCGACCGCGCTGACGCGGCCGTTCCAGGCCATCTCCATGTCGACCTCGCCGTCATTGAGCAGCTGCGCCGACTGCGCGCCGGAGGTCCACCACACCGTGATATTCGGCTTGATCTCTTCGAGCTTCTTGAAGGCGCGGTCGACGTCGAGCGGATAGAGCTTATCGGGCGCGACGCCGTCGGCCATCAGTGCCGCCTCGAGTGTGGCGAACGGGTGGTTGCGCAGTGCGCGGCGCCCGGGAAATTTCTTCACGTCCCAGAAATCGGCCCAGCTGTTCGGCGCGTCCTTCGGAAAGGTCTTCTGACTGTAGGCCAGGACGCTGGAATAGAACTCGTAGGAAACCGAATAGGGGCTGCGATAGGATTCCGGCATCGCCGCGCCATTCGGAATCTTTGAGAAGTCGAGCTTCTCGATCAGCCCCTGCTCGCCGCCACGCAGGCAGTTGCCGGTCGGCGTATCCACGACGTCCCAGATCGGCTTGCCGCTGCCGACCTGGGTCTTGATCGCCGGCCAGGCATCGGGAATGGAATCCTGGTTGATGGTGATGCCGAGCTTCTTGGCGGAAGGATCGAGGATCGCCACCGTCTGCGCCTGCTGATAGGCGCCGCCTTGCGAGACAAAGGTGATCTGTTCGGCAGCGGCGGCGGTGCCGGTTGTTGCGAACAATCCGAGCGATCCGCCCAACAATGCGTAGCCAAATCGAATATCTCGTTTCGTCGTCATCCTCGCCTCCTCTGTCACCAATTGAATGTCACTGTCCGATCGCATCGAGAAACTGGTACCAGCCGGCGATCATGCGCACGGCGGGCTCGCGCAGCGGATACAACGGAATTGCCCTCAGGCGCCGCGCGTCGAGCAGCCCGACCTCCGGTGTCTCGCCGCGGACGAAGGCGGCAAGATAGCGGCCCATCAGGCTCGACATCGCGACGCCCGCGCCGTTGTAGCCCATCGAGAACAGCGTGCGGTCGTCGAGCCGGCCGATATGCGGCACCGAATCCAGCGTCATGGCAACGAGGCCCGACCATTTGTACGCGAGCGGCACATCGGCCAGGTCCGGAAAGATGCCGACCATCGCCTTGCGCAGCGCATCGAATGCGGCTTCCGAGTCCTGCCTGCCGAAGGCGCCGCGGCCGCCGAAGATGACGCGATTGTCGACCATGCGGAACCAGCGCATCATGCGCTTGGTCTCGGTGTAGGTGCGGCCCGTCAGCATCAGCTTGCCCGCGAGATTGCGCGGCAGCTGCTCGGTAGCGACCATGGCGCTGCGGAAGGGAATCAGGGTGCGCTGCATCTGCGCGGTGGCATCCGTCAGGTCCGAATAGCTGTTGGTGGCAATGATCGCCTGCTTCGCCCGCACCGCGCCTTGCGGCGTCTCCGCGACGATGCCGCCGTTGTCGCGCCGGAGTCTTACGACCGGCGACTCCTGGAAGATCGGCACCCCGCGGCGCGCGACGCCGTCGGCGAGACCGCGCAAATAGTTCAGCGGATGAATGCCGCCAGAGCCGGGATTGAGCACGCCGCCAACGAAGCTGTCGGAGCCGGTCTCGTCGCGTACGCCGCGCTTGTCGAGAATACGGACCTCGGCGGAGCCCATCTCGCGCGTCATCCAGTTGGCTTCGTCGATCGCGGCCTTCAGCGTGGTCTCATTGTGTGCGGCCTTGACCTGGCCGGTGCGGGCAAGCTGAGCGCTGGTGATGCCGAATTCGGAGACCAGCTCCTCGACCATGTCGGTGGATTCATGCGCGATCTCGTACATTCGCCGCGCCATGGCGCGGCCGTGCACGGCGTCGATCTCGCGGAACGAGAGACGGAATTTTGCGGTGATCACGCCGCCATTGCGCCCACTGGCGCCCCAGCCCGGGCGGTTGGCCTCGAGCACGATGGGGCTGAGCCCGCTCTTGGCGATGTGGTGGGCCGCGGACAGGCCGGTATAGCCGGCACCGATGATCACCACGTCAGCCTGGCTCTCGCCGGACAGGACCGGAAACGCGCGCGCCGGCTCCGCCGTGGCTTCCCACAGCGAGTTGGCCGACGGCAATGCGCCCCAGTTCTGCGTCATCTCCGCGCTCACAAAGTTACACCGCCGGCCCGATCGCCGCGTCGGCGAGCGCCTTCAATGTCGGGAAATGGAAGTCCGGCTTGGTCAGCGTCTCCACGGCCGGCGTGCCGCCGAAGCCTGCCATGCCCTGACGCCGCTCGATCCAGCACACCTTGTAACCGAGCTTCCGCGCGATCCCGATGTCGTGATACTGGCTCTGCGCCACGTGCAGAATGTCGGACTGCTTGTAGCCGAACGCCGACTGGCGGCCCTTGTTGTAGGCAAAGAATTCCGGGTTCGGCTTGGCGACGCCAGTCTCGTCGGCGCAAACGGTATCGTCGAAGGGATTGCCGAGCGCATGCGCGTAACAGGAGAGCGCGACGCGGTCGGCGTTGGTCATCGCGACCAGGCGGAATTTAGTTCTCAGGCGCTTCAGAGCCTCGACCGAATCCGGGAACGGTCCCCAGCGCAGCACCGCGAGTTGGAACACGTCGCAGGAGGCGTCATCGGCCTTCAGCCCGAGCTCCTTGGCGAGATAGCGATAGACATGGAACATCACCTCGCTCGAACGCTCATGGTGCTTGTCGCGGCCACGCTTGTAGGATTCGAAGATCTTGTCGTCGCTGAGCTCGGCCGGCGACTTGCCCGAGATCCTGCGCACCGCGGAGAGCACGCCGGTCTCGAAATCGATCAAGGTGCCGACGACGTCGAAGGTGAGAACCTTGAAATAGCTGAACGAGGCTGCTGACGACATTTTGGCTTCTTCTCTCGGTTGGACAAGGCTTGGGTTCAGTCCCTCACCCTGGGTACGACGATGGTGTCCTCGGGGTGAAGGGTCACGGTGAGGCTGCCGCCGAGTGGCGGGATGCGGCTGTAGGCTTCGTGATGACTGGCTTGGCGCAGGCTGAGCACGATACCATCGGCGAGCGCCAGGAAGATGCGCAGGCTTTCGCCCTGATAGACGATGTCGGTGACCGTGCCGGTGAGCCGGTTGCAGGCTGAGTCCGGCGCGCCGTCGTCGATCAGCAGCTTTTCGCTGTGCACGGCGAGCATCAGCGCGTCTCCGTCGGGAATGGCGCGGGCGCTGCGCAGAAGCACATTGCCCAGCGCAACGCCGGAGGCATCGACGCGTCGCACGGGAAGCATCGTGGCTTCGCCAATGAAACTTGCGACGAAGGAATCCGCGGGATGATCGTGCAGGCGCTCGGGCGCGTCGATCTGGATCAGCCTGCCGTCTTTCATCACGGCGACGCGGTCGCTCATGGTCAGCGCTTCGCGTTGGTCGTGGGTGACGTAGATGATAGTGGCGCCGATGCGCTTGTGCAGCGCGCGCAGCTCGATCTGCATGGATTCGCGCAGCTGCTTGTCGAGCGCGGACAGCGGTTCGTCCATCAGGATCAGCCGCGGCTCGAAGATCATGGCGCGTGCGAGCGCCACGCGCTGGCGCTGGCCGCCGGAGAGCTGCGCGATACCGCGCTCTTCGTAGCCGGCAAGGCCAACCATCGAAAGTGCCGTGCGCACCTTGTCCGGCCAGACCGCCTTCGGCAGCCGTCGCGCGCGCAAGGGAAAGGCGACATTCTCGCCGACGCTCATATGCGGGAACAGCGCGTAATTCTGGAAAACGACGCCGATGTCGCGCTTGTGCGGGGGCATCCAGGTGACGTCGCGGCCGCCAAACAGGATCGTTCCGCTCGATGGCAAGATGAAGCCGCCGAGGATGCCGAGCAACGTGGTCTTGCCGGAGCCGGAGGGGCCCAGCAGCGAGACGAACTCGCCGGCGGCGACATTGAGGGACACGTCGTCGAGGGCGCGAACGGCACCATAGGCCTTGCTCGCGGATCTGATCTCGACGCTTTCCGCTCGTTTGTCCAACGATCGACCTCGCGATGTCCCTGCAACGGCGTGCCTCACTGCACGCCATAAGCCTGCTTTATAGACAGGAAATTTGAACACTCACGGTCGAAGCTGTGCACCGCACCAACATCTTCGCTCGCAAGCCCTGCCTTTAGGCTGTGACGCCAATGACACCAGACTTGGCAAAACTCGGCAATTGCCAAATTCTCACCTGGCTCATAACATGGGGTTATGCCCGAGCTGCGCCGCATGCTGCCCTCAAGTAACGCCCTGTTCGTCTTCGACGCAGCGGCACGCAATGGCAGCTTCACTGCGGCTGCCGCCGAACTGAACGTCACCCAGCCTGCGGTGAGCCGGATGCTGGGTCAGTTCGAGGACCATCTCGGCGTCCGCCTGTTCGACCGCAAGGCGGGACGCGCGGTGCTCACCGAGGAAGGCGAACTCTTGTATCGCCGCGTGCTCGAAGGCTTTCGCAGCATCGAAAGCGGGCTGGTCGAGATCGAGCGGCGCCGCAAGGGCACCGAGACGGTGACACTGTCGGTCTCCTCCGCCTTCACCACGCATTGGCTGATGCCGCGCATCGACAAGCTGCAGAAGCAATTTCCTCAGGTCGATTTGCGCTTCCAACTGATCTCCGGCGCGCTGCGCGGACCGGTGGAGAATGTCGACCTCGGAATGCGCTTCCGCGATCGCGAAGAACCATCATCCGGCGGCACGCTGGTGATGAAGGAGGTCATGCTGCCGATGTGCAGCCCTGCCTATCTCGGCGAAACCGATCCCGCGGAGGGCAACACCATCATTAGGCTCGCCGAGACGCCGGGCGACTGGGCCGCGGATTACGCATCGCTTCTCACCGGGCGTCGCGGTGCGGCCAAGGCGCTGAGCTTCACGGACTATGCCGTCGTGATGCAGGCCGCCCTGCTCGGCCAGGGTATCGCGCTCGGTTGGCTGACGGTCGCCTCGCACTGGCTGCTGACCGGCGCGCTGGTGCCGGCGTCCGACACGCTTACCACCACGCGCCGCATCTGCGAATTCCTGCCACCGCGCAACCGGCCGATGCGCCCCATCGCCGCCGAGATCCGAGACTGGATCACCGCACAGATGCAAGGCGAGATCGCCGCGATCGACCGGCTCTATCCAAAGCTCGGCGCGATGGCTGCGTGCTACTAGAGCGTTTTCGGGCGAAGTGGATATACCGGCTCGCGTGAAGAAAACGCGTCAAAACCGGAGTCTAGGCGGGTGTCAGCGCGGCACAGTAACGATCGGGCAGGTGATCGCCGATGCCCGCCGGGAGCAGCACCGTAAGCCTGCCGACGACATCCGACCGCGTGTTCTCGGATACGCCGCTGAGGAGATTGCGGACCTGCTCACCAATTCCAGCA
Organism: Bradyrhizobium sp. MI1.10; assembly: GCF_055811035.1. Taxonomy (NCBI): domain Bacteria; kingdom Pseudomonadati; phylum Pseudomonadota; class Alphaproteobacteria; order Hyphomicrobiales; family Nitrobacteraceae; genus Bradyrhizobium; species Bradyrhizobium sp. MI1.10. The sequence continues at coordinate 68,287 of NZ_JBVVPN010000025.1, forward strand.
TTCGCCATTGGCTCATCCGAACCAACATTCGTCGTGAGCTGGCTGGCGCTGAATTTGGCGCCGCGTGCACAGGCGAGATAACGGCCGACGTGATGAAAGCCAAGCCCGGGCGGAGGCACGGTCGGGACGATGTCGGTGCCGTGCACGAGACGATAGGTCATCCTGCCGAACGTACCGTTGTAGAGTGCGGCGAAATCGTCGCGGCCCACGCGCGGACAACCGTAAAGATAGATCTGCGCATCCGCGAGTTGGAGCTGCTCCCGCGCGAAGTCCACCGTTGCCACCGCGATCGCGGCGCCGAGGCTGTGCCCAGTGATGAAGATCGGTGATTTGCGCGCCAGCGCTGCCGCCAGTGCGCTCTTCACGTCGTCCCACACGGCTGCCGCCGCATCGACGAACCCCTGGTGCACGGGCGCCTTCGGTCGGCCAAGCGTGAAATCGCTGACCCAGTTCAGGAGATGAAGCGGGTCGGTGCCGGCGAAGGCGACAATTGTTGCGTCGCCCTTGCTCGCGATGATCCCGCGCGTGTCGGTCAGCGGCAGCGTCGAATGCGCCGGCTGGCTCAGCAGCTTGACACCGGACAGATCAAAGAACGGAGAGACCCTGTTGATCGTGTCCGGCACATGGGTCTCGTAGGCGAGTTGCGACATCCACATCATCGCGCGAGCGATGTCGAGATCAAAGCCGGTTGATGTCTCGTTGAATTTTGCAAATGCCCGTCGGTCATATTGATCGGGAGGAAGTTCGACCAGAATGCTCACATCAAGCTCCTAAATGGCTTATTGCTGCAATGCGTCGATCGAAAACGGAATGGCGCTACCTTCGCATATGGCTGGAACTTTGACAATCTGTGCGCGTGCCCGGGACGTATTCTGCCGTCGCGCTTAAGAGGACAAGGTTGAGACGAGGCACCTCTCCTCCACGTCATTGCGAGCGCAGCGAAGCAATCCAGAGTCTTTCCGCGGCGGGATTCTGGATTGCTTCGCTGCGCTCGCAATGACGGTGCGGATAGAGCTTTGGCCCCTATTGATGCTCGATCGCGCGGATTGCGCCGCGCAGCTCGGCGAGACCGCGGAGGCGACCGATCGCGGTGTAGCCCGGATTGGTGCGCTTGGTCGCCGCGAGATCGTCCAGCATGCGGTGGCCGTGGTCGGGCCGAAACACGATCTGCCGGTCGGGCGAACGCCGCGCGTTCTCCTTCAGCAGCGCCTTCAGCACTGCGACCATGTCGACGTCACCGTCGAGATGATCGGACTCGTAAAAGGACAGACCATCCGCTTCGCGCTTGGTCGCGCGCAGATGCGCAAAGGCAATGCGCGGACCGAAGCGTTCGGCCATCGCGGCAAGATCGTTCTCGGCGCGCACGCCGAGCGACCCTGTGCACAGGCAGATACCATTCGCCTTTGACGGTACGGCATCAAACAACGCCTGATAGTCATCGGCGCTGGACGCGACGCGCGGCAGCCCGAACAGCGGGCGCGGCGGGTCGTCCGGATGCAGTGTCAATGAGACCCCGAGCTGCTCGGCGACGGGTGTGACGCGGCCCAAAAACTCGGCGAGATGTTGCCGCAGGATTTTTGGCGTGACGTCGCGATATGTTTCAAGCCGGTCGCGGAATTGCGGAATGGTCATCGGCTCGGTGGTCGAGCCCGGCAGCGCGCTGGCGATCACCATGACGAGGTAATCGATATCGGCCTGGCTCATCCCGTCGAACAGCTTTTTGGCGCGCGCCTGCTGCTCCGGTGAATAGTCCTGCACGGCGGCGGGGCGCTTAAGGATATGCAGCTCGAACGCCGCGAACCGATCCTGGTCGAAGCGCATCGCGCGGGCGCCGTTCGGCAATTCCCACTCCAGATCGGTGCGGCACCAGTCCACCACAGGCATGAAATTGTAACAGATGATCTTGATGCCTGAGGCGGCCACCGCCTCCAGGCTCGCGATCCATGCCTCGATCGACTTCGTCGCCTTGCCGCCGAGACGCTTGACGTCGTCGGGGATCGGAATCGATTCCACCACCGACCAGGTCAGCTGCGAACGGCCGGGTTGGCCGTTCTCGATGAAGTTCTTGCGCTCCTCGACCGCCTTGCGGGTCCAGGCTTCGCCGATCGGCACCTGATGCAGCGCCGAGACGATATCGCTCGCCCCGGCCTGCCTGACATCATCGAGCGAGACCGGATCGTCCGGCCCGTACCAGCGCCATCCCTCCAGCATCATCGAAATTCTCCCGGATCAGTTCGCGGTCAGCACGACCTTGACGCTCTGCGAGCGGTCGAGCGCCAGCCGCAGCGCGTCCGGCGCGGTGGACAGCGGCCGCTCGGCGGTGACCAGCGACAGCACGTCGATGCTGCCGTCCGCAATCAGCTCCACCGCCGTCATGAACTCGAGCCCGAAGCGGAACGAACCGCGCAGGTCAATCTCCTTGGCCATCACCGCATTCGCCGGCACCGGAATCTGGCCACCCGGCAAATTACCGATCTGCACCACAACGCCGCCGCGCCTGACGATACCGATCGCACTGGCAAGGCCTGCAGCCGTGCCTGAGACTTCGAAAGCGACATCGTACGGGCGCGACGCGGCCTGCGCCTTCAGGCCTTCCTCGCCGGCTGCGACATTCTCGACGTGAGAGGCGCCGAGCCGGCTCGCAAAGGCCAACGGGGCCGGCGCGATGTCGGCCACGGTGATGTCCGTCATGCCGGCGCGGCGCGCGGCGAGCATCGTCAGAAGCCCGATCGGACCGGCGCCGAAGATGATGCCGCGCTTGCCTTCGATGTTGCCGGCACGCGCCACCGCGTGCAGGCAGACCGCGAGCGGCTCGGCCAGCGCCGCGGCCTGATAGGACACATGATCGGGGATCTTCACGCACTGCGCCGGGATCGCGTCGAAGTAGTTGGCGAAGCCGCCCTGCATGTGCGGCGTCTTCGAGGCCGAGCCCATGAAGTAGATATTTTCGCAGAGGTTTTGCCGGCCTTGACGGCAAGCGCCGCAATGGCCGCACCAGCGCGACGGGTTGACGGCAACGCGGTCGCCGACCTTCAGGTTCGCCGCGGAGCCCGCGATCTCCATGACCTCGCCTGAAATTTCGTGACCGAGCACCAGCGGCGATTTCACCACGAAATCGCCGGTGCGAGCATGACGGAAATAATGCATGTCCGAGCCGCAGATGCCGCCGGCGCCGAAACGGAGGCGCACCATGCCTTCAGCGAGCTTGTCGAGCGGATGCTCGACCATGCGCAGGTCTTCGGGGCCGAACAGGGTTGCGGCGAGAGCTGTGGATGTCATTTGGAAAGTCCCATGTATTTTGGCAGCCAGAGGGTCAGTTCGGGAATGTAGGTGATCGCGATCAGCGCGAGCATCAGCGGCACCAGCCAGGGCAGGATCGCGACCGTGGTGCGCTCGACCGAGAGCTTTGCCACGCGTGCCAGCACGAATAGCACCATGCCGAGCGGCGGGTGCAACAGGCCGATCATCAGGTTCAGCGTCATGATCAGGCCGAAATGGATGGGATCGATGCCGAGCTTGAGCACGATCGGCAAGAGGATCGGCACCAGGATGGTGATCGCGGCCGTGGTGTCGATGAAGCAGCCGACGAACAGGATCAGGACGTTGGCGAGCGCCAGGAACACCCATTTGTTATGGGTGATACTAAGCATCCAGTCCGACAGCAGTTGGGCTGCCTGCGACACCGTGAGCAGCCAGGCAAAGATCGAGGCAGCGGTGACGATGAACAGCACCGAGGCCGTGGTCTCGATGGTGTCGAAGGTCGCCTTCGCCACCGTCTTCAGCGTCATGGTGCGGTAGCGCACGAGGCCAAGGAACAGCGACCAGATCACGGCGGCGACGGCAGCCTCCGTCGGCGTGAACCAGCCCAGCGTCATGCCGCCGATCAGGATCACCGGCGCCATCAAGGCCATGACCGCCGAGAAATCGAAGTACCAGTCGAGCGCGAGCAGCGCGACCAGGCCAATCCCAACGGCCCAATTGGTGGAGAGGCCGGCGACCGTCAGAAGCCAGACGGCCATCGGGAAGCTCAGTACGACGAGGATCTCGAGCCCCGCCGATCCCAATTGCGGCCAGGAGAACGGCGTATCGCTGCCCCATTTGTTCTTGTACGCGAAGTAGGTGACGGTGGCCATCATGAGCAGCGTCAGCACGACGCCTGGAATGACGCCCCCCAGAAACAGCGCGCCGATCGAGACGTTCGCCATCATGCCGTAGATCACGAAAGGCAGCGACGGCGGGATGATCGGGCCGAGCGTGGCGGACGCCGCGGTGACGCCGACGGAGAATTCCGTGGTGTAACCGTGATCCTTCATCGCCTTGATCTCGATGGTGCCAAGGCCGGCAGCATCCGCGATCGCGGTGCCGGACATGCCGGAGAAGATCACCGAGCCGATGATGTTGACGTGACCGAGGCCACCGCGCATCCAGCCGACCAGCGCGACGGCGAATTTGTAGATGCGCCCGGTGACGCCGGCAATGTTCATGAGATTGCCGGCCAGGATGAAGAACGGCACGGCGAGCAGCGGAAAGCTCTCGACGCCGGCGATCATGCGCTGCGCCAGCGTGACGTCGGGCGTCACCCCGCTGACCAGGATGTAGAGCAGCGACGACGACGCCATGGCAATCGCCACGGGAACGCCGAGCAGCATCAGGATGAGAAAGCCTCCAAGCAACAGCAACATGGGATTACCCTTCAAAACCGTCGTAGGCGCCGGGACGTTCGAGGATCGAGTAGCCCTGCCGCAAATGTTGGATGGCCACCTGCACCGAGCGGACGAACATCAGCACGAAGCCGGCAAGCACGGCGTAATAGACGTAGTCCTTGGGAAGATTGATCGTGGTCATGGACTCGTCGCCGATGATCTGGATGTAGACCCAGACCAGCTTGATGGCATAGCCGAAGAAGACGATCCGGATCAGATCAATGACGGTCGACAAAGCGCGCGCCGCGACATGCGGCAGATAGCGGTAGATCAGATCGACCTGGATGTGCCGCGACAGCCGCACGCACATCGAGGAGCCGATGAAGACCACGCCGATCAAGCAGTAGGTCGCGATCTCCTCGGTCCAGGCGTAGCTGTCGTTGAGCACGTAGCGGGTAAAGAACTGCAGGAAGACGGCGAGCGCCATCACCCAGAAGATCGCCAGCGCGACCCAGTCCTCGAAAGCGTAGATGCCGAGATCGACCTTGGGTGCCGCCTCTTCCTCGAAGGTGTGGGCGATCTCGTCCGCGGTGATCTGCCGGTGCGTTTCGGCGGTGGACATGGGTGTGCTCTCCAAACTGGTCACGTCGTTCCGGGATGGTGCGCTAGCACCAGACCCGGAACCTCGAGATTCTCAGGTGCGCGATTGCGCACCGTAGTTCGGTCCTGCGGACCGCCCCGGGATGACGACTACGTCGTCATTTCACCGCCTGAATGCGTTCCCAGTCGGCCTTGCGATAGCCAAACGTCTCGAACGCGACGTTCTTCAGAACGGTGTCGCGGAACTCGTTCTTGTCGACCTCGGTCACGGTCAGGCCCTTCTCCTTGAAGAAGGCAACCAGCTTGGCCTCATTCTGCTTGATCTCCGCGGTCGCCTTGGCGGCGGCTTCCTGCGCGACGTCGGTGAAGATCTTCTTGTCCTCGTCGCTGAGCTTCTTCCAGAGCGCACCGGCCACCACCGTGTTGAGATGGTCAACAATGTGGCCGGTCAGCACGATGTGCTTCTGCACCTCGTAGAACTTCTTGGCCTCGATCGTGGTGAGCGGATTCTCCTGCGCCTCGACGGTGCCGTTCTGGAGCGCCAGATAGACTTCGGCGAACGCGATCGGCGCGGTGTTGGCGCCGCAGGCGCGCGGCATCGCCAGATAAGCGGGCACGTCGGGCACGCGCATCTTGAGGCCCTTGAGGTCGGCACAGGTCTTGATCGGCTTGTTCGACGAAGTCTGGCGCACGCCGTAATAGGTCACCGCGAGGATGTGGTGGCCGCTCTTGTCCTCGTAACCCTTGGTGAGCTCCTTGAAGATGTCGCTCTTGGTGTAGGCGAGCAGATGATCGGCATCGCGGAAGGTGTAGGGATAATAGGTCACGCCGATCGGCGGAAAGCTCTTGGCCGCAAAGCTCGAGCCGGAGATGATGATGTCGACCGAGCCAAGCGAGAGGCCCTGGTTGATGTCGGCTTCCTTGCCGAGCTGCGACGCCGGATAGACGTCGATCGCATAACGCCCATTGGTGCGCTTGCCGATTTCCTGCGCGGCCCACACTGAGGCGGTGTGGAAGGGCTCCGAGGTCTCGTAGACATGGGCCCATTTGAGCTTGGTCTGCGCCATGCCGGCGCCAGTCGTCGCAATCATCGCCGCGGCCGAGACCGCCAGCACCATTGTCATCTTTTTCAACACTGACTTTTCCTCCATTTTTCAAGTCTGCTTCTTTTAAATCTGCTTCTTGTCCGCCCGCCCCCGACGCGGGTGCGGGCCGCACAATCTCATCGCGGTCGCGCGCTGCTGCTCGTGACTCGCTTCTTCTTCGGCGCACGTTGCGGTCTTGACGGCTTTGCCGTCGATCGCGCCACCCGCCCGGACGACGGTCCTGCCACCTTCTCGGCGCCGAAGTTCTGCGCAAAGCGCTCCTGGGATCTCGCGAGATGATCGCGCATCGCATCGCGCGCGGCCCCGGGATCGTGCGCCGCGATCGCGTCGCGCACCGCGCGATGCTCGTCGAGCGCAGTGCGCCACGTGCCCGGGCTTTCGAAATAATGCGCAAGCTGCGCGAAATAGGGGTTGAGGCGCTGGTCGAACAGCTCGCCGACGACGCGCACCAGAACGGCATTGCCGAGGCTTCCGGCGATCGCGACGTGGAAGGCGCGGTCGTGGACCATCGAGGCTTCGCCGGGGTGTTCTACATTCTCCATCGCGACAAGGGACGCATCGATACGGGCAACGTCGTCCTTCGTCGCCACGCGCGCGGCTTCTTCGGCGATGGCACTTTCCAGGAACTCGCGGGCACGCAACAGCTCGAACGGGCCCTCGATGACGGAAGCAGGCGCGGTCGCCGCAACCGCCGCGGGCTCGATCACATAGATGCCGGAACCGACGCGGATGCGGAGGCGGCCCTCGACTTCGAGCGCGATCAGGGCTTCGCGCACCGTCGGCCTGGATATCTTGAGCTGCTCGGCGAGTTCGCGCTCGGTCGGCAAGCGGCTGCCGACCGCGTACTCGCCGCTGTCGATCAGGCTTCGCAATTGATCGGCGACCTGGCGATAAAGCCGTCTCGCCTCCACAGCTTCCAGCGGCACGCTGGTCCTCCCGAAAGGGTCATGCCGGCAGCTCTCGCTGCCCGCGGCCCGCCAATTTTGGAAAATTGGTCTTACCAATTGACCGCAGCATTGACCGAGGACAGGCGCCATGTCAAGCAGCGGCCAAACAAGGGGAGAGACGACCATGCGCCTTGATCCAACGCGCCTTGGCCGCGCCAATCTCGACCGGCTGCCACAAGGCATCCGCCGCCCGGCCTACGACCGTTCGCGGGTCACGCCCGGCATCGTGCATCTCGGCCTTGGCGCGTTTCATCGCGCCCACCAGGCCGTGGTCATCGACGATTGCCTTGCGGCCGGCGCCACCTCGTGGGGCATCGTCGGCGCCAGCTTGCGCAGCCCTGACACACGCGACGCCCTCGCCCCGCAGGATCATCTCTACACGGTTGCCGTCCGTGCAGCCGAAGCCACCGAACACCGCATCATCGGTGCGCTGCTCGACAGCGTGATCGCGCGCGAAAGCCCGGCACGATTGGTCGAGCGAATGGCCGATCCCGCCATTCGCATCGTCTCCCTCACCGTCACCGAGAAAGGCTATTGCCACACGCCGCAGACCGGCGATCTCGACGAACGCCATCCTGATGTCGTGCACGACCTCAACAATTTCGACGCGCCGCGCTCGGCTCCCGGCTTCATCGTTGCAGCGCTGGCGCGCCGGCGGGCCCTGGGCGCGCCGCCGTTCACCGTGCTGAGCTGCGACAACCTCGCCGCCAATGGCCACACCGTGCAGCGGATCGTGACGCAATTCGCCGCGCTGCGCTCGAAGGATCTCGGCAAGTGGATCGCGGATACGGCGGCCTTCCCCTCGACTATGGTCGACCGCATCGTGCCGGAGACGACGGATGGTGACCGCGATGCGGTTTCGTCGGCGCTCGGTTTGCGCGACGCATGGCCCGTCATGACCGAGCCGTTCACGCAATGGGTAGTCGAGGATCGCTTTACGGCGGGCCGGCCCGATCTTGCCGCCGCCGGGGTCGAACTGGTGAACGACGTCAAGCCATTCGAGTTGATGAAGCTGCGGCTGCTCAACGCCAGCCATTCGGCGCTGGCCTATCTCGGCTATCTCGCCGGCTACGAGACCATCGCCGACACCATGCAGGATCCGCATTTCGCGCGCCTCGCCGCGCAGGTGATGGAAGAGGCCGCGGTGACGCTGACGATGCCCGCGGGCACCGATCTGGCCGCCTATCGCGCCTCGCTGCTCAAGCGCTTCGCCAATCCGGCGCTGCATCACCGCACCTGGCAGATCGCGATGGATGGCTCGCAAAAGCTGCCGCAGCGCCTGCTCGGCGCGATCCAGGATCGTCTCACCAGCAACCTGCCGATCGCGACGCATGCGCTCGCGGTGGCCGGCTGGATGCGCTACGTCACCGGCCTCGACGAGAACGGCCGCACCATCGACGTGCGCGATCCGCTCGCCGCCGAATTCGCTGGCTTGGCGCGCGAGGCAGGTCCCGTCGCCGAACGATTGGCGCCTGCGCTGCTCGGCGTCGGAAAAGTGTTCGGGTCGCTGGGCGCGGAGCCGCGCCTGCGCGAGGCCGTGACCGGAGCACTCGGCCGACTCTACCAGGATGGCGCGCGGCGTGCGGTGGAGACTCTGGTCTCGGCGTGACCACAAAACGGGCAGCAATGCTGCATTGCGGTCCAGATCGAACGGAAAGTCGACGGAAGTCTTGCTTGATTTTTGTCTGTCATTGCCCCACCCGAGAGGCATGGCAAAGGACAGCAAGGTGATCGCGGCGAACGCAGCGTTCTACGCCGCCTTTTCGACCGGCGATTTCGACGAAATGGAGCGGATGTGGGCGGACGATGACGCCATTTCCTGCATTCATCCCGGCTGGCCGGCCATCATCGGCCGGGCCACGGTGATCGGAAGCTGGCGCGATATCCTGCAGAGCCCGGAACGGCCGCAGATCGTGTGCGCGGAACCGCAGGCCATCGTCGATGGCGACAGCGCGCGCGTGCTCTGCATCGAGATCGTCGACGGCACGGCATTGGCTGCGGCCAACCATTTCCGGCGCGTCGGCAACGACTGGCGCCTGGTGCACCACCAGTCGAGCCCGATCGCGCAGATTGTCGAGCAAGCTGAGGACGATAGAGCGAGCCACCGCGTCCATTGAGGGCGTCCGGCCCGCGGGCACATTCTACTGTGCATGGGGTTGTTTTTCAGTTTTTTTGTTTTGGCCTCACCCGAGCCCGGACAGATCATCCAGCACGACCCGCGCCTGGCTAAAATCGTCGTCCCGGAAGAACATGCTTCTGGTGATGAGCACGGGAATGTTCGCTCGTGAGGCCGCGATCAGGCCGTTGGCGGAATCCTCGATCGCGATGCAGTCGGACGCGTTGAGCTTCAGCCGCGCCAGGATCTCGAAATAGACATCCGGCGCAGGCTTTTTATGCCGCACGTCATCCCCGGCCACGATCGCATCAAAATCCGCGGCCCAGCTTTTTCCCAGGGCCCGCGACAGCAGCGCATCGATATTGCCGTGTGACGTGGTCGTCGCGATCGCGAGCCGCTGGCCGCGCGCCTTGGCAGCAGCGAACAGATCCGTCACCCCGGGCCGTAAGGGGCAGCAGCCGGTCTCGACCAGTTCGGCAAAATGCGCAGTCTTGATGCGGTGGAGTTCCGCGATGTCCACATCCGATAATGGCGCGGCGATCCTCAGCCTTTCATGATGGGCGCGGATCCGTTCCTTGCCGCCGGTGACCCGCAGCAGGTCCTTGTAGACCGCCTGGTCCCATCGCCAGTCGAAACCGTGGCGGGCGAAGGCATGGTTGAAGGCCTGCCGATGCAGCTCTTCGGTCTCGGCCAACGTGCCGTCGACATCGAAGATCAGCGCGGCGGCGCGTCGGACCAGCTCAGCCGCGTCAGATACCATTATGGCGGGCGCTTCTGCCTGCATGTTCGATGCGTCCCTCCGACGAGCGACCATCGCCTGCACAGGCGGGCGGGACAAATCGCAATATCTTTTGCCGGACCCAAAAATCTCTTATGAGCGGAGGGCGCGCTGCGGCGCGAACGGGAACTCCGACCTGCAAGGAAGACGTATGCGGCTCTTTATCCTGGGTCTCGGCTACAGTGCCCGGCACTTCGTCCGCCTGTTCGGTGGCGGCTTCTCGCATATCGCCGGCACGGTGCGCGATCCCGCGCAGCGGGGCGACCTCGCCGGCATCGAGGTACACGCCTTCTCTGGGAGCAGTCCGGCACGCGAGACAGTCGAACGCATGCGAGACGCGGATGTCCTTCTCGTCTCGATCCCGCCCGGCAGCGCCGGCGATCCTGCCATCGCGACCTTCTCGGACGTGCTGGCGGCGGACCGCCACCGCAGGATCATCTATCTCTCCACGATCGGCGTGTATGGTGATCACGCCGGCGGCTGGGTCGACGAGAGCACGCCGCCACAGGCCGGCCTCGACCGCACGCGCATGCGGGTCGCGGCGGAACAGGCATGGACCGACACGACCGGTGGCGACGCCGCGATCCTGCGGCTTGCGGGTATCTATGGCCCCGGCCGTAACGCACTGGTGACGCTGCGCGCTGGAACGGCCCGGCGCATCATCAAGCCGGGACAGGTGTTCAACCGCATCCACGTCGACGACATCGCAAGCGCGATCATGGCCGCGATTCATCACCCGAGCGGCGGCATCTGGAACGTCTGTGACGACGAGCCGGCGCCGCCGCAGGACGTGATCGCTTACGCGGCGAAGCTGATGAACGTTGCACCGCCGCCGGAAGAGCCGTTCGAGACCGCCGAGATGTCGGCGATGGCCCGCAGCTTCTATGCCAGCAGCGCTCGTGTTTCCAACGCGAAAATGAAGCGCAAGCTCGGCGTCACGCTTGCGTATCCGACCTACCGCCACGCCCTCGATGCGTTGTGGCAAGCGGGGGAACGAGGATCATGACCAAGCGTCAGCTCAACACGCCATACTTCTTGAACCAGGCCTGGGCCTGCTTCCAGGCATCTTCTGCGGCGTCCTTGCGGTAGCTGCCGCGGTAGTCGGCATGGAAGCCGTGCGGCGCTTCCGGATAGATCTTGAACTCGGCCGTCTTCTTGTTCTGCTGCAAGGCCGTCTTGAGCTGCTCGACCTGGGCGACGGGAATGCCGGTATCGGCGCCGCCATAGAGGCCGAGCACCGGTGCCTTCATCTCGGGCGCGAGCTGCATCGGGCTCTTCGGCCACAGCGGATTGGCTGGATCGACGGGCGGACCGTAGAAGGCGACGCCGGCCTTGAGCGTGCCGCTGTGGGCGGCATATTCCCACACGGTGCGTCCGCCGCGGCAGAAGCCGATGATGCCGAGCTTACCGGTGTCGCCGCCTTGCGATCCCGCCCACGCCACGGTCGCGTCGAGATCGGACAGCAGCTCGGCGTCCGGCTTGGCATTGACGATCGGCAGCAGGTCCTTGATCTCGGTGACCTTGGTCAAATCGACGCCCTTGCGAAAGTAATAGTCGGGCGCGATCGCGAATGCGCCGAGCTTGGCGAGGCGCCGCGTCACGTCCTTGATGTATTCGTGCAGGCCGAAAATCTCCATCGCCACGATGATCACCGGCGCCTTGGTGTTGCCGGCGGGGCGGGCAAAATACGCAGGCATCTGCTCGGAGCCGACCTTGATCTTGGCGTCGCCGGTCTGGAGGCCGCCGGTGTCGGTCGTGATCGCCTCGGCGCGCACGGGCCCGGCTGCAAGCGTGTAGCCGGCGGCGACGGCCGCAGTCGCGCTCATGAACCCGCGGCGCGAGACAGGGGCGACCTTGGTCAGCCCGACGACGTCGGATGTCATGGTGGTCTCGATACTCATCGGTTCGTCCTTCCTGATGCGTGCCCCTGATCCTTCAGGCGACGCATTCGCCAATAATTGCCAGCGAAACGCAAATCACCAGCCTGCGAGCGCGCCGCTTTCAGGCCTTGTTTTCAGGTCTTGTTCTGACGCTGTTTCACTGGCGCAGTCTCGGGCATGAGGCTCATCGCGACTAGTCCGACGATCGCCGCAAGCAGCAGGTACCAGGCCGGCGCCAGCGGATTGCCGGTGACGTGGAGGAGCCAGGTGACTACGAGCTGCGCCGTACCGCCGAAGCTGGCGATCGCGACCGCATAGACGGTCGCGAATACACCGCCGCGGATGTTCTGGGGCAGCGCCTCGGTGAAGGTCGCGTAGAACGCAGTGAACGGCAGCGAGCCGATGACGGACAGGACACCGAAACCAACCAGGAGCGACAACGCGCCGGGCGCATGGACGATCCACAGGAAGGTCGGGTAGGTCAGCAGCAGCGTTGCGAGCTGCGGCCAGATCATCACCGGCTTGCGACCGAGACGATCTGCCAGCCAGCCCCCGACCAGCGCACCGACAAACTGGATGCCATTGCTGACCAGCGACACGGCGAAAGCCAGTGTCGACGACACATGCAGCGTGTTCTGCGCATAGGTCGTCATATATTGGGTGACGTAGGTCGAGATCGTGCCGCTTGCCAGGATCATCAGTGCAAGTCCGATGACGCCAAGGTGCCGTCTCGCCTGCGAAAGATGACTGGTGTGCTCGACGGCGCGGACACCGGCTTGGGCCTGCGGGATCGTCTCGGGCAGCGTCCGGCGCATCCAGACGCCGAACGGCAGGCACACCGCCCCGATCAGAAACGCCACCCGCCAGCCATAGGCGTCGAGCATCTCTGGCGCCATCGTCCTGCTCAGGATGACGCCGACGAGTGCGCCCGCGGTCGCGGCGATCTCCTGGCTCGCCGGCTGCCAGGCCACCACCAGCGCGCGATGCTGGGGCGGGGCGATCTCGATCAGATAGGCGGTGGTCGGTCCAACCTCCCCGCCCAAAGCAAAGCCTTGCGCCATACGCGCCGCGATCACGATGACGGGCGCTGCAAGGCCGATCGATTGATAGGACGGCGTGAGCGCGATGGTCAGGATCGATAGCCCCATCAGCGCGAAGCTCAGCAGCATGGCAGGCCGCCGGCCGATCCGGTCGGAATAGATCCCGAGCACGATTCCGCCGATCGGCCGCGTTACGAAGCCGGCGCCGAAGGTCGCCAGCGACAGCATCAGGCTGCCGTACTCGCTTCCCGTCGGGAAGAAGGTATGGCCGATCTGGATGGCGAAGAAGCTGTAGGTGATGAAGTCGTAGAATTCGAGCATGTTGCCGACGGTGGCGGCCAATGCTGCGCGCTTGACGCTGAACGGCTTCACTTGCTCGATCACGGACGACACTCTGGCATTCCCGGGCTCGATCCTATTTCGATTTAACCGCCTGGCCGCATTGCAACGCAACATTCATTAACCGAAAACGGTGGTTCCCCCGTCCCCTTTTCCGCTGCCCCAGTTGCGGCCGCCCCGTCCGCTCGCGCAATTCGAGGCGCATCGCGCAACAAATGGGCTTTGCGGTAGTCGCAACGACACATCGTGCCGCACGCACATCCCGCGCTAGCGGAATTTGCACGCAAAGCCGCGGTCATTTGACTGAAATTTTCAGAAGAGTTGAGCCGGGCGATTTACTCGAACTTTCTTCGTGACACTCTAGTTCCACGGTCGGAAGGTTCCGCATCCCTCGGGATCTTCATTATCAGCCGCCAGGATTGCGCTACCAAAAGCTCAATTGAATCAAGATTTATCCGACCCGGAATTGAAATGAACTTGGCTCGCGAATCGATCGAACTGCTGGAACAGGTCGCCCGTATCTTGTGGTTCGAAGGCGCCAAGCACGGCTTGCGCGACCGCGAGTGGATGGCGCTGCGTTTCCTTTCCCGCGCCAACCGGTTTTCCCGGACGCCGTCGGCGCTCGCGAGTTACGTCGGCACCACGCGCGGCACCGCCTCGTTCATCATTGGCGAGCTGGAGCGGCTCGGCTATCTCGAGCGAAAGCGCTCGGCCCAGGACAAGCGGTCAGTGATGCTGAGCGTGACACAACAGGGCAAGAAGTTCCTGGTGCGCGACCCCGTCAACGTCCTCATCGAGTCCATCGGCGTGCTCGAGGATGAGGCGAAGGTCGGCTTCCGCGACGCGCTCCGCCACGTGCTGGATCAGTCGGACGCAGCCGAACAGCGGCACCATACCGACGTCTGCAAGCGATGCATCTTCCTCCGCGAAGATCGCAGCACCACGGACAGCAGGACGACCGCCGAGTTCAGCTGCCGCCTGTTTCGCGCGCCGATCGCGGAGGCGGAGGTCGATCTGCTATGCACCAGTTTCGAGCATCACCGTAAATAGAAGGCGGCCCTCGATCAGGGCGTCGCCTTGCGTGACGAATAGATGACGCCCCCGCTGGACTCGACCACCAGACGTCCGTTCTCGTTTCTGATCTCCTCGATGCGGCCAAGGCCGGGCACTTGCTGTCCCAGCACCGCTTCGATGACGCCGTTCGGGCCTTGCAGGATCGCAATCCCCTCATAGGCTTGGCGGACTGACCAGCCCTTGACCGTCTTGCGCGGAGCCGAAATGCGCTCGGACGGTGCTACCGATCCCGTGACCTCGGGCGTAGCAGCCGAGGCCATCATCGGCATTGGCTGTGAAGCGACGGGCGCCGGAGCCTGGGCCTGCACCTGGGCAAGCTTGTCGAGCTTCACCGTAGAGGACGAGCTCACCCGTTCGATGCGATCCAGATTCTCGCCAAAACGGCCAAAACGGTCATTGGTCGCCTTGCTCGACTGATCGACCGCGGTGCGCAGGCCGTCGAGATTGTCGGACACGCCCGACACCTGCCTGCGCAGTTGTGCCACCGTCTCGCGCAGATTCCTGATCTCAGTATTGGCCGCGACGTTGTTCTGGGCGGGCTGCATGGCGAAATAGGCGATCACGCCGGTGCAGGCACAGACGACCAGGATCGCAGCGACCGCCAATGTCGCGAGCGGCGCGACCCATGTCGGACGCGGCGGCGGCGGCTTGGCCACGATCACGGCCGGCTTGATCACGATGGGCGTAGGCTTGGGGATTGCCATCTTGTCGAGGCGCGCCTTGGCGCGAATACGCTTCAGACCCTCGAGCGCCTCTTTCGCCAGAGTTTCATCACTCGCTGCTGCCGGCGCAGGCTTGGTGTTCGCAGCAGGCTTGGTAGTCGCGGAAGGATTGGTATTTGCAAAAGGCTTGGTGTTTGCAAAAAGCTTGGTATTTGCAGAAGGCTTGGCCGTCGGCGCCGCATTGTCTTTGGCATCGCGCGTCTCCGCAGCCGGTTTCGCCGCTGCGGAGACATCCGCGGTCGCGTTGGGACGAGCTTGTCCATCGGACAACATGCGAGAATGCTCCGTTCGGTTCGATCTGTCGAACGGTGACGTTATTTGCCGAAGCTTGCCTGAAACGTGCGCATCCAAAACTTTTCATCACGCGCGGTGCGACGTCACATGAGTCAAACGCGTCACGCACGTGGCGAGAGTGCGACTCGAAAGACACACCCTCGCCAAGATTTCGCCAAGCTGGAGTCGCCTCGCCATACATGAGTCGAATTGTCGCACGTGGAAAGACGATGACGGGAGTCAATCCGGGGTTGAAATCCCTCAATTTGCATGAAGCGCAGCACCGCCCAAAATAGCTGTAATCATACGGGGATGCGGAACTTTAGAACCGCCAAGGTGCAAAACTAGTTCGAATTCCAAATCAACTGATGCGATTGAACATACAAAGAAACAACTCGAAACGAATCAACAGCATCAAGCACGTGTAGCAAACGCTTAGTTGCGCACGCTTGATCGGAAATCGGCAATTGTTACGGTCCTACTCAAGTGATTCTCGCCAGTTAGCGAGGAGATCGACAAAGTACAGTGGCGTTCGGACGCATGAGCAACTTGGCGCAACTGTTCTAGGTCGCTTTCTCAATCCGCTCCGCGAGGTGATCCGCAAGACACCCGCCGAGCCTCACGCAGTAAGCGTTCAGTATCGAGTCGAAGTAGCAGGCCTGCGAGACGCAGGCACTGAATGCGTAGGGCTGCCCGCGAATATCGAAACCATAATAACGGTTCGCGGGAAGGAATATCGTCAAACAGCACAGTTGCCGAGCCGGGCATCACAACAACCAACCGGCCGTAACAAGTGCGAAACAGGGGCGAAAAACTGATGTATATTATCGTTGATGATCGCGAGAGCGTCACGAACAGCTATGTCGGAGGGCTCGTTCGCGAAGGTGTATCGTCGATCGGCTTCTCCTCCGGAGAATTCTGGGACTGGCTGCAATCTGCGAGTGAATCGGATCTGGCCGCGGTGGACGCCTTCCTCCTCGGGGATTGCGACACCCGCGGAAGCCTGCCGCGGGCGATGCGCAAGCGCTCCTCGGCTCCCATCATCGCCATGAGCGGCCAGAAGATGCTCAAGAACACGCTGGAGCTCTTCGAATCGGGCGTCGACGACGTCGTCCACGTGCCGATTCACCTCCGCGAGATCCTCGCCCGAACGGCCGCGATTGCGCGCCGCCGGGTCGGGGAACTGCCGCGGCCCTGCGAGACCAGGATCCAGGTCTTCTTCAACGGACGTGACCCCGAGATAGCTGGCCACGCTCTCACCCTGCCCCGCCGCGAACTGCGCATTCTCGAATATATGGTCAGCAACCACGGCAAGTGGGTCACCAAGACGCAGATCTTCAACGCGGTCTACGGCATCTTCGAAGCGACGTTCGACGAGAGCGTGATCGAGAGCCACGTCAGCAAGCTGCGCAAGAAACTCCGCGACCGCCTCGGCTTCGATGCGATCGTGGCCCGCCGTTACGTCGGGTACCGCCTCGACATCCCGGCCGGCGAAACCATCGACGTGCCGATGCAGGAGCTCGACGAGGTCGGCATCCTGCTGAACAGGGCGCATACCGCCCCAGTGGCGTATCCAGCCGGAAACTGATCGGCAGGGCGCTGCCACGCAACCGATAACGGCCTCTGCGAACCATCTTCGCAGAGGCCGTTATAGTTTCGGCGACGTCAACGGCGAACAGAGCCGCGGCAGTACCGGCGCTGCGGCTCGCGTCTAAGTATAATTCTAGAGGCTCGCTTCCGATTCAATCAGAACCGATAATGCCCTAGGGCTTCTGCTGGAATTCTTCCTTCGACACGTAATTGAAGTCCTCGACAAGGACGTCCTGGACGACTTCGGCCTGCATTCGCTCGTTGACACGCTGCTTGATGGCCGTCGTGAGGATGGAGAGGTCGTAACGAGCGAGTTTTCTGAAATCGAGGCGGTCGTCGGCATAGATCCTGCGGAAGGCTTCATCGACGACGAACGGCTCGGGCGGCACGTTGAGCTGGTGCATGGTTCGCGCCTCAACGGTGTAGACAAAGCGCGCGACGATGTAGCCCTGAACGTTGCCACCCTCGACCATGGGCACGCTCAGCGCCCGCGTCTTCTGGTACTGCAGCCCGTCAAGGTATTCGTCCTTTGCCGGCAGCAGGCTGCCATTTTCCTTCCAATAGGCCACGGCGTAGCTCGTTCCCGCGGTGAGGATGCATACCCAGAGCCCGGCTAGCACGAGTCTGATCATTTTCCGTCCTGTGCTGCGCGACCGGTATAGGTGCCGTCCGACTCGGCGTCCTTGATGGCCTTGACTATGATGGTCGCGACCTCGCGCACCGCATCGTAATGCATTTCGAGGATGGAACGGTTTCGCTCGAGCTTCTCGCGCAGCCGCTGGATCTCCTCAGTGATCTCGACCTCGCCGCCGAGGTGCATTCGTGCCCGCATCAGGCGGACGAATTCCAGCATGCTCCGGCTCTTCCGGGCGCTGAACTCGTCGAAGTCGATTTTCTTGCCCGTCGCGAGCGCTGCCGTCTCCTCTTCGACGATGGCTTCGAGCCGGCGGATCGCGGCTAACAGGCCGCGTACCTCGTCCGATCTCGCCGGGTCCGCACCGTCGTTCGCCACCTCACCACCGACATTCGGCAGCAGGACGGGCAACAGCCCATCGCCCGACACGGCTGCCATCGTCGTCGCCTCGGTGTCCACGGCCGGCTGTTCCATCACCATGGCCGCCGCGCCTTCTTGTGCCTGCATAGGAAAGTCACCCTTCAACTTCTGTCATCCATTCCCGGATCGTCATCCGGCCTTGCCCGTAGCATCCGGCCCCGCCGGATGCGCGGCGGCGAGCTGCTTGGCAATGCCAATGCCCTTGCCCTTTGCCAGCTGAGCACCAAGTTGCTCCGCCAGCATCGACTTCCAGACGCCGCCGGCCGTGCCTTTTCCAAAGACCTCCTCCGACTCCTTCGGCAACATCGTCTCGACGAAGGTCTGGAGGATGAAGGCCTCGAACTTGCGGTACACCTCGCCGGATGCCGGCGCCTTGATCACCTGCACCGGCGCTCCGTTCACCGCACCCGACTGCGGTTCCGAAAGCTTCGTCGCGGATTGATCGGCAGCCGCCGCCTTGGCCTTGCCGACCTCCGCATCCATCGTGGCGGCGAAATCCGTGTCCGATGATTTGAGCGCGTCGAGCTTCGCTGTGGCCGCGCGCTGCGTCACGGGATCGGCGGCGTCGAGGACGTCGAGAACGAGGTCGGGTGTCGCGGTCACGATCATGTCTTGGTCCGATTGGCTGGCCGTGGCGTCCACTCGCGCACGGTGAGGCTTGTTCCCGTCATCTCCTCGAGCGATCGCTTCTCGACGTCGCGAAGCTTGTCCGCGAGCGCCGCCTTCGCGACCTGCTCGAACTGCTTCACACGGCGGCTCTCCGCGCGAACCTGGTCGAGCTGCTGCGAGGCCTGGGCCTGAATCGCGCGCGCGCCGACGCTGGTTCTGGTCAGGCGCCGCGCGATCGATTCGCTCGATGATCCCGCCGGCGGCTTCCCCTCGTTGAGAGTTCCGACCAGCCATTCCTGTACGTCCTGCAAGCTGCGCTCCTGCTGCCGCAGCTGCGCGAGCTGCCACTCTGACAACCGGAGCTGGAGCTTCACGAGCGAGACCATCCGGCCGAGCTTGTCCGCGCGCGACGTCATGGCGATTACTCCGCCAGCCACGATGAGACGCCGAGCATGAATTGCCTCAGGAGCTCGTCGCTGGTGAGGTAGAGCAGCAGGAAGCCGCCGAACAGCACGAAGGGCACCGAGATGAAATAGACCGGAATCGCCGGCGTCAGCTTGTTGATCAGGCCGACCGCCAGGTTGACGACGACCGAATAGACGATGAAAGGGCTGGCGATCCGCAGCGTCAGCACGAATGCCTCCGATAGCCGGCCGACGAGCTGGTCGAGCGGCATGCTGCCGCCGAGCCGGTCGCCGGGATGCCAGACGTCGTAGGAGTTCATCAGCCCGCGCAGGACCTGCCAGTGCTGGTCGGTCATGAAGAACAGCGTCGTGACCGACGTCATGATCAGCGGCACCAGGGCCGGCGCCGGATCGGTGTCGCCGACCGGCGTCCCCGGGATGTTGCTCAGCCCGATCGCGCTGGCCATCACGGTGGCCATGGTCTGGAGTGCGAGAAAGAACACGCGACCGCCGAGCCCGATGACGGCACCGACCACGAGTTCGGAGCAGATCAGGAGCGCGAGCGTCAGCGGCGCCGCGTTGTCCGTGAGAGGTTTCAGGACGGCGGCCAGGATCGGCGTCAGTGCGAACGTCGTCACCAGCGCAACGAACAAGCGGACCTGGGCCGGAACATTGACGCTGGAATAGCCGGGGACCAGCATCAGGCAGGCACCGATGCGGCAGAACACGATGAACGTCACCAGCACGCTGTCGGTGAGGCCGCTGATCACGATATGGCTCCGAGGGCCCTGATTTCGGTGCTGCGCGCGACTTCGACATGCGACAGGATCGGCAGTGTCGGAAAGACCCGCTCCAGGATCATCCGGACGTAGGGACGCGCTTCCGGGGTCACGGCCAGCACCACGCTGGTGCCGTTCTCGGTGAACTTGCGGATCGCGGCGCTGGCTTCGGTCGCGAACTGCTCGATAAGGCGCGGATCGGCGTCGAATTCGACGACGTCGCCCTTGGCGTCGCGCTTCAAGCTCTGGTGGAACGCGAGATCCCAGCGGTTGCCGAGACGGACGACGTTGAGCACGCCGTTGTCGGAGAGATCGCCGCAAATCTGCTGGGCAAGACGCGTACGCACATGCTCTGCCACCTGCTCGGAGCGCCGCACATGAGGCGCGATCTCGGCGATGGCTTCGAGGATCAGATGCAGGTTGCGGATCGACACGCGCTCGGCCAGCAGGATCTTCAGAATCGCCAGCAGCCCCGAATACGATATCTGCGACGGGCAGAGATCCTCGACCAGGCGCTTGTATTCGGGATCGAGCCGGTCGAGCAGGCCGCGCATGTCCTTGTAGGACAGCAGCTGGGCGAGGTTGGCCCTGATCACTTCGCTCAGATGCGTGAGCAGCACCGACAGATTGTCGACCGGCTTGCAGCCCTGACGCTTGACCTCGTCGGTGAACGCGTCCGTCACCCACAGCGCCTTCATGCCGAAGGCCGGCTCGATCACCTCTTCGCCGGGCACGTCGGGCTTGCCGTCCTTGTCGACCAGCACCAGCACTTCGCCGAGCCGGAGCTCGCCCTGGGCGACACGAGTGTCGTGGATCCGGATCTGGTATCCCTTGGGATCGATCGACAGATTGTCGGTGAGCTTGATCTCGGGAACCACGAAGCCGTACTGCTTGGCGAACTTCTTGCGGATCTTGGCCACGCGGTGCGCCAGTTCGTTGCGCGAGCCCAGCAGATGCACCGAGAGGTGACCGCCGAGCGCCAGCTCGATCTCCGCGGTCTTGAGCGATTCCTTGACGGATTCCTTGGCATCGACCTGGGCGCGTTCGTCGGCCTTGCGCGCATCTTCCTTCTGCTTCAGGGCTGCCTGCCGCCTCGGCAGCGAATACCCGACGAAGGCCATGACGCCGCCGAGCAGCAGGAAGGGCGCCGTCGGCAGCCCCGGCATCAAGGCGAGCACGAACATCATCAACGCGGCGGCCGACACCGCGCGCGGATAGCCGCCGAGCTGCCGCAACACGGCCTGCTCGGCCGAACCCCGGGTGCCGCCCTTCGAGACGAGCAGGCCCGCCGACAGCGACACGATCAGCGCCGGCATCTGCGTTACCAGACCGTCGCCCACGGACAGCTTGGTGTAGACGTCGGCGGCGCGTGCCAGCGTCAACCCGTGATGCGTCACGCCGATGATGATACCGCCGAAAATGTTGATCGCGGTGATGATCAAACCGGCGACGGCGTCGCCGCGAACGAATTTCGAGGCACCGTCCATGGCGCCGAAGAACGCGCTCTCCTCTTCCAGCTCGCGGCGCCGGCGCTGGGCTTCCTTGTCGTCGATCAGGCCCGCGGACAGATCCGCGTCGATCGCCATCTGCTTGCCGGGGATGGCATCCAGAGTAAAACGGGCGCCGACTTCGGCGATACGCGTCGCGCCCTTGGTGATCACGACGAAGTTCACCGTGACCAGAATCGCGAAAATGATCAGGCCGATGACGAAGTCGCCGCCCATGACGAACTTCGAGAAACCGGCAACGACATGGCCCGCGGCGTTTTCCCCCTCCCCGCCGCGCGACAGGATGAGACGGGTCGTTGCGACGTTGAGCGCAAGCCGCAGGATCGTCGCGATCAGGAGCACGGTCGGGAAGGCAGAAAAATCAAGCGGCCGCTGGATCCACAGTGCGACCATCAGGATCAGTGCCGAGAGCGCGATCGAGAACGCGAGGCCGAGATCGATCAGGATCGGCGGTATGGGCAGGAACAGGATCGTGAGCATGGCCACGATGCCGCCTGCGAAAAAGGCATCGGCGCCCAATCGTCGCGGGGTCGGCAGGCTAGCGGCTAACGTATCGGACATGGGTCACCGGCAGAGGATCCGGCCCGTAATCTGCCGTGCAAAGCTTACGCGGGGGTGGTGGTGGCAGGGGCGGCAGAGGCGGCCGGGACCGTCCGGATCAGAAGCCGTGCTCGATGTGCGAATAGACCATCTCGGTGAAGGTGGAGAGATGGGCTGCGATGAAGGAACCGGAGACGGCAACGACCACGAGAATGACGATGATCTTCGGAACGAAGGTCAGCGTCACCTCCTGGATCTGGGTCAGCGCCTGGATCAGCGCGATGATGGTGCCGACCAGCATCGCGGCACCGACGGCAGGCCCGGAGGCGACGATGATGGTCCAGATCGCCGCCTGGACGATGTCGAGAGCATCCCGTTCGTTCATGACTGGCTGATCGTGAGACCGGGGCCGATCGCGACTTTCGTGCCGTTCTCGAGCGTCGCGACGGAGCCGTCGCTGTTGATGGAGATCGAAGCGACCTTGCCGCTGAAGCTCGCTCCGGTCGCGTCCGTGAAGCTGACGGTCTTTCCGATCAGCCCGTCGGCCTGCGACAGCGACTGCGAAGACAGCAGAGCGTCGAGCTTGGTATTGGTCTGCATCGCCTGCTCGACCGACGAGAGCTGCGCAAACTGGCTCATATATTGCGAGGTATCCATCGGATTGGTCGGATCCTGGTTTTTCATCTCCGCGATGAGGAGCTGAAGAAACGTGTTGTAGTCGACGCCGGTGCTCGACTTCGGCGTCGTCGAGCTGGTCGAACTGGACGACTTGCTGGTGCTATCGGTCGCGCTGGTGACGTTCATGTAGTTCTCCTGTCAGGCAGCCTCGAATGGGGAATCGATCGTGGCGCCGGCCAGGATGGCCTGCTCCACTGGAAACAGTGCCCGGATCCGCTTGAGCGCCTCGAAGTAACGGGTCGCTCCGACCAGGTCGTCGACCGTGCCAAGCCCGACCAGCATCTCCTGGCTCTCGCACACCGCGAGCAGGGCGGCGTGATGCTGCGCGTAGAGAGCCGAAGCATCGCGGACGTCGGTCGGATTCATCAGCATGAGCTGGACGATGAAATAGAGCTGCCGCAGCGCCGTGGTGGCGTCGGAGGCCTGCATGATCTGCCCTTCGAGCAGGAACATCACGTCGTTGACGAGCTCGACGGAGACCTTGCGGTCCACGCGCAGCACCGCGCCGTTGATGTAGACCCGTTCGCCCGCACGCAAGGATATCTTCATCAAAGTGCGTCTCGGATCAGGCGGTTGATTTCGATGAGCTGGATAACGTCGTTCGACTTTTCTTCACGAAGGCGGTCGGCTTCCTTGACCACCCACAGGCCGATCGAGATGATGTCGGCGCGCAGCTTTTCCGGAAGTCCGTTTTCCGGATGCGCGAGATCCTCGATGAAGATCGTCCACAGCCGCCGCACATAGAGCAGGCTCTCGACCAGATCCTCGAGGCTGAAGCGGTCCGACTGGATCCGCTCGAGCCGGTCGATGCCGAGGCTGAGCGCCTGCCGCTCGCGGCCCCGCGCCTCATAGCCACTCTCGTCGACGACCGATTCATAGGCTTCAAACGTCATCAGGACAACTCTGCGCAGGAGACCGAACAACAAGACAAGGGTTACGCGCCTTACGAAGGAGCTGGACTCAGAGATAGTTGATGAGGCTGATCTTCTGGAGCTGCGAGGTGAGCGCAAGCGCCGTCTGGATCTGCGTCTGCAAGGTGTTGACCCTGACCGAGGCTTCCGTCGGATCGACCTTCTCTATACCGACGATCTGATTGTTCAGAATATCCTGCTGCGTCTTGAGCTTGTCGGTTGCGGAGGTGATCCGCTGCTGGACCGTGCCGATGTCGCCGCCGAGGGTCGCAAGGTCCGTGATGGCGTTTCCGACAAGGCCGATGGCCTTGTCCACGACGACCTGGAACGTCGCTTGGTCCAGGTTGGCGTTCCCGAGATCCGCCATCATGGTGTAGGCCTCGGCGAGCTTGCGGAAGCCCGGCTGATTGGCGCTGACGGAGGTATCCGCAATCTCGGTCGTAGAGATACGGCTTTGCATGACCTGGTCGGTAGCCGAAGACCAATTGGTGTTCCAGGCCGGGCTCGCGAACTCCGCATCGAAGGTGGTGTCGAGGAAGGTCTGCATCTGGGCCGGGGTAATGCTGCTCACGCTGGGCGATGATTGCGAGAAGCCGAAGGTCGCAAGAAAGTCGGCGTCGACCTGGTTCTTGCTGGCCGAGCCCGCGGTGTAGGCCGTGATCGGCGTGTTCTGCGTGTTGATGCCCGCAAAGAGTGACGAGCCGTTATAGGAGACGTTCAGCGCGCCAATCAGATCCTGGAGGTTGGAGGACGCAGGTGGCAGGATGATGCGCCCGCCGCCGTCGGTACTGCGCGCCGCGATCAGGTCCTTGAGGAAGTCCGTCGCGGTCGATCCAAGCTGGGTGATCCGGCTCTGCGTGATGTCCAGTCGCCCCGCGACGAGCCCATTGGTATCGACGAGCTGATCGGCGAAGCTCAAATCCGCCCGCAGGGTGACGTCGCCTCCCGTCGTGGCACCAAGCTCGAGGCCGACATCGGCGAAGCGGCCGGTGGTGGCTTCCTTCGAAGCCTTGGCCAGCGCGGCCTGATTGTTTGTAATCGAGGACCTCAACGACGAAGACAGCATCAAGGTCGAGATGTAATTCGCGCTCATCATGGCTTAATTTCCCACGGCAGCCAGCAGGCTCTGCAACATTTCGTCGACGGTCGAGATGATCTTCGACGAGGCCGAATAGGTGCGCTCGACCTGAAGCATCAACGACATCTCGTCATCCATGTTGACGCCGCTGACGTTCGACAGCGCCGCGGTGCTGCGGTCGAGCAGCGTTTTCTGGTAGGTGACGTTGGAGTCCGCGGTCTTGCGCTGGTTTTCGATCCAGCTCGTCGACGACGACGCGAAGTCGATCAAACTGCCGCTCGGCTTGCCTTGCGTGGTCGCATCGAACGGCTGCGACGCATCCATGGCGCCGATGAGCTGCTGCAGCCGGGCCGAGTAGCCGCCGTTGCCGGCGGTATTGTATTGGTACGCGACGTTGCCGCTGATCGCGCCGTCGCGCAGCAGATTGGGATTGCCGCCCCGGGCCGGATCGACCGATGCAGCGACCGAAATGGTACCAGCGAGGCCCACCAAGACGGTGGCGCTCGCCGGCATCGCCGGCGCGCTGGGGTAGGTGAAGAGACCGGGGACATCGGGCAGCGTCGGAACAGCCGACTGGTCACTTTCCTTGAAGGCGTCGACCAGGCCGCGCGCGATTTCGTCGAGCTGGCTCTGGTAAGTAACCGTGTCATTGTCGCGCAGCTGCGCCAAGCCAGCAAGCTTGCCGGACTTGAGCGGCATCACGGAATTGGCGCCGGTCACCGGAACACCGTCGATATAGACGGCATTGCCGGTGGTGCCGGCCGTATAGGCGTTCGTCGGCGCAAAGCTCACCGTTCGCGCCGTCTTGTCGAACAGCACGACGCCGCTGTCGGTATAGAGCGCCGCGTCGCCGTTGGGACGGAGCGACATCGAGACCCCGACCTCCTGCGACATCTGCGAGACGATGCTGTCGCGCTGGTCGAGGTAGTCCGTGATGTCGTCGCCGGAGATCGTACCCTTCACGATCGCGGTATTCACGGTCTGGAACTGGGAGAGCAACCGATTGATGTTTTGAACCGACGTTTGCATGTCGGCATCCGCGCCCTCACGGACCGTCTGCACGGTCCGGGTCGCCTGGTTGAGCGCGATCGCCATGTCCTTGGCGGACGTCACCGCCGCCTGCGCCAGCGTGGTGTTGTCCGGGGCGTTGGCATATTGCTGGAGCGCCTTCTTCAGCGCATTGAGCTGCGCCGTCGGCGACTGGTCGAGTTCCGGATCGTCCACCGTGGCAGACGCGATCTTCTGGAGACCGTCAAGGATCGCGCTCTGCTTGGCCGACGTCGAGGTTGCGGTCAGCACGTTGGTGTAGAGACCCGAGCTCGCGGCGCGCTGGATCGCCGCCACGTAGACGCCGGTTCCCGGGAGGTTGTCCAGCACGGCAATCTTGCGCGAATAGCCGGTGGAGCTGGCACCGGCTATGTTGCGCGAAATGACCGACGACTGGATGCCCGACGCCATCAGCGAGGAGCGGGCGGATTCGAGAGCGGCGGTAAGGTTCATGATCTGCTCTTGCCGGGAACGAGCGCTGAGAGACTCAGCGCTTCAGGTTGACGACGACGTCCAGCAGATCGGCGCCGGTCTGGAATGATTTCGAATTCGCGGTGAAACCTCGCTGCGCCTCGATCATCGAGGTCAACTCGTCCGCGAGATCGACGTTGGAATCTTCCAGAGCACCGGACTGGATCGTGCCGAGCCCGCTCTTGCCAGACACATCGACCTGCACGTTTCCAGAATCCAGGTTCGGCGAATAGACGTTGCCGACTTCGGGCGTCAGATGGTCCGGGCTCGGAACGGTCGCGAGCGCGATCTGAAAGCTCGGCAGCGTGGTGCCGTTCTTGAGGACGGCGGTGACCACGCCCTTGCTGTCGATGTTCACCTTGTCCACCGCGGACGGAGCGTTGCCGTCGACCGTGGCCTTGAAGTCGAAGCTGGAAGCGACCTGGGTCATCGCCGAGAGGTCGATCGTGAGAGGGAAACTCGTCGAACCGCTGGGGACGGTCAGAGGCATCGTTTTTGTACTCGCCGCAGCGAGCGCACCCTTGCCGACGGCTGTGACGTCGAAAGTGAAAGTCGTAGCAGGACCCGGCGTCGAAATCATAGCTCCCGTCGGATCGTAAACCTCGATATCCCATGTATCGGCCGCTGTCTTTGCCGCATAGACGTTGAGAGTTATCGGGTTGCCGATGTTGTCGTAAGTCACCATTGACGTCTTCGACGTATAGTTGCCCGGACCTGCAGGCGTGGCCGGAAACGCGACGACCGCAGCACTGGGATCCAGGTTGGCAGCCACCGTCGCTTTGGTCGAAGCCGACGCCTGGAGCGCCATCTGGTTGACGTTGACGACCTGCAGGTTGCCGAAACCGTTGGCGACAGTATTGGGCACGGCTCCGTTCTGGATGTTGTAGCCCATCAGCTGGAAGCCGGCGGCGTTGACGAGATTGCCCGTGCTGTCGGGCACGAACGCACCGGCGCGCGTCAGGAAGTTGTTGCCGTTCGGATCCTGCACCACGAAGAAGCCGTTGCCTTGAACCGCGAGATCCGTCGCCGAGGTCGTGAACTGGTAATTGCCGGCATCGGAGATCGCGTAACGCACCGTGGTCTCGACCGCGCCGGAATCGTAATTGCCCGAGCCGCTCTTCAGGATCAGCGAGGAAAACTCGGTCGAAGCCCGCTTGTAGCCGGTGGTGTTGACGTTCGCGATGTTGTCCGAAACCGTCGACAGCTTGTTGGACTGCGCGCTCATCCCGGAAACGCCGGTGCGCATAACACCATACAGGCTCATGAATTAGGCTCCTTTGGTAGGTTGCAGTTACAATGGAGGCTGTTGCTTGCGCGGGGCTGATGATGGAGGCCAATGCACAACTTGGTGTCGGCCCTTCAGGTCGTCTTCGGCTGACAGAACGAGCGCGCCTTGTCGGTCCACGCGCCGAAGCCGCTCGATACGAGATGCGCGACGATGTGGCAGACGTAGCGCTTCTGTGCCGGCTGGTTGTTGGGGCCTGCATTGTAGCGGGCGACAGCCATGGTCCAGCTGCCCTCGCGCTGCTTCAACTCCTTCAGGAAGCGCGCGGCGTAGTCGACATTCCCTGCGGGATCGAACATCGCCCGCACCGAGGCGAACTTGTCGCCGTGATAGTAATGGTTGATCTGCATGCAGCCGAGGTCGATCAGCTTGATCCCCTTGGCTCGCATGGCTTCAAAGTTAGCGATCGCGTCGTTCATGTCCTTGGCGAATACGGTCTGTCCTTCGGCGCCGAGCGCGTAAGGATAAAGTGCGCCGCGCCGCCCGGTCTCGGTCAAGCCGACCGCGTAGAGAATGCCGAGCGGGATTCCGTGCTGCTGGGACGCACGCGCCATCTCGCGCTCGCACGGGCGCGAATTGTCGGTTGCTGCAGCCGCAGCGCCGGCGTTACAGATAAACAGGGCCGCGACGAGTCTGCGGCGCCACGTCTTGGTCATGACGCGTCTCCTGGTTGGACTGGCGCTCCTGTCGGGCCTGCTTCGCGCCGCCGTCCGCTTGTCCCGACGAATTACTGGTACCGTCGAACGTGCCTTGCGACTGCGACGAGGGCTGTTGCTGGCCCGAAAGCTGCGGCTGCGACTGGCCGGAGCCGCTCTGGAAACCATCCAGCGAGCCGTGCTGGACGGGTGCAACATCGGCGACGTAGCCCGCCGACTGCATCAGGTCGCGGATCGAATCGCGCTGCTGGTCCAGCATCTGGCTCGTGTCCTTGCGCTCGGCGGCGAGGTGGACGGACACTTCGTTGCCGACGAGACGAAGGCGCACGGTGACATTGCCGAGCGCGGCCGGCTCGAGATTGATGGTCAGGATCTTGAGCGGCTGATCCGGCGCATTGGCTTGGGACGTGGTAAGATCTGGAGCTGCGGACGCCGTCGGTGCCGGAGCTTCTTTCAGCTCGGCGACGACAGCGTTGGCAACCTGCTGCGGAGCGTTGAACTGCGCCGGCGGCAGATGGGTCTCCTGCTGAACCACGGTGACCTTGGTCGTTCCGGGCAATGCATCCCGCGCCGAAGCCTTGGCGGCACGCTCGACATTGGCCGCGATGGCCTCGAAGCCGGGTGCCGTTGCCGTCGGCGGCACACTGCTTTCCGGCGATGACGCCTGGTCGGTAACTCCGGCGTGCGAAGTCGCGGCCTGCGAATGCGCGGCGGCTGGAGCCACCGGAGATGGGAGCTCGGCTGTCGCCTTCGACGTGCCCATGGCCTGAACGTCGCGCTTCGTCGTGGCAGACCGCTCGTCGCGCCCGGACGCACCCTTCTTGTCGCCGGCCGGTGCTTGCATCTGCGGCATCACGACCTGCGGCCCGGCGACGCTCTCCTGCCCGATGATCCCGGCAATGCTCGATCGGCCCTGGACGTCGGTGTGCTCGGTATGATCGAGAAGTCCATGTTTCCCGGAGGGTTTGTCGACCTTTTTGTCGGAAGATTTCTCGGTGAGATTCTCGCTGGATCCGGGCTCTTCCTCGTCGCTCGCGTTGTCCTTCCCGCTCTGGTGCGCCAGGCGCGTCCGCAGCGTTCCGGCTTTGACGGCCGTGTCGCTGCCCCCGTCGTTGAGCGCCCGCTTCGCGAGATTCGAGACGGTGTGCAGCAGATCGTTGAAGGACGAGTCCGCCGGCGCTTTCGCCCCGGCGCTCTTGCCGGAGCGCGATGTGCCCCGCATGTTGAGGCTTTCGGCGAGACCCGAAAAGACCTGTCCGGAGGTTCCACTGAGCTTCGTCATGGACGGCGATCCCTGGTGAGGAGTTCGAGCTCGCCGAGCTGCTTCTGCGCGCGAGCAAGCGTTGCGGTCGACGACGCGAGGTCGAGACGCGCCGGCGTGACCGGAGGCTTGTCGGCTGCGGCGGCGGATCCGCCAGCGAACGGCTTGCGAACGTCGAGTGCGAGCTGCACCGTTGCATTGAGAAAGGGAATGTCGCGCTCCGGCAGCTTCGACCGGTCGAGCGCCTTCAACTCGGCGAAACCGCCGTCATATTCGTCGGTGAGCGCCCGCGACACGCCGCGAAACAAATGCGCCCGCTCGCGCTCCGCCGAGGCATCGGCGCTGAGTGCCAGCGCGCGTTCGCCGGCAAGCCGGGTCACGGCCAGCCCTCCGCGCACCATCGCGGTGCGCGCGATCACGAGATAGAGCTTGAGGCGGCTCGCGCGGTCGATCTGCTCCAGCAAAGTGCTGATCCGCGCAAACCGACGCTCGTCGAGCGCGAGGCTCGACTGCGTCAGACCCGTGGAAAAACGCTGCCAGAAGTCCCCCGCATAGACCGAGTTGTGGTAGTGCCGGATATAAGCCAGCGCCAGGAACTCGAACTTGTCGAAATCCTCGGCTTGCCCGACCAGCAAGATCTCTCGCCGCAGGGCTGCCTCCTCCACCAATGTGCCCGGCAAGAGCAGGCGCGCGTCATCCAGACGCTCGATTGCAAGCGATGCCTCGGCGCGTGCGAACAGCGCGCCCTGGACCAGCGCGAGCTGTCCGCCCAGGCCCGACGGAATCGTCCGCGGCTTGACGTCCTTGAGCAGTTCGCGCGCTTCGTCCTGACGACCCTCGACATAGGCAAGCGCGCCATCGAACAGCCGTCCATCGACGTTCAGCTTGTCTCGCGGCAGCTTGCGGATGATTTGCGGTGCGCCGCCGCTGAGCAGATAGATGACGGCGGCCTGGCCGTTCTGCGAATTACTCCACACGCCCGGATCGGCGGCGAGAAATTTTTCGCCGATCTGCCGGATCAATGCGCCGTGGCTGCCGTGCGCCGCGGTATCGCCGTTGGCGATGCCGTCCTGCACGGTCTGCAACGCCCGAACGAGCTCATACGGCTCGCTCGATGTCGATGCCGCCGGGGCTGGCGTCGGTGCCGGCTCGGCGAACGCGCCTGCCGCCGTGAACGGCAGCAGCATCAGCAGCGCGGCGCGGAGAAGAGGCCAGATCAAGGACGCTTCTCCCGGACCATGATCTCGATCCGGCGATTCTGCGCAGCCGCGGGATCGTTTTGAAGCTTCGGCCGCCGATCGGCATAACCCTCGACATGCTCGATGCGCTGCGCATCGACGCCGGAGCGGACCAGCATGTAATAGGCCATCTGCGCACGGGCCGTCGACAGCCGCCAGTTGTCGTAGGTCTCCGAACGGTACGGCCGATTGTCGGTGTGGCCGCGGACTATGATCACGCCGGGACGCTTTGTCAGCAGCGGGCCGATTTTGTCGATCACACGGATGAGTTCGGGCCGCGGCTCAGCCGAGCCGACCGCGAACATGCCGAAGTTCGCATCGTCGGTTAGGCTGATCAGCAGGCCTTCCTCGACCTGACGCACCTCGGCCACCGGTCCCGCGCCGGCCTTGACGTCCGACAGCGCATCCGCGATCGCCGACTGAAGCTGTTTGACCGTTAATTGCTGGGCCTGAACCGCGTCGCGCGGCTCGGATTCCTTCGTCGCATCGTTGGGACGCGGCTGCGCGGCGGCATTGGCTTGATTACCAGCTTGGGCACCCGGCTGCGCGCTCCCTTCGCGTGAGAACAGCGACGACGCGGGCCCCGGCGGCAGCAGAGGCGACAGGCTTCCGGACGACGCGTCGCCGTTCGGAGCCACGCTTCCGCCGGCATCGTCCTGCCTGGCTCGGCGTGCCTGCGGCTCGCCCTGGCCTGTCCCGGACGCAGTGTCGCGCGTGGACGCATTCGACTTGAACTCGGGCTCTGGCTTGGGCTTGGGTTCGCCCTCGATGATGCGATCGGCATCCTTGGTCGCCTGCGGCGCAAGCTTCCAATAGCCGGGATCGAACGGATCTCGGTAGGCGTCGCCTCCCTTGAGGCCATCCTCTTCGGCGGACGTCAGGGCGCCGGCGCGCCGCTGGCCCGAGGCCTGGTTCGCACTGCTGGCGATCTCGGCGAGCGTCGTATAGGGATCGCGGAACAGGACCTTCTCCTCGTAGAAGGGCGGCTTCTCGGCCGTCGGAGAGTCACCGCGACGTTCCTCGCTCGGTCCTCCCGGCTGGCGCCTGCCGTCCTGGCCGTCGAACGACGACGGCTCCTTCTTGGAGAGATCCTTGAGTCCCTTCGGGGCAGGTGCGTTCTCCGCGAGCTTGATCGGATTGAAATAGCTCGCGACCACCTGCTTCTGATCCTGGTTGAGTGCATTGATCAGCCACATCACCAGGAAGAACGCCATCATCGCTGTCATGAAGTCCGCATAGGCGATCTTCCAGACGCCGCCGTGCGGTTTCTCGTCGTCGAAGGCGCTCCGCCGGCGGATGATGACGAGTTCTGACTTGACCTCATTCATGACGGACTACCGGCGCGCCTCTTTCAGGCGCTCGCTCCAGGCTGTGATCTGCGTCTCGATCACGGTCTGGTCGGCCACGACGCGAACCTCGAAAGTATCGGCGGCCTCATACTCGATGCCGGTTCGCCGCGCCGTCCCGAGCTGCGTCCTCACCAGGTCGAGCAGTTCGCTCGGGCCGGTGACCTTGAAGACCGGCACCGGCGAATTGCCGGTCAGCGCCGCAATCTGCTCGACCAGCGACCCGATCGCCTTGTCGCGGACCGCATCGGCGAGGAACGGCAGCAATATCCGCGCAACGGAGCTCGCGATGTTGGTCTCGATTTCGCGGCAAGCCGTCTCGAAGCCGCTGACGACCGCCACCGCCTGCTGGTCGGACCACTTGGCCCGCTCTTCGCCGAGCCGGATCGCGCTGCGAACTCTTTCCTCGGCGATCCTGGACTCGCCCTCCGCGACGCCGGCCGCATGCCCGCGCCGAAAGGCATCATCCAGGAGATTGGCCGCCGGGGCTTCCGCCTTCGGCGCCGGAGGCGGCGACTGAAGCTGCGGCTGCGAATGGGTCTGGGGCTGCGGCTGAGGCTCGCGCCGGGCTTCCTTCGGCCTCGTCAGCACATCCTGGATTTTGGGCGGCGGTGGAGGCGGAGGCGATTTGACCCGCCCGTTCGCGTCGAACTGCGTCAGGAGCTTTCCGATTGCCGCGTTCATGCCGCCTCCTCGCGTCGCATCCAGTCTTTAAGGATCGCTGCCGCCTGCATCTGATCGAGACGGACGATCTGCTCCAACCGCTTCTGCGGCGTTCGTTGCATCTTGCCTTCGAGGTCTTCGACCAGGTTGAGCTCGCTCTCCTCGCTGTCTGCCAATGCAAGGGCGCCGGCGGCCGCCTCGAGCTGGGCAGCTTCCGCGGCCTCGGTCTGCTCCTGCGCCGCACGATGGGTCAAAATGCCGTTGACTGCAGGACGAAGTCCGAACCACACCAGCATCGAAGCGACGGCCAGGATCGTGACCGCGTTGATGACGCTGCCGAGCTGCTTGTTGATCATCTCGACGAAGCTGATGGGCGGCACCGGCGCCAGTTCGCGCGAGCCTTCGATGAAATCGACGGCCGTCACCTGGATCTGGTCGCCGCGCGCCTTGTCCAGCCCGCCGGCCGTGGCCGCGAGTTGGCTGATCTCGGCGAGCTTGCTGTCGACGATGGCCTGGTTGCTCTTGTCGCCGAGGTCGGCAATGAGCCGTCCGCGGTTCACCAGCACGGCAATGAAC
The DNA here is from genome assembly GCF_055811035.1 of Bradyrhizobium sp. MI1.10. Taxonomy (NCBI): domain Bacteria; kingdom Pseudomonadati; phylum Pseudomonadota; class Alphaproteobacteria; order Hyphomicrobiales; family Nitrobacteraceae; genus Bradyrhizobium; species Bradyrhizobium sp. MI1.10. Next base: position 101,499 of record NZ_JBVVPN010000025.1, read on the forward strand.
AGCTTCTTCACCGAATAGCCGTCGCTCACCGTCGTCGTGGTCTTCGACGAGACCTCGAAATTGGTGACGTCCTCGCGGCGAGTCTTGTCCTCGCTGGAATTCTTGGTGCCGCCGGCGTTCACCTGCTGGTCGGGAAGATTCTGCTGCACCGTGGTCGGCTGCGAACGATCCGCGTTCTGTGACTTCTCGTTCTCGCGGACATTCCGGACCGAGCGCTCGGCGCGGCTTTCGGGATCGTAGACGGTTTCGTTGATCTGCCGCTTGTCGGTGGAGAGCTGCGATGCAACGCTCACTTCGAAATTGTCGAGGCCAAGATACGGCGTCAGCGCCTTGCGGATGTTCTCCTGCACCATCCCGCCGACCGTCTTCTGCAGGCTCGCCATCTTGGTCGGAGCAGCAGTCGCCTCGTCCTCTTCGGCAAGCAGCATCGAACCGTCGGCGTCCAGCACCGTGACCTTGTCGCGAGTCATGCCCGGAATGGCCGCCGCGACGAGATGACGGATCGACTGCGCCGTGCGTGCCTCGATCGCGCCGTCGGTGCGCAGCACGACCGATGCCGAAGGCGGCTGCTGCGTCGCGCGGAACGACCCCCGCACCGGCATCACGATATGCACCCGCGCCGCCTTCACGCCCTTCATCAACTGCACCGTGCGGGCGATTTCGCCTTCCAGCGCCCGGAGCTTGGTGACCTCCTGCATGAACGAGGTCAAACCCAGCGACCCGATCTTGTCGAACAGCTCGTAGCCGGAATTTGCGCTGGTCGGCAGCCCCTTCTCGGCGAGCAGCATCCGCGCTTGCATGGTCTGGCTCGGACGCACCGAGACCGCGTCGCCGGCGGTGTTGACGTCGAAGGTAATGTTTTGCTCGCGCAGCGCGGCACCCATGCGCGTCACGTCTTCGCGGGAAAGGCCCGTATAGAGCGTTTCGAATTCAGGCCGGCTCAGATAATAGGCGCCGCCCACGACGGTGACGAGAACGGCGAAACCGATCAATCCCAAGGCCATCAGGCGTCGCGGCCCAAGCTCCAGCAGATTGTTGAGCAGTTGCTGTATCTGCGCACGACTGAACAGCATGTGACCTCATACCAATGCGAACGTAGAGGACACTCTGCTGCCAACCTTGTCTGAAGGTTGCGCGAGACCACGAATGTGTCGGTTCGCAGGCGAGGCGTTGCAATTTTACAAGAGACTGAGTGACGCAATCGCGCGCGTCGGCAACAAGCGGACGGCCGGTCGCATCGCGGTGCGATCGGCGACGGCGTGTTGCCTGGAAGGTGGCGTCAGGAGGTCGATGTGAGCACGTCGTGTGCCGTCAGATCCGCCGTTCATGGCGGAGACCGTGCTCCCTGAGGAGCACGGTCGTTTTCGAAGCCGCGGCCTAGCGGAACAGCGACAGGATGCTCTGGCTGTTCTGGTTCGCGATCGAGAGCGCCTGAACGCCGAGCTGCTGCTGGGTCTGGAGCGCCTGAAGCCGGGTCGATTCCGCGTTCATGTCGGCGTCGACGAGCTGGCCGACACCGCGGTCCACGGAGTCCATCAGGGTCTTGACGAACTCAGTGTTGGTCGCGAGGCGGTTCTTGACGGCACCGAGATTGGCGGCGGCCGAGGCCACCGAGTTGATGCCGGCGGTGACCTGCGCGATGTAGCCGTCGAGCGTGGTCTGGTCAGCTGCCGAGTCGGTCAGCACGGAGATGCTCATCGTGTCGATCGACGGAGAGGTCGAACCGGCCGTGTCCAGAATGCCGCCCTGCGCCGAGGTGTAGAGCGAGTAGTTGGCGGTCGTCACGGTGATGGAGCCGATGGTGGGCGTACCGCCGACGCGCGAGTACGACGACACCAGGTTGAAGGTCGTCGGCGTCGTGGCGGTCGTGCTCAGCCAGTTGATGCCGTTGAAGGTCGCCGAGTTGGCCTTGAGCTTCATATCCTGCTGGATCTGGGTGATGTCAGCCTGGATCTTGGTGCGGTCGATACCAGCGGTCTTGGCTTCGACCAGCAGCGCCTGGAGCTTGGTCAGGCCGGAGTCCTTGTCGCCGATGACCGAGGTCAGAGCAGTATATTCGGTGTCGACGGTCGCAGCCGACAGACCGAGCGAGTCGGAAACCGCGGAAAGCGCGGCGTTGTCGGAGCGCATCGACGTCGCGATCGACCAATAGGCGGCGTTGTCTGAGGCGGTCGAAACACGCATACCGGTTGAGATCCGGTTCTGCGTCGTCGCGAGCTGCGAGCTGACGTTGCGAAGGGTCTGCAGCGCGGTCATTGCAGACGAGTTGGTGAGGAGGCTAGAACCCATTTTGATGTCCCTTTGGAGATTGGATTGAGTTGGGGACATACCGGACTTGCACCGGTACGGCAGGGCGGCGTCATGCCTTTGGGCTGCGCAAAAGCGTCAAGGCCCAACCTGTCGTAACGGCGACGATAGCCCGCGAAGCTTGTGCGGGGCTTGTGGCCCTGTGTCTTGACCGCAACAGGGCAGCCGAAATTACGGCGCGCGACGTCACGGCCAAGCGAAAGGGCCGCGCTTCGCGAGAAGCGCGGCCCTCCCCGGCTGGTCCGAGGTTTAGCGGAACAGCGACAGGATGCTCTGGCTGCTGTTATTGGCGATCGAGAGCGCCTGCACGCCAAGCTGCTGCTGGACCTGGAGGGCCGACAGCCGGGTGGACTCCTGGTTCATGTCGGCGTCGACGAGCTGGCCGATACCGCGGTCCACCGAGTCCATCAGCGACTTCACGAAGTCCGTGTTGGTCGAGAGGCGGTTCTTGACGGCACCGAGATTGGCGGCGGCCGAGGCAACCGAGTTGATGCCAGCGGTGACCTGCGCGATGTAGCCATCGAGCGTGGTCTGGTCAGCTGCCGAGTCGGTCAGTGCGGAGATGCTCATCGTGTCGATCGACGGAGCGGTCGAACCAGCCGTGTCCAGAATGCCGCCCTGCGCCGAGGTGTAGAGCGAGTAGTTGGCGGTCGTCACGGTGATGGAGCCGATGGTGGGCGTGCCGCCGATACGCGAATACGATGACACGAGGCTGAAGGTCGTCGGCGTCGTGGCGGTCGTGCTCAGCCAGTTGATGCCGTTGAAGGTCGCCGCACTGGCTGTCGCCTTCATCTGCTGCTGGATCTGGGTGACGTCGGCCTGGATCTTGCTGCGGTCGATACCGGCGGTCTTGGCTTCGACCAGCAGGGACTGGAGCTTGGTCAGCCCGGAGTCCTTGTCGCCGATGACCGTGGTCAGAGCGGTATATTCGGTGTCGACGGTCGCGGCCGACAGACCAAGCGAGTCGGAGACCGCCGAGAGCGCGGCGTTGTCGGCGCGCATAGACGTCGCGATCGACCAATAGGCAGCGTTGTCCGAGGCGGTCGAGACGCGCTGGCCGGTGGAGATGCGGGTCTGCGTGGTGGAGAGCTGCGAGCTCACAGACCGCAAGGTCTGGAGTGCGGTCATGGCGGTCGAGTTCGTAAGCAGGCTTGACATTGCGAATGTCCCTTTATGTACGCGTTACATTTTCACGAGGGGACATACCGGGCTTTCACCGGTACGGAGGGGCGGCATCATGCCTTTGGACTGATATGGGTGGGGTCCAACCCGCCGTGCCGCATTGCTAACACGCCGAATCTTGCGCGCAGATTAAGATCGGCTTGAATTACGCTGTAAAATCAGATGGTTAACAGTACCTATTGCTAACCATAGGGCGGTACTTCTCGCTAACCATAACCATCCCTCTGGCGCTCGTTGCCGCTACGAGAACGACCGCACCAGCCCGGAGGCGAGCAGGTTCCAGCCGTCGATCAGCACGAAGAACAGCATCTTGAACGGAAGTGCGAGGATCGTCGGCGGCATCATCATCATGCCCATCGACATGGTCAGCGTCGCCACGATCATGTCGATGACGAGGAACGGCAGGATAATGAGGAATCCGATTTCGAACGAGCGCCTGAGCTCGGAAATCATGAAGGCCGGAATGATGACGCGCATGTCGACGCGCTTGTCGTCGAACTTCCTGCGGAAGCTCTCCGCGGCCAGCGATTCGAACGTCTGCAGATCCTTGTCGCGAACATGGGCCAGCATGAATTCGCGGAACGGATCGGTGATCTTCAGATAGGCCTCTTCCTCCGATATCTCGTTCTTCATCAGCGGCTGGATGCCGGTTTCCCAGGCGCGGTCGAAGGTCGGCGCCATCACGTAGAAGGTCATGAACAGCGCGAGGCTGATCAGCACCAGATTTGCCGGCGTGGTCTGGAGGCCGAGACCGGCCCGCAGGAACGACAGCGCCACCGCAAATCGCGTGAAGCTCGTCACCATGATGAGCAGTCCCGGCGCCACGGACAGCACCGTGATCACCGCCATCAGCTGGATGATCCGGCCGCTGGTCGAGCCGTTTGCCGGCGGCAGCAGCGAATTGAGGTCCGGAATCTGGGCCAGTGCCACTTCGGGCAGCACGACCAGGAGCAACGCAAGCAGCAGGACTCTCAGTTTCACTGAATCACCAACGTCTCAATGATCAATTCGCGGATCTTGCCCGAGGAGCGGATATTGGCGCGTTCGGTCAGGTCGTCGCGCAGGTGCTGAAGCCCGCGCGATCCCTCGAACTGCGCCACCGTCGCCGACCGCAGATAGGTGACGATGTCCTCGCTGACATGGGCCGCCAGGATGCCGGCATCCTCGTCGCTCATGCTCTCGGTCACCATGGAGGCTTCGATGCGGGCCCAGTTGTTGGCCGGCGCGCCAAGATTGGTCACGATCGGGGACAGCTTCCTGAGCCGCGCGCTGCCGGCGTAGCTCGAGGCAAGAGGCGGCGGCGTGGCGGTTTTCTTCGCATCGGCGACGCGCTCGGCGGCCGCAAACAGATGCAGGCCGGCAAGCGCGCCCGCACCGATCGCGATCAGGGTCAACACCAGGATGGCTGCAATCAGGCGCATGACGTCCCCTGCCCCCGCGACGCGGCCCGACGGTCGCGCATCTCAGAACGGTGCCACGGCGTCATAGATCCGGTGTCCCCATCCAGGCTGCTGCACGTCAGAGAGATTTCCGCGACCGCCATAGGCCACGCGTGCCTCGGCGATCTTCTCGTAGGAGATCGTGTTGGTTCTCGAGATATCACGTGGACGCACGATGCCGCCGACGTTGAGCACGCGCATTTCCGTGTTGACCTTGAATTCCTGCGAGCCGCTGATCATCATATTGCCGTTCGGCAGCACGTCGGTGACGATGGCCGCGATCGACAGCTTGATATCCTCTGTGCGGTCGATCTGGCCGTTGCCCTTGATCTGGGTGTTGGTGTTGAGGTTGGCGCTCGTCGAGCCCTTGTCTTGCCATCCCGCAACGTCCATCAGCCAGTCGAGCCCGAACTTGATCTGCGAATCTCGCGAGCGGCCGGTCTTGTTGTCCAGCTTGGCCTTGTCCTGCATCGAGATGATCACCGTCACGACGTCGCCAACGCGCCGGGCGCGGGGATCGCGGTAGAGGTCGGTGCCATCGTCCCAGGTCGAGCGATAGCTGACGGGCGAGTGCATACGGGGCGTCACGGGAATCGGATCGGCCTGCGTCCTCAGCCCGCTCCCGACCGGCGACAATCGCGGGCCAGTCAGGACCTCGGCCGGATCAGTGACGCATCCGGCAAGCGAGAACAGCGACAGGATGAGGATCAGGTTCTTCATCTATTTGGTCTTTCCGTCATCCACGCGACGCATTCCGCCGAGCAGATCGGCGAGGTGCGCCGCGCGCCCCGTCTCCATCTCGTTGAAGATTGCGCTCGAGCTCCTCGGGCTGAGCTTTGCGAGCACGGCCGCAGCCGTCTCGTCTGCCATTCCGGCGATCTGGGTTGCGGCGGCATCCGGCTTCATGCGCGAGTAGATCTCGACGACGCTCGCTTCGGCCTTCTTCAGGAAGTCGTCGCGCAATGCCATCCACTTCTCATATTCCGCGCGCTTGGCCTCGACCTCGGCGATCCGCTCGCGCAGCTGGTTCTCGGCCTTCTCCAGCTCCTTGAGCTGCCAGGCCAGCCTTGCATCGACGGCGGGGTCGGCGACATTGCTGCAGAACAGGGCGACTTCGTTGTCCGCGGTTGCAGCGGCCGGGGGCGGCACCGGCTTCGGCGGTGCCGTGACGCTGCCGGGCTTGGCCGGTCGCGGCGCGGCTGTGGCTGCCGGCGCGGGCTTCTCGGAGGCCGGCACGGCACCCGTGGTCGCGGGTCCCGAATCTTCGGCTGCCCACGCCGTCGCTCGCATCGATGCATTGTCGCTCGGGATCGACGAGATCGGCTTCTGCGGGCCAGGCGCGCGGGCGCGTGCGAAGGACAGCAGGTTGAGCGGCTTCGACGGCTTGGCCTCATCCAGCGCCAGGACGGGCGAAGCGCTCGCGAGCGCGGAGGCCGCGACCAGGAGGAGGAGTTTGGCTTTATGATCCAGCTTCAACATCGGCCCGCGTACGATTCTCGGTCGAGAGAGCATTGAGCGACCAAGCTTGCACGGCGCTTACGCGTCATTGCACGATGACATCCGCCTGGAGGGCGCCGGCCGTCTTGATCGCCTGGAGGATCGCGATGATGCCGGATGGTTTCAGGCCGATCTGGTTCAGGCCGCGCACCAGGCGCTGGAGATCGACGCCGCTCAGGATCGCCACCTGCGATCCGGCTTCGTTGGCCTCGACCACGGTCTGGGGCACGACCACCGTCTGCCCTTTCGAGAAGGGCGCCGGTTGCGACACCACGGGAAGCTCGGTGACGCGGACCGTCAGATTGCCGTGCGTCACGGCAACGGTCGATATCCGTACGTCGCGTCCGATCACCACGGTGCCGGTACGTTCGTTGATCACGACCCGCGCCGGCGTGTCCGGCTCTACGGTCAGCTCGCCGATTTCGGCGAGGAAGCGGACCGGTCCGATATGGCGCGGCTTCGACAGCACGATGGTGCGGTAGTCGCGCTCGAAGGCGATCTGCGCGCGGTAGCGTCCGCCCGCGTAGCGATTGATGGCGTCGAGGATTCGCGTTGCGGTGACGAAGTCGGGGTTCTTGAGCTCCAGCACAAGATACTCCATTTCGTGGAGGCTACCCTGCACCTCGCGCTCGACCAGCGCGCCGTTCGGAATGCGGCCCGCGGTCGGCGTGCCCTGGCTGACGTTCTGGGCCTGACCGCCCACGCTGTAACCGGCGACCGTGACCGCGCCTTGCGCCACCGCGTAGACCGCACCGTCCGCCGCGCGCAGCGACGTCATCACCAGGGTGCCGCCGAGCAGCGAGGTCGCATCGCCGAGCGACGACACGGTCACGTCCATGCGCTCGCCCGCACCGATCGAGGGCTGCAGGTCCGCGGTCACCATCACGGCCGCGACATTGCGCGTGCGCAGCGTCGTCGGACGCGGCGGATTGTTGGTGCTCGTGGTCTCGTTCCGGACATTGATGCCCATGTTCTCGAGCATCGATTGCAGGGACTGCTCCGTGAACGGCGCATTGCGGAGCGTGTCGCCGGTGCCGTTCAGGCCGATGACGAGGCCGTAGCCGACGATCTGGTTTTCGCGCAATCCCTTGATGTCCGCGATGTCCTTGATGCGGACGGCGGCCTGGGCGCTGGCGGCGGAAACGAGCAGGACGAGCGCAAGCAGGACTCTGGTCATGACCCGTCCACGACCTTGACGGTGCCGTCCGGCTGGACGACGCCCCTGATGATCACGCCCGTATCGGTATTTCGTATCGGGATGAGCGCGCCGGGCGCACCCGACTGCATCGCTGCGCCGTAGGTCACGATCGACAGGCCGCTGTCTTCGACCACGACCTTGACCATCGCGCCGCGGGCGACCGTCCAGGGATCCTCCACCGAGTTGGTCGGGATCGGCTGGCCGGGGAGCAGCGCGCGACGCGCCATACGGCCGACCAGGACCTGGCGTCCTTCGATGAACATGGCCACGCCGAGCACGTTCGGCGCGAAGGCGCGCTCGGTGATCATGTCGTCCCGGATCAGCTCGCCGGCGCGGATCGAGACGGCCGGCACGGGAAGCCGCTTCTCCTCGGCCGCGGCGGGACGCGCCGAGACGAGAACCAGCAGCACGGCGGCCAACCCGCGCATGATCGAGCCCATCCTGTTCAACATGGATACACCGGAACTAGCGCATGCCCTTCGAGACCGTCTGGGCCATTTCATCCGAGGCCTGGATGACCTTGGCATTCATTTCGTAGGCACGCTGGGCAGAGATCAACTCGGTGATTTCCTTGACCGGGTCGACGTTCGAGGCTTCGAGATATTGCTGGTTGATCTTGCCGTAGCCGGAATCGCCGGGCAGCCCGACGACCGGCGTGCCGGACGCCGTGGTTTCGCGATAGAGATTGCTGCCCAGCGGTTCGAGGCCGGCCTCGTTGGCGAAATTGGCGAGGTTGAGCTGGCCGATTTGCCTCGGGTTCACTTCCGTATCCAGCTTGGCAAACACCTGTCCGGTCTGGTTGACCGTGACCTGGACCGTTCCCTGCGGCACCGTGATGGCGGGATCCAGCAGATAGCCGTCGGTCGTGACGAGCTGGCTGTTGGCATTGGTGTTAAACGAGCCGGCACGGGTATACTGCACCTCGTTGTTCGGGCCGAGCACCTGAAACCAGCCGCGGCCGTTGATCGCCATGTCGTAGGGATTGCCTGTCTGCGTGAGCGCGCCCTGGATGTGCAGCTTGCGGATCGCCGCCGACTTGACGCCGAGGCCGAGATTGGCGCCTTCCGGAATCGGCGAGGAGCCGCTGGTGTTGGCAACGCCCTGCATGCGGTCCATCTGGTAGAACAGATCGGTGAACTCGGCACGCGCCCGCTTGTACGACGTCGAGTTGATGTTGGCGATGTTGTTCGCGATGACTTCGATGTTGGTCTGTTGGGCGTTCATGCCCGTGGCCGCGATAGCAAGCGATTTCACAGCGTCACTCCTTGATCAGATCGACATCCGAACGACTTCTTGATAGGCCTGCACGACCTTGTCGCGAACTGCGACCGCCGTCTGCAAGGCCTGCTCGGCCGACATCAGCGCCTCCACGACGCGCCGCGTCGATTCCTTGCCCTGCATCGCCGAGATCGAGGCAGCCTCGCCCGCCTTCAGCGTCCCGATCGCGTCCGTCGTCACCTGCTTCATGACCGATTCGAATCCGACGTCGCCGCCGGACTGGATCGCGGGCGTGGCCGCCGGCGAGATGGCCTGCGCCTCGGTCGCGCGGCTCGCCGCCTGCGCAGTTGAGATCGCCGTGGATGAAATTGCTTCAAGCATTGTCAGCTCCTCAGCAGGTCGATGGTCATGCCCAGCATCGACCTCACCTGTTTCACGACCTGGAGATTGGCTTCATAGGAGCGGTTGACTTCCCGCATGTCCGCCATCTCGATCATCATGTTGACGTTCGGCAGCTTGACGTAGCCGGCCTTGTCGGCAGCGGGATGCCCCGGCTCGTACTCCACGCGGTACGGCGTGGTGTCGACCCCGATTTCCTTGACCTTCGCCAGCTGAGCGCCCGAGGCGCGGTCCATCGCGGCATCGAAGGTGATCGTCTTGCGTTGATAGGGATCGGCGCCCGCGGCGCGCCCTGTCGACGTCGCGTTGGCGAGGTTCTCCGAGACGATGCGCATGCGCGTCGACTGCGCTTCGAGCCCGGAGCTCGCGACCGTCAACGAGGATTGCAGTGAGTCCAGCATGTCAGTTCACCTCAGGTCTTCGCGCTCGACAGCAGCATGCGGTGAAACGACCGCACGATAGCCGAGTTCATCGAGTAGTCGCGACTGACGTCGCTGCCCTTGATCATTTCCTGCTCGAGACTGACGGAGTTGCCGGAGTGAACCACGTCCCAGCTGTCCTTCTTCGCGGTCGCCCGGGTGTCGCTCTCGGCAGCGGAGAGCTGCATGTGGGATGGCGCCGTCGTCGCGAGCCTCACCGGCATGCCATCGAGCACCTTGTTGAAGGGCTCGACGTCGCGCGCCTTGAAGCCCGGCGTGTTGGCGTTGGCGACGTTGGTGGCGATCGTCGATTGGCGGAGCTCGAGGTATCGCGCCTGCGACGATGCGAGTTCGAAGAGATAGAGCGGTCCCACGGCAGCACCATTCTGGTTCAGACGGTGTAACCTTAGGGTCGCAAGCTTTCGTCAGGCTGATGGAACAGACGCCGTCCTCGGAATTCTACTGGACCTTCTCGGATCGCGGCGTCTGCTTGGACTGCAGGAAGTAGATGATCTCGGCGACCGGCCGGAAGAACTCCGCCGGAATCACCTGGTCGACCTGAACCGCCTCGTAGAGCGCGCGCGCCAGCGCCTTGTTCTCGATCACCGGAATTCGGGTCTGCTCGGCGACTTCGCGGATCTTCAGCGCAATCACGTCCATGCCCTTCGCCACGACGATCGGGGCCGGATTTTCTTCGCGATTGTAGCGCAGCGCGATCGCGAAGTGCGTCGGGTTCGCGATCACCAACGTCGCGCGCGATGCGGAGGCGATCATGCGCTGGCGCGAGCGGTCGCGCGCCAGCGAGCGCAGGCGCGCCTTGATCAGCGGATCGCCTTCGGCCTGCTTGTGCTCGTCCTTGATCTCCTGCCGCGTCATGCGCAGCTCGCGCCGCCAGTGGAAGCGCGCCCAGGCGAGATCGACCGCGACCAGGACGATGGTCGCGATGCAGATCGCCGAGACGATTCGCATGGCGATATTGAGAATCATCTCCGGCAGCGCGACCGGATCAGTGTACATCGCCTCGAACGCCTTCGCTTCCGACGAGCGCAGAACGAACACGACGACGATAGTCACCGCGGCGAGCTTGAACAGCGACTTGGCGAACTCGACAAGGCCCTGCGATCCAAACAGCCGGCTCCAGCCGCTGAGCGGCGAGATTCGCGAAAGGTCCGGCGTGATGCGCTGGAGCACCAGGCTGGGAGCATTTTGCAACAGCGACGCTGCCAGCCCGAACACCGACAGAGTGACGACTAGCGGCACCAGGAATCGCAATGCCTGAAGGCCTACCACGGTAAGAAGATTGAGGGCGTCGGCCCCGGTGCTGAGAGGGAAACCGTCGGGATCATCGAGAAAGCCCGTCAGCATCGGCGTCAATTGCTGCACGCCCTGACCGATCAGAAACATCTGGATCACCATCAGCGCGGCCATCGAGGCGAAGATGGAAGCCTCCCGAGAGACCGGGATTTTGCCCTGTTCGAGCGCATCGCGGACTTTCTTCTCGGTCGGCTCTTCTGTCTTGCTCTCCTGATCGGTTGTTTCTGCCATGCCGGTTCAGCGGTCAGCGGAAGACCAGCTCATCCTCCTGCTCGGGGTTGAGCTCGATTTCGCCCTTTTCCGCGAGGTCGAGCGCGAGGTCGGTGATCACGCGCCGCGCCTCCAGCACATCGCGCTGGTTCGACGGTTCGCCAATGGCGAGTTCGTGCTCGACGACCCGGCGGACGCGCGAGGCGACCGAGGACAGGATCATCTCGCGGAAGTGCTTGTCGGTGCCCTTCAGCGCGATGACGATGCGATCGGTCGGCACCTGGTCGAAGATCATGGTGCGCGCCTTCGGCGTCAGGTTGGTCACGTCGTCGAAGGTGAAGAGCAGCTCCTTCAGCACTTCGGCCGACTTCGGCCGCTTCTCCGACAGGCTCTTGAGCATGTCCTCGATGTGTCCGCGCTCCATCTTGTTGATGATGTCGGCGACGCGGGCATAAGTGTCCGCTCCGAGGTTGCGGGCGAAGTTCAGCGTCAAATCCTCATGCAGCGTCTTCTCGAGGACCCTCAGGGCGTCGTCGACGATCGGCTTGAGGCTGAGCACGCGCCGCATCAGCTCGTTGCGCAGGCTCGACGGCAGCTGGCTCATGACCTTGGCGGCGCAGGACGGCTTGACCTTGGACAGGATGAGCGCCGCGGTCTGCGGATGCTCCTTGGACAGGTAGCTTGCCAGCGAGTTTTCCGACACCGACGAGACGCGGTCCCACACGGACCGGCTCGAATTGCCGAGCAGGTCCGACATGATGGCCGAGACCTGGTCGGCCGGAAGCACGTCGCCGAGCACGGCTTCCAGGCCGCCGAGGGTGCCGAGAATGTTGGCGCCCATCGAGAATTGCTGGGCGAACTCCTCGACGATCGCTTCGAGTTCCTGCGCCGTGATCGGCCGCAGCTCGGCCGCGGCCTTTGTAACGGTGCGGATATCCTGTGGCTCGAACTGCGCGAGCACGCTCGCGGCCGCCTGCCGGCCCATGGCGAGCAGGAGTGCCGCGACCTTCTCCGTCCCGCCCAGCGTGGCAACGCCTCGCTGCTTGATGGGAGCCATGCCGACCTGTGCCGCCATGGTCAGGTATCACCCTGTCCCAACGGCCCGACAATTTCGGTGAGCGAGACGCCGAAGCGGGAATTGTCTTCTTCGACCACGACCACCTCGCCGCGGGCGACGACGCGGCCGTTGACGACGACGTCGACGGGTTCGCCGACCCGATGGTCGAGCGGAACCACCGCGCCGCGGCCGAGCTTCATCAGATTTGCCACCGGAATGGTGGCCGATCCCAGCACCACCTGCATGGTCACGGGAATGCGCAGAATGGCATCGACATTGGCGAACTTGCCGGTCTCCTCCGCAGTGCGCGCGGCGATCTCCGCCAGCCGCTCCAGCGGAGATGTCTCGGTATGCCCCTCGTCGGACGCCGATGCTGACTCATAATCGAAGGATTGCGCCATCTGGTATCGCCTCTTGGTATTTCCACTCCCGGAGCGCCGCGACGTTCCGACCGTATTTATTCCGCCGGTTTCGGCTTCAATGCTTGTTCACGTCGGCGCCGCCCGCGGTCGCCGCGGATCCGAGCCCACTCCTCGCATCGAGCGCCGCGATCGCCTCGTTGGCCTGATCGATCTTCGTGCTCAGCACGTTGGCGAGCCGCCCGAGATTTGCGGTAGAATCATGCGCCGCGGTGATGACCGTGTCGAAGGTGCCCGCCGTCTCCTGGACGATCGTCGAGAACTCGCCCTGGTAGCTGCGCAGCCGCGCCAGCTCACGATGCATCCGGGTCACCCGCATGCTGGTGAAGGCGAGCGCGATCAGCAGCACGGCATCAACGAGATAGGATATCATCGACGAACTCCCGTTTCTGATCGACGGGATCTGCCACCTGCATGGCGTAATAGCCATCAAGCTGGCCGATCTGACACCAGAACAGCACCTGGTTGTTGCTCTCGAGCCGGGCCAGCGTGCGCGGCGTGGCTTCGAGCTCGAGCACCTGTCCGACCTGGAACTTCACAACGTCGCCGAGCGAAATCATCTTCTCGTCCAGCACGGCGCTCAGCGTCACCTCGGTGCGGTGAACCTCGGTCTCCATCTGCTCGCGCCAGCGCGGATCGGCCGCGCGGCCGTCGCTGACGACGACGGTCGCGAGCTTCTGCCTGAGCGGGTTGAGCGCGGAGTGCGGAATGATGAGGAACATCTGACCGCCGCGGTAGAGCGCCTGCAGCATGATGTTCGCGCAGATCGACATGTTGCCGCTCCGCCCGATCGCCAGCGACGCCATGGCGGTCTCGACCCGCTCGACGCGGAAGGTGACGTTGGAGGTGCCGGCGAAAGCGGATTGCAGCGCCTTGGCGAACCGCTCGAACAGCGCCTGGACCAGGCGGATCTCGATGTTCGAGAAGCTGCGCTCGACGTCGAGCGGCGGTTCGGCGCCATCGGAGCCGAACATCGCCTCGACCATCGTGAACACGAAGTCGCGGTCGAGCATGATGATGATGCGGGAGTCCCACTGCTCGGCATAGAGCACGGCCGCAACCGCGTTGGCCTCGTAGTCCTTGACGATGTCGCCGACACGGTCGTTGGTGATGCCGTTGACCGAAAAATAGCATGGCGTTCCAGCCATCGGCTGCAGGCTGTCCGTGCACGATGCCGCCATGCGATCGAAGATCACATTGAGCATCGGCATGCGCTCGATCGAGATGCCGGCGGCGTCCAGCAGATAGTTCGGCAGCGGTTTGCGCTGATCGACGTCGAGGGCTTCCATCATGATGCGCGCGCAGCCTTCGGTTCAGCTTCGGTCACGACCGCCTTGGGGCCCGCGATCGTCTCGTTCTCGACGACGTCGATCGAGGGCCGCTCGGGGCTCGCGATCATCTTGCGGCCGTGCTCGACGGCGATCTGCGGCATGGCGCCGTTCATGAACGCCAGCAGCGTCTGCTTGACGATGATGTAGGGCCGGCAACGCTTCTCCCGCGTCATCTTCACCTTCATCGCGAAGGGCGAAATGATGCCGTAGGACAGGAAAATGCCGGCGAAAGTGCCGACGAGGGCGGCGCCGATGAAGCCGCCCAGCAGCTTCGGCGACTGGTCGAGTGCGCCCATGGCCTTGATGACGCCGAGCACCGCGGCGACGATGCCGAGCGCAGGCAGAGCTTCCGAGACCACCACCAGCGCGTGGTAGGGCGCCAGCTTGCTCTTCACGATGGTGTGGATCTCCTCGTCCATCAGCGCTTCGATCTCGTGCGTTCGCGCATTACCCATGATGATGAGACGGACGTAATCGCAGATAAACTGGAGCAGCGACGGATCTCCGAGCACGCTCGGGAACGCCTTGAAGATCTCGGAGGACGCGGGATCGTCGATATGCGCCTCGACCTCGTTGCGGCCCTTGCCCCGCAGCTCCCGCATCAGCGCGTGCAGCGCGCCGAGCAGATCGAGATAGTAGCGCTGGCCGGGCACCGCCCCCGTCACTGCCTGCACGCAGGCAAGCCCGGTATCCGCGACCGTCTTCCAGGGATTGGCCATGATGAAGGTGCCGGCCGCGGTGCCCATGATGATCACGAACTCCCACGGCTGCATGAGCACGCCCAGATGCCCGCCCATGGCGGCGAATCCGCCCAGCAGTGCCGCTACCGTGATGACGATCCCCACGAAACTGCCCAACGCGCCGCTCCATCACCGATCCCATCGGGAATATCTAGTCGGCGAGCCTTGCGCGAGGCTGGCTTCCCCCTCGCCAGCCTCGCGCAAGCGATTCACGGCAGCTTGGGACGACGTCGCGAGAGCGGCCAGAGGGGCGCGGGTCATGCTATCCACCATCGCGGACTACACCAGACTGACCAAGGACATGGGCAAGTCGCTGACACAGGTCGCGACGCAGCCGGATGTCAGCCGCGATACCGATTACTTCCTCAGCCACATCGGCAACGTGAAGACCATCGACGACTTCCTGAAGGACTATCGCCTCTATTCCTACGCGATGAAGGCATATGGCCTCAGCGACATGACCTACGCCAAGGCGTTCATGCGCAAGGTGCTGACCGAGGGTATCGCCGACAACAAGACCTTCGCCAACAAGCTGACCGACACCCGCTACCGGCAATTCGCCGCCGCGTTCAATTTCGCCGCCCTTGGCGACAAGGCGACACAAACCGCCGCGGCCACGGCCGGCACGGCGACCCAATACGTCACGCAGACGATGGAGGAGAAGGCCGGCGACCAGAACGAGGGCCTGCGGCTGGCGCTCTATTTCACGCGCAAGGCCTCCACGATCACCAATTCCTACCAGATCCTCGCGGACAAGGCGATGACGCAAGTGGTCCAGACGGCGCTCGGGCTGCCGTCGACGATCAGTTCGGCTGATATCGATGCCCAGGCCAAGATGATCACCAGCAAGATCAAGCTCACCGATTTCCAGGACCCGGCCAAGGTCACCAAATTCGTGCAGCGCTTCGCGGCGATGTGGGATGCGACCCAGGCCCAGAGCGACACCTCGACCAACCCGGCGCTGGTCCTGATCGGCGGCGCCGCACCGTCGATCAGCATGGATAGCAACGTGCTCACGACACTTCAGAACATCAAGTTCAACAGGTAAGTCATGCAATCGGCCCTCTATGTAGGATTGTCGGCGCAGGTCGCCCTCGAAAAGCGCCTCCAGACGATCGCCAACAACGTCGCCAACGTCAACACGGCGGCGTTCCGCACCGACGTGGTGAAGTTCGAGACGGTGCTGTCCAAGGCGGGCGCGAACCCGGTCGCCTTCTCCTCGCCCGGCGACAACATCATCTCGCGCGAGATGGGCAGCATCACCGAGAGCGGCAACCCGCTCGACGTCGCCGTGGTCGGACAGGGCTGGATCGCCTTCGCCGGTCCGAACGGCACGGTCTATACGCGCGACGGCCGCCTCCAGATCGCCGCCAACGGCGACCTTCAGACCGTGTCCGGCTTCCCGGTCATCGATTCCGGCGGCGCGCAGATCACCCTCGATCCGAACGGCGGACCGGTCTCGATCGCGCGCAGCGGCGCGATCACCCAGGACAACAACGAGATCGGCACCATCGGCCTGTTCAACATTCCCGCCGACGCCAATCTCGACCGCTACGGCAATTCGGGCGTCACGCCCAACCGGCCTGCGACCGCCATCGCCGACTTCTCCCGCGACGGCTTCAAGCAGGGCTATGTCGAGGGCTCGGGCGCCAATCCGATGATGGAATTGACGAAGTTGATCGCGGCCTCGCGCGCCTTCGACGGCACCAATTCGATGATCGAGGGCACCGAGAGCTCGCTCCAGAACGCAATCCGGACGCTGGGCGAACCCGGCAAATAGACTGCGCTCCGCGCGCAATGAGGTTGGACGGTTTCCTTGAACGCTCTTCGGCAACTTGAGTGGGCGCTGCTGGAGCTTCAGCAGAGCACTCCCCTGGCAAGCGTCAGCGGCGCGATCTCCGAGATCGCGTCGACACATTTCCGCGTCTCCGGCCTGTCGCGCTTCGTCAGGCTCGGCGAACTGATCGGCGTCAACTCCGGCGGCAAGCCCCAGATCGGCGAGGTGGTGCGGATCGACAGCGAAGGCATCATCGCCAAGCCGTTCGACCGGCAGTTCGCCGGCGGCCTCGGCTCGGTCGCCTACCGGATGCCCCCGTTGTCCTTCGCGCCAGATCCGAGCTGGAAGGGCCGCGTCATCAACGCGCTCGGAGCGCCGCTGGACGGACAGGGCCCTCTCACCCCCGGGTCGCGTCCGGTCTCGGCCGAGGCGGAGGCGCCTTCGGCCATGAAGCGCGCGCGGGTCCACAAGCCGCTGCGCACCGGCGTACGCGTCATCGACCTGTTCGCCCCGATCTGCGCCGGCCAGCGCGTCGGCATCTTTGCCGGTTCCGGCGTCGGTAAATCGACGCTACTTGCGATGCTCGCCCGCAGTCAGGGCTTCGACACCGTCGTGCTGGCGCTGGTCGGCGAGCGCGGCCGCGAGGTGCGCGAGTTCATCGAGGACGTGCTGGGCGCCGATCGTCACCGCGCCGTCACGATCGTGTCGACGGGAGACGAGAGCCCGATGATGCGACGACTGGCGCCGAAGACGGCCATGGCGGTCGCCGAATATTTCCGCGACCGCGGCGAATCGGTCCTGCTCATGGTCGATTCGATCACCCGCTTCGCCCACGCAGCCCGTGAAGTTGCGCTCGCCGCCGGCGAGCCCGCGGTCGCACGCGGCTACGCACCCACCGTCTTCACCGATCTGCCGCGCCTTCTGGAGCGCGCCGGCCCCGGCGAGGAGGGGTCCGGGACGATCACCGGGATTTTCTCCGTGCTGGTGGACGGCGACGATCACAACGAGCCGATCGCCGATACCATCCGCAGCACACTCGATGGACACATCGTGCTCTCCAGGCACATCGCCGACCAGGCGCGCTACCCGGCGGTGGACGTTCTGGGTTCGGTCTCCCGCCTCGCCCATAACGTCTGGGATCCCGAAGAGCGCGAATTGGTGAGCAAGCTGCGCGCCATGATCGCCAAATACGAGGACACGCGCGACCTTCGCCTGATGGGCGGATACCAAACGGGACGTGATTCGGGGCTCGATCAGGCGGTCGACATGGTTCCGAGAATCTACGGCGCGATGAGGCAGGACGCCTCGGCTGCGCCAAGCGCCGATCCGTTTCGCGAACTGCGGGATATGCTCAAGGGCGACTAGCAAGTCTCAACTTGGGTCGGCCGCGAGGCGCCCGCGATCGCACCTTGCTCGTTGTTTTCGACAGGCGATTGCGCATGCCGCCACGCTTACAGCGCATGCGCCTGCGCGACCGTCTCCGGTTTCGGCCGTGATCTTCTCCACCGTTCGGGTGAGGCAGCCGCGCCGAATGCGACTCCATCCTCCGGCCCGGACAACCGCCGCGTGTACTTCCTGTGAGTTCCCTCGGACAATTCTTGGCAGAACGCACAAGTTGTGGATGACATGCCGAGGCACATCGTCGTCGTGCACAAGCTTCGATCAACTTGCATCAACGACTGCCAACAATGGGCCGTGCAATAAAACTGTCGCATAGTCGCGTGCATGTTGCTGGTGGGACAGCGTATTGCGTTCACCATCATGTGTCCCCGAAGCGCGAGATTGTCTTGAACGTTACATTCGCCTGCGACGACATCCTGTCTCCGAGAGGGTCTCTACTTGATTTTGTTGAGAAGCTCATTCATCGTTTCGTCGAAGATAAGAAACGTCTGCGTGTGACTTGAACCTTAGGGGCTTCGGTTGAACTACTCCGATCCATCGTCTGCTGGCGACGGCTACTCGGGCTCCCGTGCGACGACGCCGCGAATGGCATACCATCAGCAACACCGCTTCCCGCGCCATAGCTTGCAATGCCCATCGGTCCGGGTCGGGCCCCGGGCAGTCCGTGCCTTCATGCGAGAGAAGAGCACGGTGCATGTATCGGACATTGCCGGTGCTGCAGCTTCTCGCGAACGGCTGGTGCGCAACGATCGAAGGCGGCTCCGGGGCGCCGCAAACGTTTTTCCCGGGGCAAGGTAGGAATTCATGCCATTGGCAAGAGAAGCCGTGGAGCTGCTGGTTCAGGCGGCGAGGGCTTGGTATTTCGAAGGCAATCAGCATGGGTTGCGCGATCGAGAATGGATGGCGCTGCGCTTCCTCGGCCGCGCCAACAGGTTTTCGCGCACGCCGTCCGCGCTGGCCGGCTTCATCGGCGCCACCAGGGCCACTGCATCGCAGATCGTGAAGACGCTGGAGGGCAAATCCTTCCTGGTGCGAAAGCCGTCGCACGAAGACAAGCGTTCTGTCGTGCTGCACGTCACTGCGCAGGGCGAGAAGTGCCTGAGCCAGCACGATCCGATCAATCACGTGCTGAACGCGGTCACCGCGCTCGGACCCGACGAGTGCGTCAGGCTGCGCGATTCGCTGCGCGAGATCCTCAATCACCTCGACGCGGCGCATCAGCGGCTCGATGCCAGCATCTGCCGAGACTGCATGTTTCTCGCCGAACGCGGGCCGGGTACCGGCAAGGGACGCGCAACGGCCGAATTCATGTGCCGGCTGTATCGCGCGCCGGTTTCGCTGGAGGAGACCGAACTGCTCTGCACCAGTTTCGAGCGCACCCGCGACCGTCCCAAGATCGAGGAGCACCTCGACCGCGCGCGCGTCGCGAACCAAGGGTAAGGCACGCGTAAATTCCGCGCGCGGATTCTGCGCTACTTGCGGAAGATTGCGCAGCGTTGGCGAGAACGAAATGTGGCGCACACTCCGTCAAACCGTCATTGCGAGCGCAGCGACGTGTCCGCCGAAGCTTTAGCGAAGGCGGAAGCAATCCAGAATCCCTCCGCGGCGGCCGACT